>SEEV01000695.1 GCA_004211695.1 Rhodococcus sp. (in: high G+C Gram-positive bacteria)
ATTCACGACGAACAGTCGCCGAGACACGCCAACAATTCTGACTACATTCGCAGAGCTCCGAACCTGAGAACGGGCAGATCAGAGGCGAACCCGGCACTCAGACTCGCCGTAACTTCGGCTTAAAAGTTACGCGGAATCTGGCCGTGGGGATGATCATATCTCCTCGGTGTTGACCACGGAACTGAGGAGATGGCTCGAGCGGCACGGTGGTGTTGGAGGAGAAGTGGCCGGTGTTGGGCCGGCATGTGCAGGCGGCCGGGTGGCTGCGGGTGTGAACCGATCTCGGGGCGGGCGCTCGTCCAACGCCCATATCGCATCAAGCCCCGGACCTGCCGTTTTCCTCCGCCCGCACCGCCGAAGGACGTGTCCATGCGCTGTCGGGGTGGCGTACGGAAGCCACCGGCGTTCGCATGGAACGGATGCAACCTCGAGCTGGACGGTGTTCGACCTCGGACAGAGGGTTCCGGATGACCGTGCGCAGAAGACGCTCATCTTTCAGCGCATCCGACATGCGGGCCTAGGATGCCTTCTGCGGGTGTATTACCGGGCCGTTGGGGGTTCCTCCGAGGCGGAGTTTCCACCACCATGACGCGCGGGTGCAGGGGGAATCGACTCGACATGATCTCGTCTGACCAGTCTGCCCATCAGCGATTTTGGCGCAGTGCGCTAGTAGTACTTTGTTACCTCGGCGTGTCGGCTCGAGTTTTCGCGACTTTCTCGAGAGTATGCGGGCATGGATGCAGCCGCTCTCGCCCGTGTCGGGGAACAGTTGGATACGTTTGCCGGCGAGGTGTTCTCGTCGCTGGCGCGCAAGGATCAGCGGGCGACGGCGGGAGTGTATGTGCGGGGGTTGATGCTCGACGGGCGGCGCAAGTCGATGCAGCCGATGGCGCAGCGCTGCAGGTGGATCATCAGCGGTTGCAGCAGTTCGTGACCACCTCGAAGTGGGACGTGGCGCCGGTGCGGAAAACCCTGTCGCGCAGGGCTTGTGATCTGATCGCCCCGGATGCCTGGGTCATCGACGACACCGGGTTCACCAAGGACGGTGATCGCTCCCCGGGCGTGGCCCGGCAGTACTCGGGCACCCTCGGCAAGGTCGGCAACTGCCAGATCGCGGTCAGCGTGCACGCCGCTTCCGATGCGGCCTCGGCGCCGTTGGGCTGGCGCCTGTTCCTGCCCGAGAGCTGGGACGACCGGTCCACCACCGACCCCGACGCGATCGCGGCGATCACCGCCCGCCGGAAGCGGTCCGCGATCCCCGACACCGAGCATCACCGCACCAAGTGGGAGATGGCGATCGAGATGATCGACGAGCTGATCGAGTGGGGTCGCATTCCGCCGGCGGCGGTCGCGGACGCCGGCTACGGCGACGCCACCGCCTTCCGGCTCGCGCTGACCGAACGCGGCATCGACTACGTCGTCGCCGTCAAGGGCGCCACCAGCGCCTATCCCGGCGACGCGGTCCCCGAGGCGCCGCCCTACAGCGGCCGCGGGCGCCCACCGGCCCCGCGCTATCCGGGCCCGGCCGCGAGCTGCAGGGACCTGGTCCTGGCGGCCGGACGTAAGGCCCTGCGGACCGTGACCTGGCGGCGCGGCAGCAAGGCCGACCCGGCCAATCCGACCGCGGCGATGCGCTCGCGCTTCGCCGCGCTGCGGGTCCGCCCGGCGAACCGGGACATTCCCCGCGCCGAGGACGGCACTCTTCCCGAGGTGTGGTTGCTCGCCGAGTGGCCCGCCGGCGCCGACGAGCCCACCGACTACTGGCTCTCCACCCTCCCCGAGGACACCCCGCTGCCCGAGCTGGTGCGCCTCGCCAAGATCCGCTGGCGCATCGAGCACGACTACCGGGAACTGAAAACCGGACTCGGACTGGATCATTTCGAGGGCCGTTCCTGGCTGGGCTGGCACCACCACGCGACCCTGGTCACCGCCGCTCACCTGTTCATCACCACCCTGCGGCTGGCCGACCCAAAAGCGACTGGGCAGGACTGACCCTGTACGGCATCGTGCGCGAACTCCAACGCGCACTTGCCCGTTGGATCGGTACCTGCCCACTGTGCCACCACACCTTCCCGACATGGAGGGTCGAGAGCTGGCGCGGTGACCGTGATCGGCGGTAGGTCGCGGAGCCGCTTGTGACCCATACGGTTTCCCGTTGGTCGTTCTTCTCCTCGACCGTGGCCGATCTGGTTCCGTTTCCAGCTCCCGCCCGTCAATCCGTGCATGCGGTTCTCCCGCACACGGCT
>SEEV01000696.1 GCA_004211695.1 Rhodococcus sp. (in: high G+C Gram-positive bacteria)
AGTTCTTCGGCGTTCTCCGGGGAGCCCACGGCCCCCGTGCGTATGACGTCGGAACCGTCGATGGCTGCGGCGCAGCCCCGGACGGACAGTTCGTCGAAGATGCGGCCGTCGTCGTCGAGCGATTCGACGACCTCGGCGATGGCGCCGACGGGCGCGGTGCAGCCGGCTTCGAGCTCGGCGAGCAGCGCGCGTTCCGCGGTGACGGCGGCGCGGCTGTTCGGGTCGTCGAGCTCCGACAGGATCGCGATGAGCGCCGTGTTCGCCGACAGGCATTCGACGGCGAGGGCGCCCTGCGCGGGTGCGGGCAGCATCTGGACCGGTTCGAGGGACTCGGTGATCAGGTCCAGGCGGCCGATCCGGGCCAGCCCGGCCCGCGCGAGGACGACGGCGTCGAGTTCGCCGGATTCGACCTTGCCGAGCCGTCGCTGCAGGTTGCCGCGCAGCGGACGGATGTCGAGGCCGAGGCCGAGTGCCCGGAGCTGCGACGTGCGCCGCGGTGCTGACGTGCCGACCTTCGAACCGGCGGGCAGCTCACCGAGCACCAGTCCGTCGCGGGCCACGAGCGCGTCGCGCGGATCCTCCCGCGGCGGGATGGCGGCGATGGTGAACCGCTCGTCGCGTGCGGTCGGCAGGTCCTTGTAGGAGTGGACGGCCACGTCGACCCGGCCGTCGGCAAGCGCTTCGCGCAGTTCGGCGGTGAAGACACCGACCCCGATCTTCTCCACCGATTCCATGGACTGGTCGCCCTTGGTCTTGATGATGACGAGTTCGGCGTCGTGCCCGGCCGAGATCAGTGCGTCACGCACGGTGCCGGCCTGGGTGGTCGCGAGCTCACTCCCCCGGGTTCCGATCCGCAGAGTGCGGGTGCCGACGGCGCTCATGCCTGCGATTCCTTCCCGTGGTTGTCGTCTGTGACGAAGCGGCGCAGGCGCGGGTCCTGGCCGGCGATGAAGCCGTCCGTGATGTCGATGGCGCTCAGGTCGGTGGCGCCACCGAGGTCGGTGGGCTTCGCGACGGCCTCGACGGATCCGGGGCTCAGTTCGAACAGTTCCCGCAGGGCGGCGGCGTACGAGTCGCCGCCGGGCGCGGACGCGAGCTGCTTGACCCGGACGGTGGGCGCGTGGAGGAGTTTGTCGACCACGCGCCGGACGGTGCGGGCCACCTCGTCGCGCTCGGGGTCGTCGAGCCCGGGCAGACGCGAATCCAGTCGCATGAGTTCCGCCTCGACCACGTCCGCCGCGCGCTGGCGCAGGGCGGTGACGGTCGGCGTGACCTCCGCCAGCCGCTGGCCTGCCAGGTAGTTGGCAAGTTCGGCGGCGACGATCGTCCGGGCGGCGTCGGCGTCGGAGGCGGCCGCGCCGGCGGCGGGGTCGCGCTGCAGCGACTCCATGTCGAGGACGGTGACCCCGGGCAGACCCGACACGGCGGGCTCCACGTCGCGGGGCAGTCCGAGGTCGCAGATGACGAGGGGGCGGTCGGAGTCGCGGCCGGGCTGTGCCAGCGCGCGGTGGGTGTCCGCGAGCGTGACGACGGCGCCGACCGCGCCGGTACAGGTCACGAGGACGTCCGCCTGGGCCATCGCTGTGGGCAGTTCGCTCAGTTCGAGGGCCTCCGACTCGACGCCGTTGGACCGGGCCGTGTCGGCGAGGTGCTCCGCACGCTCCTTGGTGCGGTTCACGACGACGATGCGGCCGATCCCGGCACGGGTGAGGTGCGCGACCGACAGCCCGCCCATGGAACCGGCGCCGACGACGACGGCGGTGCACCCTGCGAGGCCGCCCGTTCCGACGATTCCGGCGGCGCGGTCGAGGGCCACGGACACGACGGAGGCGCCCGCGGAGTCGATGCCCGTCTCCGAGTGCACCCGCTTGCCGACGCGCAGCGCCTGCTGGGCGAGTTCGTGCAGCGTGCGGCCAGCGGCCTGCTGGGCGTCGGAAGACGCGTAGGCGGTCCGGATCTGGCCGAGGATCTGCTGCTCGCCGATCACCATCGAATCGAGACCGCTGGCCACGGCGAACAGGTGCTCCGCCGCAGCCTCGCTGTAGCGCACGTACGCGTGCCGGTGCAGATCGGTGAGATCCAGCCCGGAATGGTCGGCGAGCAGTTCGCCCACCTCGGCCAGCGCGCCGTGGAACGCATCGACGACGGCGTAGATCTCCACCCGGTTGCAGGTGGAGACGATCATCGCCTCCGAGATGTGCGACGACGCCAGAAGCTTGTCCGTCAGCTTCGGGCGATCGGTGTC
>SEEV01000697.1 GCA_004211695.1 Rhodococcus sp. (in: high G+C Gram-positive bacteria)
CCCAATTCCCCGCACTTCCGCGAATGGATTGACCAGGTGACATGTGCCCTGGCTCGTCCCTTTGTGCGTGCTGCATGACAGCCCCCGCTCCGCGACGCGCCCTATGCCCGGAGAGGTATCTGCGTGACCAACGCTGTCCAGACGACGTCTGCCCCCATTGAGCAGAACGACACCGAAACCCCAGCTCCGATCGCCGCGGAGGCCGACACGGCCACCGTGACGTTCGCGGAGATCGGCCTGCCCGCACCCCTGGTGCAGGCCCTCGCCCGCAACTCCATCACCGTCCCGTCGCCGATCCAGGCGCTGGCCGTGCCCGACGCACTCGCCGGCAAGAACGTGCTCGGCCGCGCGCAGACCGGATCGGGCAAGACCCTCGCCTTCGGTCTGCCGATGCTCACCCGCCTGTCCCGCCACGAGGACCGGCCCGCACCCAAGCGCCCCCGGGCGCTGGTGCTGGTTCCGACCCGTGAGCTCGCGTTCCAGGTGGTCGACTCCCTCAACTCGTACGCGGGCGCCATGGGACTGACCGTCCGTCCCGCCGTCGGTGGCACCCCGTTCACCAAGCAGGTCGACCAGCTGCGCCGCGGTGTCGACATCCTCGTCGCCACCCCCGGCCGCCTCGGCGACCACCTGCGTCAGGGCACCTGCATCCTCGATTCCATCGAGATCACCGCGCTCGACGAGGCCGATCAGATGGCGGACATGGGCTTCCTGCCCGAGGTCCGGTCCATCCTCGGCGACACCCCCGCCGACGGTCAGCGCCTGCTGTTCTCGGCCACCCTGGACCGTGAGGTGCAGTCGCTGGTCCGCCAGTTCCTGCCCGACCACGTCCAGCACTCCACCGAGGACGGTCGCGCCAGCGTCGACACGATGGAGCACTACGTGCTGCTCGTCGACCGCGGTCAGAAGGACAACGTCCTCGCCGAAATCGGTGCCCGCGACGGCCGCACGATCATGTTCGCCCGCACCAAGCTCGGCTGCGAGGGCATCACCGACCGGCTCCGCGCGGTGGGAATCGCCGCCGAGGCGCTGCACGGCGGCAAGGCGCAGAACCAGCGCACCCGAGTCCTCGAACGCTTCAAGAACGGCCGCACCCCGGTCCTCGTCGCGACGGACGTCGCCGCCCGCGGCATCCACGTCGACGGCATCGACCTGGTCGTGCACGTCGATCCGCCCGCCGACCACAAGGACTACCTGCACCGGGCCGGCCGGACCGCGCGGGCCGGCGAGAAGGGCACCGTCGTCGCGATCGTGCTCCCCAACCAGAAGCGCACGTTCCGCCGCCTGACCGGGATGGCCGGCGTCGACGCCACCGCCGTGCCCGTGACCCCGGGTTCGGAGAAGCTGGCCAGCATCACCGGCGCCAAGGCGCCCAGCGGAGAACCGGTGCGCGACACCTACTCCCGCGGCGACCGCGGCGGCGACCGCAAGTTCGGTGACCGCGGACCCCGCCGTGAGGGCGGATACGGCGGTCGCGACGGCGGCGGCTACCGCGGCAACCGCAACGACCGCGGCGAGCGCAGCTACGGCGACCGCCCGTCGGGTGGGCGCAGCTTCGAGGGGCGCGGCCCGCGCCGCGACCAGACGGACACCCGGTCCGGCGGCTACCGGGGCGAGCGTCCCCAGCGCGACGGCGACAACCGTGGCGGCGGCTACCGCGGTGACCGCGACAACCGCTCGTTCGGTGACCGGGCCCCGCGCCGCGACTTCGGCGACAGCGCACCCCGCCGCGAGTACGGCGGCGGCAGCGCCGGCGCCCCGCGTCGCGACTTCGGTGACCGCGGCGACAGCCACCGCGGGACCGGTGAGCGCAGCTTCGATCGCAGTGCTCCGCGCCGCGACTTCGGCGACAACCGTGACAACCGCGGTGCGGCAGGCGGGTTCCGCCGCGACGACCGCAGGGACGATCGACGCGACGACCGTCGTCCCGCGGCCTCGTCGGAGCGGCGCCCCGCGGCGACCGGTGGCGGGTTCCGCAGCCGCACGGAGCGTCGTTCGTACGACGGCTTCGACGGACCGCGGCGCGAGCGTCGCAGCTGATCGAACGGTGACGTGAAACGAAGGCCGGCCATCGCATGTGCGATGGCCGGCCTTCGTATGTTTGGCTTAGACCGTCGAGGGGTTCGTAGCCGCCGATTTCACTACCGCCGAGCGAGAGGGAATGCTGTATCCATGACTATCGACAACACTGAGGGTGCCCGCGCCCAGATCGGCGTCACGGGACTGGCCGTCATGGGCTCG
>SEEV01000241.1 GCA_004211695.1 Rhodococcus sp. (in: high G+C Gram-positive bacteria)
CGCCGGCCCCGACTGCGCCGAAGAACATCCCGGCGAAGCTTGCGCTGCCGAGCACCCCGGTCTGGGCGGCGGTGAGCGAGAAATGGTGGCTGATCGGCGACAGCAGGAACGTCATCGCGCCCAGGTCGATCGAATCGAAGAACCATGCGGTCGCAATCACCAGGAAGAGATTTCGCTGGACACGACACCACGGCAATCGCTCCATCCGGCTCGCGATCGAGGCGGTCGTTATCGACGGCGAGGTGGGCTCTCGGGTCGGCGCAGGCACGCGCGCATCGTCGTACATGGAATCCGGGCTCCTTAGGTGAGAACACTGGCTGAATGAGTTCCCGCAGCCGCCACTGACCGAAAGGGGATCAGGGTTCCAGTAGCGTCACCACCCTAGGAGGTGACGGGAATCATGGAAGAAGTTTGAACTCGTTCGCGTCACCTGTCAAGATGGTGACGTGAACGAGTTCGTGTATGTGAGTGGACGGCATTGCCTCGACTTCGCCGGCACCATCCTGTGGCGCCGAACGCTGCGCACCGAACTACTCGAGAAGCCGGAAGACCTTCGACACTGGGTCGACGGAGCGAACCTCTGCGACGAGATGGACCCGCCGTCGTCCGACAGCGTCGCCGACGCACAGCACCTCCGGGAGGCGATCTACAGCGCCGTCACCGCGTCGCTGACCGGAAGCGCTCACCGCGCGACCCAAGACGAGGTCAGCCTTCTCAACATCACAGCCAGGGGTCCGCTGCCCTCCCTGACCCTCTCCCGCGAGCGTGACACGACCAGCGCCGGCTCACCCGACAATGTCCTGAGTCTCCTGGCCAGAGACACGATCGAGCTGATCGGATCGGCGGAGATGACGAAGGTGAAGGAGTGTTCGAACCCGGACTGCACCCGGTTGTTCGTCGACCTCTCCCGCGGCTTCTCACGCCGCTGGTGCGGAATGGCAGAGTGCGGCAACCGGATCAAGGCCGCAGACTATCGCCGCCGCAAGAAATTGCAGAGCATCGACTGAGTGGAATCAGGGCGGGGTCGGCGCCCCGCTGTCGCGCCACCAGCAGAACACGAAGAGCGCCAAGGATGCGACGAGGGTGGAGACCACCCACACGGTGAGGGCGATGTCGACCCACGACCCGATCGGCGGGCTACCCGGGAGTATTCCGCGCAACGGCACGACGGCGAAGAGCATCGCCGCCATCCATCCGAGCATGTCCGTGTTGACGGCCCGCTTGCGCCGGAATGTCTGCAATGCGACGAACGCGGCCAGCACGGCGAGCGTCGTCATCATCAGCAGCAGGATCGCGGCGTAGATGAGGTTTCCGCCGGTGCGCGCGAACGTCACCTCGGCGCCGGTGCCGTTCCGGGAAACGTCGGTGTCGACCTCCACCGGTTCGGCGCGCGTCTTCCATCCGTCGACCCGGCCGTCGAGCAGCAGGCCCGTCGGCACCAGTTCACGGGCGGCGCCGAGACCCTCGTACGCCTCGACCACCATCGGGTTCACCTCGAACCGGTCGAACGGCCACAGGGCCGCGTTCCCGTCCGTGATGAATTCGGTGTCGAACGTGGTGGGGGTGGCGCCCTCCCGGAACACGATTTCCTCGTGGCTGGTGGTGGGGAGGAGCAGGAGTGTGATATTCCGGTTCAGCGTGTCGCCGTTGGCGTGAAGGTAATCCGCACCGACGGCGATCGTCACCTCCGCCTGCAGCCGGTCCGTCGCCGGCTGCAGGGACTTCGCCGTTACCAGCACCATCACCTCGTCGTGGCCGGCAGCGTACGGTCCGTCGTCCCCGGTCTCCCGGCTGCTCAGCCCGTAGACGGTGAGCGACGCCGCATAGATGAGCGCGAGCAGAAGCGCCGGCGCGACCCATCGGAGACGGGGATGGTTGGAGTTCATGGGCAGCGGCGAATCACAGTGAGGCGGTGGTGTTCTCGGGGTCGATGAGGATTTTGGCGTGCACCTCGGGGTTGCCGAGTGCATCGAAAGCGGATGCGACGCCGGCCAAACCGACGGTGCCGGTGATCAGCGGTGTCGGATCAACTTTTCCGTCGGCGAGCATGTGGAGCGTGTCGCGGAATTCCCGGGGGTCGTAGGCGACGGCGAAGCGCAGGTCGATCTCCTTGTTGACCGCCAATGCCGGGCGGAAGGTGTCGGTCTCCATGCATACCCCGACCACGACGACGCGGGAACGCAGTGGGGCCGCGGCCAGGATGCCGTCGATGACTCCGGGCATGCCGACACACTCGAACACGACCGGCCCGGACGGTGTTGCGCCCACTGCGTCGGCGAGGGCGAAGGCATGCCACCACGGCAGCTTCGGGATTCGACGCAGCTTTTCCATGGTGTCGAGTCCGAGGCCGAGCACGTCCGTGATCGAGGTCGTCTCCTTGTGTCGCGGATAGGACGTCCAGGGCGATTCCGCGGCAGGGTCAGTCACGACGTCGGCACCGCAATGCCGGGCGAGCTCCCGCCGACGGGTGGAGAAGTCGGCAGCGACCACGGTGCGGACACCGGACGCCTTCAGCATGCTGATCACCGCGAGACCGATCGGGCCGCATCCGATGACGATCGCGGTCCGGCCCTTGCCGACGTCACCCTTCCGCACCGCGTGCCACGCCACCGCCATCGGCTCGGTCAGTGCCGCGTTCTCTGCCGTCAGCCCGTTGGGCACCGGCAGGGTCATCGACTCCTGAACCACTATCTGTTCCGCGTAGCCGCCCGGCGCCGAGGCAGAGAGACCGGTCAGGTGGATGTCCGGCCCGGTGCGGACGATGGGCAACGCAACCACCGCGGTGCCCACCGGCCACCGCTTCCGGCAGCCGGGACCGTAATCGGCGACCGTGCCGCTGAACTCGTGTCCCAGCACAACTCGCTGGTGGGAACGCATGAAATCGCGGTAGCCGGTCTCGGCCGCCAGTTCCGCCATCTCGTCGGCGTGTACGCGCGCGTGCAGGTCCGAACCGCAGATCCCGCACCGAGACACATCGATCAACACCTGGCCCCTGGCCGGGATCGGATTCGGGATGTCACCCACCTCCAGGCGCGTCTCGGTGCAGATGACAGCCTTCATCGTGGGCTCCTCGGGTGCGGCGCGGTCGGCCTCCACTTCGAACGTAGAACACTCCCGCCGCCGACATACCACGATTGCCGAACGGCCTCCTGGGTTGTCTCGATCCGGTCGCGGGTGTAAACCGACAGCATGAGCGTCATCGGTCAGATGGAGTCGTTTCGTCGCGTCTTTCCCACGGCCCGCCGCAACCGGACAGACCTGTTGCGCTGGTTGCGGCGCCGACCGCAATTACTCGCTGCAGTCGGTGTCCACGAGTTCGCGCTCGCGGCGAGTGCCCGTGTCGACCCCCGCCTCAAAGCGCTTGGCGAGATCAAGGCGGCCGCACTGACCAACTGCGAGTACTGCCTCGACATCGGATCGGCGTTCAGCCGCGCGCTCGGGGTGAGCGACGCGCAATTGCGGGCCCTCCCGAAATTTCGTGAGAGCAGCGAATTCGACGACAGCGAGAAGCTGGTCCTGGAGTTGGCCGAGGCGATGACCCGCACGCCCGCCCACATCGGCGAGGAACTGCGGCGTTCGCTTCTCGGCGTGTTCTCGGAGGCACAGCTGACCGAACTTGCCGCGGCGATCGCCTGGGAGAACCACCGCGGCCGACTCAATCAGGCACTCGGTGTCCGCCCGTCGGGCTTCTCCGACAGCGAGTTCTGTGTGGTGCCCGAAGGGTAACAGCGCGCACGGGCGACGTCTCAGCCGCGGCGGGAACGCGACCACCCGCCCAGCACGAAGCCGAGCCCCATCCCGAGCATCCACACGTCCTTCGCGACGGCGATGCCGTTCTCGTTGGGCCAGATGCTGCCGGGATTCCGCAGAGCCGGTGTCCGGGCGTACATCGCCACGAGTCCCCCGGAGAACGCGGTGAGCGCCGCACCCGCCAGTGGGGTCGGCACGATCGGCGTGAGCAGCGCTGCGCCGGTACCGATCTCGGCGGCCGACAGCAACTTGATGAATCGTTCCGGCGGAATCGCATTCAGGAACGGGAACGCCCCCGCCGCCATGCCGTGAATGGCCCCGGCGGTCTGCTCGTCCGCCGACCTCTTCTGCATCCCCGAGTGGAGGATGAACCCCCCGGTCGCGATCCGGCCGGGTAAGTCGCCGAGTGTGGGTAGTTGCATGGTGGTCTCCTGTCGTCCGAGTCGAGCCGGGGAGCGGTCTCCTCTTCTCAGCCTCCCACTCGGTCGACGGCCGGGAGTGGTTTCGACGGAGTGCGGCACACCGTCGCCGCCGCGGCCTCGGGGGAGCCGCGGCGACGACGGTGTCGGGTGGCTAGTGGGCGAGGACGACCGCCGCGTCCTCGTCGGCCGTGATCGCCGCGCCGGGTGCGCTCAGCTGGGAGATCCGTCGGGGCAGCGCGAAGGCCACGATCGCACCGAGCAGCGCCGAGATCGCGCCGATGACGAACGCGATCGTGATACCGGTATCGGTGTAGAAGACCGCACCCTGCATGACGGTCGCGATGTGCGAGTTCAGCACGGAGAAGGCGATCACCGGCAGGATGGCGGGCAGGATGCTCTGGAACACCGCCACCATGCTCGCCGTCGTCGCCTGCAATTGCGGCGGCACCGCGGCGATGAGCAGGTTCGGGATCGAGGCGTAACCCATGCCCATTCCCACTCCGAGGAGGGCGGCGAAACCGATGAGGAGCGCCTTGTCGTCGTGGATCGTCGCCGTGAGCAGGCAGGCCGCGGCCATCACGAGCATGCCCACGATCATCAGGATCCGCGGGCGGACACTACGGGGCACCAAGGTTCCGACGATCAGTCCGCCGATCACCACCGCGCCGCCCAACGGCGCCTGGAAGATCGCAAATCCTTCTGCACTGATTCCGAATCCGTAGCCGAGACCCAGGATCGCCGGCGTCATGCACATCATCGGGAGCATGATCGTGAACACCGAGGACGTGCCGTAGCAGAATCCCGCGCCGAGCGCCGTCAGGAACACCGGCCGCTTGCCGAAGAACCGGATGTCGATCAACGGGTCCGCGAGCAGGCGGGCAGACACGACCCACGCCACCAGCAGGGCGACACCGCCGGCGATGAAACCGATCGTGGACCCGGACTTCCAGCCCCACGACGGTCCGAAGCTCACCCCGACGAGGATGCCCGCGAGCCCGGCGCCCAGGAGCGCCGCGCCGATCAGGTCGATCCGCGACCGCAGACGCACCGACGATTCGGCGGTCGTCGCCCGGATCAGCACGCTGAGGATCACCAGGCCGGCCAGGAAGAACCAGAAGATGCTGCGGAACCCGAAGTTGTCGATCAACCAGCCGGTGAAGAACGGCGCGGGAATCGCGATGAGTCCCATGCCGCTCGTGGCGATACTGACCGCCAACGCCACCGTCCGGGTGGGGAAGACATCACGGATGAGCGAATAGCTCAGGAACAGGCAGGGCACGAGCAGACCCGTCAGGGAGCGGCCCGCGATCAGCACCGCATATGTCGGTGCGACCGCGGAGATCAGCGAACCCAGCGCCGACAGGCCGACGGCGATCAGTAGAAGCCTGCGCTTGCCGTGCGTGTCGGCGAGTTTGCCGATCAGCGGACAGGTGATCGCCCCCACCAGCAGGAACGACGTGAGCAGCCACGCACCCTGCGTCGTCTGGTAGTGGGTGACGATCTGCGGCAACGCGATCGAGATCATCATGTAGCTGACCGCGAGCATCTCCAGGAGCAACACGATCGAGGCGAGCGAGAAGATCAGGCGCGGCGTCCATCGCTCGGCAGTGCTGTCCTGCTGTCGCGAGTGAGCCGATCCGCCGCTGGGCGCATGGGTGACCATCATCGAGGTCCTTTCGAGTACCTGCACGGGAACTCCCGGCCCGCCGCGGCACTGCGGCAGGCCCGAGCCGGGCGGTAGGGGTGGGTGGTCACATTCGGTGGTCGAGGTCTCGTGAATGTGTAATTGACATCACAGTTCTCGGGCATCCGGCACGCCATGCGGCGTTCCGCCCAGCGGGAGGCCGCCGCATCCGACGTGCAACCGCCCCCGAGGAAAAGCCAGTTCGCGCACTCGAACCGGGCGTAGCAGACGCCTCGGTCGGTTTCCTCGCCGGGCCGGACAGTTGACGCGAACCACTGATTCCGGCTCCGCCCTCGAGCCGAGGATTACCTCATGGCCGACACGCAGGGCGAGAAGCAATTCCGTCGGCGAGGACGCCGCGCTCGGCGGCCGTCGCGAGAATCGCCTTCCTCTGGTTCATCGGCGTCATCCGCGACCGTCTCGGCGACCTCGAGGACCGCTTCTTCGCGACGGTGTTACTGGGCAGTGGGCTGCTGTTCCTCGCGATGGGATTCGTCTCGATGGGGGCGGCGGGCGGCGTCCTCGCAATCGCCCGTCACTCCGGCAGTTCCGCGGACGAGATCGTCCACTTCGGCCGCGAGATCATGCCGCAGATCAACCACGTGTACGCGCTGCGCATGTCCGCGGTGTTCATCATCTCGCTGGGAACGATCTGGCTCCGGACCGGACTGAAGCTTCAGCATCTGGACGACGTTGGCGTTCCCGGCCTGGGTGGCGGTGATCAGCGTCTACATCCTCGTGACCGGACGACGCGTGAGGGCCGACGCCGCGTCATCCGCGTCGCGGTGACGTGCCGGTGGCCCACTCAGCTGCGCGCCGGTGTCGTGGAGACGAAGTCGTCGATGATGTCCACGACCGCGGCGGGATCCTCCAGGTGCGGGTAGTGTCCGACGCCGCTCAGGACGGCGAGCCGGCTCCCGGGCATCGCCTCGTGCGCCGCATACCCGTGCGCCACCGGGATGATGCCATCCGAGTCACCCCAGATCAGTTGTGTGGGAAGCCCTGCGTTCAGGTACAGGCGGTTCAGTGCGCTCACAGCCTGCCCCCGGTGATCGACCACGGCGCGCAATGTCCGCAGGAACGCCTGACGGGTCTCCGGATCGGACAGGGACGAATAGGCGTGCCACATCTCGTCGCCGCGCACCGACTGGATGCCCACCGCCGCCAACCAGCTGCGGACCTTGTTCCCGGCGTCGCGAATCGCAGGGGGCGCCATCAACGGCAGGAGAAACTCCGACCCCGGCGCCGCCAACAACCGCAGCGTCCAGTTCACATCCGGTCCCAGTCCGCCGCTGCCGATGAGGACCAGGCGGTCGCACAGTTCGGGATGCTGATAGCTGAACTGCATCGCCACCCCGCCGCCGAGGGATTGCCCGACCACGGTCACCCGGTCGATGTCCAGTTCGTGCAGGAGGTCGCGCAGCCACGCGGCGAACGCGCCCAGCGAGTAGTCGCCGCGCGGTTTGGCCGAGGCTCCGTGTCCGGGCAGATCCGGCGCCAGCACCCGGTACCGCTGCTCCAACTGGGGGAGAACAGCACGCCACGTCGCGGAACTCCCCGCCATCCCGTGGACCAACAGCAGCGTCTCGCCCTCACCGCTCATCCGGTATGCGACTTCGTCCCCGTGCAGTGCGACGTACTGGAGCTGGGACATACAGCGACCTCCCGATCGGGTGATGCAGCGGTCTCCCCGGTAACGATAGGGGAGTTCCGGTCGATATCGTCATTAACTGCGGCGTGGGAACTTGATCTTCGCCGCCTGTTGATCTACCCGGCACACCCATCGCGAGGCTCGAAAACAGGAGGAACCCGCATGAACTCTGTGTCGAGCCCGGCCGTCGCCCGTCCCCGCGTGCTACTCATCGACGCCGACGTGGACATATCCGTCGTCGATCGCCTGCGGAATGCGGGTTTCTTCGTCACCAGAACCTACGCGGAACCGGTGCGGTCCCGCATCGAACCACCCGACGTCGTCATCGTCGACGCGCGATCACCACACCTCGACGCCCTCACCACCGTGCGAGCGTTGAAGGCAATGCGGTTCGCGCTCGCCGTCGTCGTGATCGGCACCTTCCGGTCCGGGAACCGTCGCAGCGACCTCCTCGAGGCCGGCGCCGACGACGTGATGGAGATGCCGGTCGGAGCCGCCGAACTCGTCGCACGACTGCGCGCGATCCTCCGCCGCGTGAAGCCCGACGTTCCCGCGACCGCACATGCCGACGCGCAGGACCTCTGCCTGTGCGAGGAGCCTCACGAACCCGACCACGACGGGCTGCGCACCACGCTGACCAGGACGGAATTCGTCCTCTTCACCGTGCTCGCCCAGAACGTCGGCAGAGTCGTCACTCGCCGCGACCTGATGCTCATGGTGTGGGGTGTGACCGTGGAGTCGAAGACGAACGTCCTCAACGCGTACATCTGCTCGCTCCGGCGGAAGCTGGTGGCCGTCGGTTCGCCGTACGTCGTCCACACGGTGCGCGGCGTGGGATTCTCCCTGGGGGAAGTCGACCACTCGGGGAACGTCGTGCCGACGCGTCAGGTGCCCGTCGCCGCCTCGTAGAGCGCGCTGGGACACGACAGTCAGGACGAGGCGAAGAATTCGAGCACGTGTTCGAGCACCGCGTCCGGCCTTTCGTCGACGACGAAGTGCGAGGCGCCGTCCACGAACTCGATACCGAAATCGTCGGTGTGC
This sequence comes from Rhodococcus sp. (in: high G+C Gram-positive bacteria), assembly GCA_004211695.1. Taxonomy (GTDB): domain Bacteria; phylum Actinomycetota; class Actinomycetes; order Mycobacteriales; family Mycobacteriaceae; genus Rhodococcus_F. The sequence continues at coordinate 8,549 of SEEV01000241.1, forward strand.
TCCACGAATCCGCCGAGGAACTCCGGGCGCACGATGGGGTCTTCCGCGCCGACGAGCGCCCGGGTGGGCGTGCGGAGCCGACTGCGCCCGTACGCCCCGGTCAGGATCCGCGCGGCCTCGGGCATGATGAATCGGCGATACAGGGCGGATGCGGCGTCGGCGCGGGCCGGTTCACGCAGCCGGCCGACGAAGAGTTCGACGTCCTCGTCCGACCACGTGTTCCGGTCGGTGGTGACATCCCGCAGTAAGTGGTGCGCCAACCGTTGACGTCCCCGGCCCAGTAGTCGCGGGCCGAGGACCGGTGCGGCGATCACGGGTTCGAACCACCCGTGCCGTGCGATCGCCAGCAGGAGCCGTGGGTCGAACCGGACGAACGGGTGGGGGACAGCGAGGCTCACATACTTCCGGACGCGGTCGGGTGCGCTCAGGCACAGCTCGTATCCGAGAAGCGCGCCCCAGTCGTGCGCTACCAGGCAGACCCGGTCCAGTTCGAGTGCGTCCAGCAGCGCCACGACGTCGGCGAGTAGCTGGTCGCGGGTGTACCCGGTGGGCGGGGCGTCGGTCCAGCCGGCACCCCGCAGGTCCGGGCAGATCACCCGGTACCGTGCTGCCAGCCCCTGGATGACCCCACGCCATTCCCACCAGTGCTGGGGGAAGCCGTGGAGCAGCACCACCGGTTCGCCGTGACCGGCCTCGGCCACGTGCATGCGCAGACCGGGGAGGTCGAGAAATCGGTGCCGAACTCCGTCCAGTGCGGGAAAGGCGTTGTCCGGCGCGCCGTTCGGGCCGGAAACCGTGTCGTTGTCGGGGGCCTCGTGTCTCATGACCTCACGCTACTACGATCATAGTGTCAAGTCACTATGTTTATAGTGTGCTGTGACCTCTACGAGAACGAGTGCGCTCGACGCAGCGATCGACCTGGTCGGAACCGAGGGTCTGCGATCGCTCACCCACGCCAGGGTCGACGAACGCGCCGGCCTCCCAAAAGGGTCGACGTCCAACTACTTCCGCACCCGGGCGGCGCTGCTCGCCGGTGTCGTCGACGCGATCGTGGAACGCGAGATGTCCGAAGTCGGTGCGCTGTCACCGGTTTCCGCGGGAGACCTCGTCGACGCGCTGTGCGGTCTGATCGACTACACGACAGTGGCCAATCGCACCGTCACCGCCGCACGGCTGGTCCTGTTCATGGAAGCGAGCCACGACGCTGTGCTCCGGGAAGCCCTGGCCCGCGGGCGCGCGGCCATGGAGGCGTCGGCCGTCTCGGCCTTCGCCCAACTGGGCGCACGGGACCCGCAGACGGCCGCCACCGCCGTCATGGCCTGCGCGGAAGGGTTGATCCTGCATCGCATCGCGCGCCGCGACACCACGGACCCGCGGCCGTCGTTCGAACTGGTGGTGCGGGGCGCGCTGAGCTGATGAGCACCCGCACTCAGGGAAGGGGAGCGGACCACCGGAGGGTGGTTCCGCCACCGGGGGTCGAGTCCATTGCGAAGTGCCCATTGACTTCCTGTGCCCGATCCGCCAGATTCTGCAGTCCACTCGGTGTGACGTCCTGCGGACAGCCTTTGCCGTCGTCGACGATCTCGATGGCGAGGTCGTCGTAGACGGAGATGCTGACGGTGACCGTCTCGGCTCCGGCGTGCCGGACCGCGTTGCTCAACGCCTCACGCAGCACCGCCTC
>SEEV01000242.1 GCA_004211695.1 Rhodococcus sp. (in: high G+C Gram-positive bacteria)
AACTACCGGAAGATGGAGATCCGCGGCCGCGACGGCCTGCACATCAACGACCACTGGGGCGGGCAGCCCACCAGCTACCTGGGCATCTCCACCGCGAACTTCCCCAACTGGTTCATGGTCCTCGGCCCCAACGGCCCCTTCACGAACCTGCCGCCGAGCATCGAGACGCAGGTCGAGTGGATAAGCGACACCATCGACTACGCCGAACGCACCGGGCTTCGAGCGATCGAGCCCACGCCGGAGGCCGAGACCGCATGGACCGAGACCTGCACCGAGATCGCGAACGCCACGCTGTTCACCAAGGGTAATTCGTGGATCTTCGGCGCGAACGTCCCGGGCAAGGAGCCCAGCGTCCTGTTCTACCTGGGCGGCCTCGGCAACTACCGCGGCGTCCTGACCGACGTCACCGCCAATGGTTACCGCGGCTTCGAGCTGACATCGGCCGACGAGATCGCGGCCTGAGTCCCTTTCACCGCCACACAGGAGAACCACCCATGGGTGTGCACACCACAATCGACCCGGTCACCGGGGATCAGATCGCGCAGTACCCGGAGATCGCGGATGTCCAGCTGGACCATCTCATCGGAGGCGGCACCGCGGCCGCGGCCGTGAGCCCGAATGAGGGCCTGATGTACAGCGGGCTGAATCGATGACAGGCAAGCCGGTATGGCGTAAGCCGTATGACGCCGCGGAGCGTGTGGTGGCGCCGCGGGCGGAGGCGCTGGTGCACAGCGGCCAGTTCGCCACAGTGTCCGCCGCGATTTTCGGTCTCCGGCGTGCGGTGGGCGGTGGCGTGAACGGTGTCGCCTCGCGCGTGTGGCACCTGGTCAATTTGCCGGCGGGTACCGATGTTCATCGGCTTCGGACACAGATCGGGGCGCTGGACCGGGATGTGCGGCGACTGTCGCTGCAACTCGAACAGCGCCGGGACCTTCCCATGGAGAGTGATCGGCGGTGACGACGGAACCGACGTCGACGAGCATCGTCGACCGGGTGCGCCGGGAGGTGGAACGCAATGCGCTCCGGGCGCGCAACGGTATTCGCATGGCGGCGGGCCTGTCGCGGCCGGAGGTCGGCCAGACCCCGAAGGATGTGGTGTGGCGACACGGCCGGTCCGAGTTGTGGCACTACCGCAACGACAACGTGCGTGTGTCGCCGCCGCTGTTGATCGTGTTCAGCCTGTTCTCCCGCAGCTACATTCTGGATCTGCAGCCGGGTAACAGCTTCGTCGAACGGCTGCTCGCGGCCGGATTCGATGTCTACCTACTGGATTGGGGTGTTCCCGACGAACGCGACGCCGCCAACCGGTTGGAGGACTACGTCGACGACTATCTGCCCGCCGCGGTCGAACGGGTGCGGCATATTGCCGGCACCGAGCAGATCAATATGCTCGGCTACTGCTTCGGTAGCGTCCTGGCACTGCTCTACGCCGCCCACCATCTCGATGCGCCGTTGCGCAGCCTGACCGTGATGACCACTCCGGTCGACCTGCAGCAACTGGGTCCGCTGACCAGCGTGGTCGGTGGCGGTGGACTGGATGTCGAGAAGGTGCTCGACGCCGACGGTAATGTGCCGCCGCAGGTCATCTACCAGGGCTTCCAAGTCCTGAAACCGACCGCGCAGGTTACTCAGTACGTCGACCTGTGGGAACGGCTGTGGAGCGATGATTACGTCGCAGCGCACCAGGCGATGATCGGATGGGCAACCGACCACATTCCGTTGCCCGGCGGTGTCGCCCGGCAGCTCGCGGAGATGACGCGGGACAACGCCATCGTCAACGACACCCTGGTCGTCGGGGGCGACCGCGTTCACCTCGCCGACATCACGGTGCCGTTTCTGACCGTGCTCGGCAACCGTGACCACATCGTGCCGGAGGCCTCCGCAGCTCCCCTGATCGATCTGATCGGCTCGGCCGACAAGCACGAGGCGCGCCTCGATGGCGGGCACGTCGGGTTGCTCGTCGGCCGAACCGCCGCCAAGACCACCATCCCCACGATCATCGATTTCCTCATCCAGCGAAGTGAGACACAGGAATGAATATCGTCGCGTTGGGCCGGGAACACACCGACGCCCTGATCGAATTCTTCGGCCGACTCCCTGCCGAAGACCTCACGCTCATGAGAGAGGACGTCACCGAGCCGGACACGGTACGCGGCTGGGCCGACCGCCCGGCGCACTGGGTCGCGCTCGACGACGCCGCGGTCGTCGGATTCGCCGCGGGGCGCCCGCTGCCCAGTTGGTCCGACCACGTCGGCGAACTGCGACTCGTTGTCGACTCGGCCCACCGACGAGCCGGCATCGGCGGCACGTTGGCCCGCCACGCACTCACCGACGCGGTCCGTGCAGGTCGGCGCAAGGTAGTCGTCGAGCTCGCCGCCGACCAGGAACACGCGCTGGCGATGTTCGGTTCGCTGGGCTTCGCGGGTGAGGCGCTGCTGCGCGACCACATCCGCGACCGCCAGGGCAACCGGCGCGACCTGATCATGCTCGCCCACTTCGTCGACGCCACCTGGGCGTCCATGGACACCATCGGCGTCAGCGCGGAACTCGGCCTGGAAGAAAGCGCGCAGTGACCGGCACGCCGCAGCGAGGCACCGCGGCCCCGGGCGACCTGCTCTATTTCACCGACCCCGCGCGCGCGGCCATCGACTGCGCGCTCCTGGCCTACACGGCACCGCTACTGGCCGCGTTTCCGCGCGGCGACCACCACCCTGTCCTCGTGCTCCCCAGGTTGAACGGCAGCGATACCTCCACTGCCGCACTGCATACCGTCCTCCGGGCACTCGGATACCGGACGCACGGGTGGCGGCTCGGCCGCAACATCGGTCCCACGAGCAAAGCGGTGCACGGCATGCGGGCACGGCTCGACTACTTGACCAACCGCTACCAGCAGCCGGTCACGCTCATCGGCTGGAGCCTCGGCGGCATCTACGCGCGCCAACTTGCCCGCCGCACCCCGCAGGCCGTTCGACAGGTCATCACCCTGGGCAGCCCGATCCGGCTGGCCCGACACGACCAAAGCCACGCTAACCACCTGTTCCATCGCCACTCCCATCTGCACATCGAGCCCCTCGATCTGCCGCTCGAACGCGACGCAGGGCCGCTTCCGGTCCCCGCAACGTCGATCTACACCCCACTCGACGGGATCGTCGCCTGGCGGACCTGTCTGGACGAGCCCGCACCTCGCACCGAGAACATCGCCGTTCTCTCCAGCCATCTCGGCATCGCCAGTCACCCAGCGGCGCTGTGGGCGGTCGCGGACCGTCTCGCCCAACCCGCCGACCGATGGACGCCCTTCCAGCCCCCGTCACTACTACGCATGGCCTACCCAGCACCCGAAAGTCGATCATGACCAACCTCGCCCACATCCTGACCGAGTCCGCGCGCCGCCATCCCGACCGGCCGGCGATCCGCTTCGACGACATCGTCGTCACCTACGCCGAACTCGATGAACTGACCGCACGCGCGGCAGGCTGGTTACGGGCCCGCGGCATCGACCCCGGAGACCGGGTCGGGATCTCCCTGCCGAACGTCGTGGCGTTTCCGGTTCTCTACTACGGTCTGTTGCGGGTCGGCGCGACGGTCGTGCCGATGAATCCGCTCCTCAAATCCCGCGAGATCGAGCACCACCTCCGCGATTCCGGCGCCGAGCTGGCGCTGGTGTGGCGCACCGTCGCTGCCGAGGCCGAGTCCGCGGCCGCAGCGACCGGCACCGACCTGGTGGTCATCGACGGCGATACCCTCGCCGCCACCGCCGACTGGCCGTCCTCGCCGGCGGTCACCGCCCGGGACGACGCCGACACCGCGGTCATTCTCTACACCTCGGGTACGACCGGCACTCCGAAAGGCGCAGAGCTCACCCACGCGAATCTGTACCGCAACACCACCACCTTCATGGGCCTGTTCGGCGTCTGCCAGGAGGACGTGGTGTTGGGTTGCCTTCCGTTCTTTCACGCATTCGGGCAGAGCAACGTGCTGAACGCCTCCATCGCGGCCGGCGCGAGTGTGTCGCTGGTTCCGCGATTCGAGGCCGAAGCGGTAGTGCAGCTCATCGAACGTCACCGGGTGACCGTCTTCGCCGGCGTCCCCACGATGTACGTGGGCCTGCTTCACACCGATCTGCGTGAGGCGGACACATCCAGTCTGCGGATGTGTGTCTCGGGTGGTGCAGCGTTGCCGATCGAAGTACTGAACGGCTTCCAGGGGGCCTTCGGCGCACCGATTCTCGAAGGGTACGGCCTGTCCGAGACATCACCGACCGCCACGTTCAACCGGATCGGGCATTCCAAGCCGGGGTCGATCGGACTGCCGATAGACGGCGTCGAATTGAAGCTGGTCAACCGGGACGGCACCGAAACCCCGCCCGGTGCGGTCGGTGAGATCGCCATCCGCGGACACAACGTGATGAAGGGCTACTGGAAGCGGCCCGAGGCCACCGCTGCCGCGATCGTCGACGGCTGGTTCCATACGGGAGACATGGCCACCCGCGACGACGACGGCTTCTACTTCATCGTCGACCGCAAGAAGGACATCATCATCCGGGGTGGGTACAACGTCTACCCACGCGAAATCGAGGAGGTGCTCTACGAACACCCCGCGGTGCGCGAGGTCGCGGTGATCGGGGTGCCCCATCCCACCCACGGCGAAGAGGTCGCCGCCGCGATCACGCTGCGACCCGGCGTCCAGGCAACTCCCGACGAGCTCCGCAACTACGTCAAGACCCGGGTCGCCGCGTACAAATACCCACGCCACGTCTGGATTGCCGACAAGCTGCCCAAGGGTCCCACCGGCAAGATCCTCAAACGCGAAATCGGCGTCCCGGCCCACCTCCTCGAACAGCCGTCGGTATGACCGAGAACCGCGTGAGGAACACCGATGGCTGATCAGACCGAGCGGGTAGCCGTCGGCGAGCTGGAATTGGCGTACGAGACCTTCGGCGACGCCGACAACCCACCCCTGCTTGTGATCTCGGGGCTCGCCACCCAGATGCTCGGCTGGGACGAACGGTTCTGCGACCAGCTCGCCCACCACGGCTTCCAGGTGATCCGCTTCGACAACCGCGACATCGGGTTGTCCACCCACCTCCACGAGGGCGGGGTCCCGAACGTGATGGCGTTGCTTCGCGGGCAGGCCGCCCCGGCGCCGCCGTACACGCTGGTGGACATGGCGGACGACACCGCCGGTCTGCTCGACGCGCTGGGTCTCGAGTCCGCGCACATTGTCGGCGCGTCGATGGGCGGCATGATCGCCCAGCAGCTCGCGATCCGCCACCCACACCGGGTCCGGAGCCTGACCTCGATCATGTCCACTCCCTCGCGGCAGGTGGGACAGGCGCGGCCGGAGGCGCAGGCGGCGTTGTTCCTGCCGCCACCGACCGATCCGGACACGGCCGCCGAACGCGCCCTGAAGGTGTACCGGGTAATCGGCTCACCCGGGTACCCACTCGACGAGCATCGTGTCGCCGACATCGCCCGACGCGCCTTCGCCCGCGGCCACGACCCCGCCGGCGTGGCACGGCAGTACGCGGCGATAGTGGTCTCACCGGACCGCACTCCGGGGCTACGCGAGCTGATGGTCCCGACACTGGTGATCCACGGCGAAGACGATCCACTCGTCCAGGTGGACGGCGGTCTGGCGACGGCCGACGCGGTCCCGGGCGCCCGTCTGGTCGTGGTTCCGGGCATGGGCCACAACCTGCCCCAGCAACTGTGGTCGCAGCTGATCGACGAGATCGCCGCCCACGCCCGAGCCGTCGAGGTCGGCCCCGCGGCCCGCGCGTGACGACCTGTGCGCCCGACCGCACGAACCTCCACCGTCGGTTACATCGCCGGAAGTCTCTCCCGAGTTCGGTGGCGAACTGCGTTGGGGGACAGTGCTGGAACGCCGCGCCATGCAGTAACGGAGCTTCGCGCGGTTTGGGGCCACTGCTGGTCGCCGGCCTTCTTCGGAGAGTGCAGCACTGGAGCGACGGACCGTCCAGCTACCTCGGCGTCGCTACGACCGGGTTCCCCAACATGTTCATGATCCTCGGCCCCAACGGCCCGTTCACCAACCTGCCGCCCACGATCGAGGTCCAGGTGGAATGGATCACCGAGGCCATCCGGGCGCTCGCGGCCACCGAGACCGGCAGGATCGACGTCAAACCCGGCGCAGAAGCCGACTGGACCGACACCTGCGCCGAGGTCGCCGCCGCGACCGTTTTCGGCAAGGTCGATTCGTGGATCTTCGGCGCGAACATCCCCGGCAAGAAGCGGAGCGTCCTGTTCTACCTGGGTGGCCTGGGCGAGTACCGCAGGATCCTGGCAGCCGAGGTGGCGGCCGGATACCCCAGCTTCGTCACCAAGGCCCCCGCTCCCACTCGGGGCCCACACGAAGCGGCGGACCCGAACGGGTGCACCTGTTCCGGCCCCTTGAGTCCGGGAAAGGTCCGGTCCGCTTATGCCTCCCGGCGGCGACGCGGGCGAGGAACCGGTCCCGCCATCACCATGGCGTCGTAGATCTCCATCAGGGCCCGTCGCTGTCGAGGTGCGAGGGCCGGGTCGGCCTCGAGGGCGGCTTCGACTCTTGCCCGCGCGTCGTCGCCGTCGCCGGCAGGAAAGCCGGCCTGCTCGTAGAGAATGTCGGCGTTGATTTTCAGGGAACGCGCGATGGCCTCGATGACGGTTGCCGATGGGGCACGCAGTCCGCGCTCGATCTGCGAGAGGTACGGATTCGAGATCCCGGCCATCTCGGCGAACTGCCGCAGGGTGAATTGGTTGAATTCTCGCTGCCGTCGGATGATTTCCCCGAGCTGCGCCGACGGTCTTCTCATACAGGTGAGTTTACTGACACGCTCAGGGCTGAACGCACGCCCGAGGGCCGTGGAGCAAGTGCGGCTCGTCCATTGCCACGACGTCTGGTCGTCATGCGTGGCGCAGACCGTCGCCCGAGCGTGCGGCACGCACAACCTCCCGCAGCAGGGCGGGGGAGTCGGACCCTGCGCGTGAAGCGCGGCCGGCGTGAACATCGAACCGTCATGCGCCTATGGCTCGGTCCTCGGCGAGGAAGTCCCCGATGAGCTGCGCCGACCGGGCGGTCTCCTGGAGCACGCACAGGTGGCTGCCCCCGTCGATGATCTCCAGGCGACCGCGAGGGACTGCCTTGGCGATGATCCGGCCGTTGACGGTCGGCACGAGCTGATCGTCGCTCCCCGCGATCACAAGCACGGGCATCTGCAGGTGGTGCAACCACGGTCGACTGGTCCACTCGGATGCCGCGCGGAGCTGGACGAAATGGCCTCGCAACGACGACGGGCAGTGCCGGCGGATCTCGATGTGCTCGTCGAAAAGTGCGGGATCGTCGACGATCCGCTCTCCGTAGATGAACGGGGCGATCTTTCGGAAATACGCCGGGGAGTAGAAACTCAGCGGGTTGAAGACGGCGGCCATCGCCATCGGCGGGATGGGCATGCCGCCCAGGCCGCAGGTCGTCGAGGCAAGCACGAGCTTGTCGACGCGCCTGGGACTCCGGCGTGCCAGCTCCTGTGCCACCATCCCGCCGAACGACAGGCCGAGCACGCCGGCCGACGCGATCCCGAGGTGCTCGAGGAGTTCATCCATGACGCCCGCCTGCTTGCGGAGGCCGAAGCGCCCCCGGGGGACTGAGGAATGCCCCGACCCTGGCGGGTCGACTGTGATGGTTTGAAACTGCCCGAGCCGGTCCTCGAGCGGTCGCCAGAACTCCAGGGGGAGGCCGATGCCGTTGATCATCAGCAGGGGCGGCCCGAAGCCTCGGACTCGGTAGCGGATACGCAGCCCCGCCGTCTCCATGAACTGCGTCTCTTCCAGCGTCGAAGCGCTTGGCGTCTTGTCCTGCACTTGGATGACCGCCTCTCGGTGGGCCACGTGCGTGGAGCGCAACGCGACTGTAAACAAACGTACATCTCGGGGTTGCTTGCTTGCAAGCTTGATCCAGATAGACAGCTACCATTCTCCGGGCTCGGCGCGGCGCTGAGCCGCAGCATCTACCGCGAGAGAGGCTCTGTCGGACAACATATTCGAAATCCTCTGAGCTCACCTAGGTCCTCGAGGACGACACCAGCGATTCACCATGAAACCCAAGGACGCAAACCTGGTTCTGGTGGGGATCGACCCTCGGGTTGGTGCCGTGGAGCCCTCGGATTCGCTGAACTCACGGTGCGGTCGACGTGTCCGACTGCGGCGGCTCACCCGTACAGCAGCTTGAACGCAGCCAACTCCCAGTGCTTCTCGGGCTGATCGATTGCAATTGCATTGTTGCTCAACTACGTTGGCGACCTTGGATCTCTGGTACCGGGGAGGTGGCCACCGCGGAGCTTGATTGCCGGATTCGGCATGGGTGTGGTCGCCGCGTCGGTGGGCGGCCGGTGGCCACCGCGACGGTCGCGGATCGGTGTCCGCACGTCTTTGGCGACGGCGATGCCGTTGCTGACTCCGGCGATCGTGTTGCTGTATGAAGTCGACATCAAGATCGCCGGCAGTTGTCGCGGGTGTCGCTCCGACCATGCTGGGTGGCGTTCGCTCGCTACAGCCGAGACAGAGCTTCGGTGCTGGGCGTGGTGTCCTCCCGAGACCCGGTGGCAGCAGGCCCATTGGCTGGCACGACGACACCGTCGAGCCTAAGGACCACGTCGCCGGACTTCTCGTCCTGCTCTACGCCCGATGGCCGGCAGTGATCGGCCGCCGCGCCCTCGATAACGCCGACGCCACGGATGACCGGATGCTCGTGAGTGTGGGCGACGAGCCCGTGATGATCCCCGAGCCTCCGGATGTGGAACCGGCCCGCGCGGACAGGCAACGGTGGCCGGCCCGGATGGTGGGAGCCGGAGTCACATGCCCGTTTCGTTCGCTTCGATGTAGCTGCGATATACCGAGATCAGCGCGCGTTTCTGCGACTCGGAGAGCCGTCGGTCGGCGCGCAACGCGGCCTCGGTGGCGTCGTCATCGGCCTCAACGGATTCGTCGAGCAATCCGGCCTGTTCGAGCAGTGCCTCCGCGGAAAGATTGAGTGCGGCGGCGATCGACTTGAGGATCCGAACGGACGGTTCGTGCATGCCGCGCTCGATCTGACTGAGGTATGGGTTGGACACCGCAGTCATTGCGGAAAGCTGGCGCAGCGACAGATTGGCCATCTGTCGCTGCGCCCTGATGAAGTCCCCCAAGTGGGTGGCGCTTTCATCTGGATCTGTCGGCATTGTCGTCCCTGGTGTGATCGAGGCGGCGGATGCCGTCGAACCTACTCTGTCAGGCTGCCTTTGCCGGCGTGAAGGCGGCCGCAAGGTTGGCGGCGAAGTCGCGCTGAGCCGTCAACAGTTCGATAGCCACGTCGAAGCCGGAGGTCGTGAGGGCCTGAAAGTCGGGCAGCAGTTCCGGAGCGTCCTCGATCTTGAGCAGTACGGGGGTCGGGATGGAGGGGGTCAGCTTCGCGAGCGCCTCCGCGACATCGAGGGCGACCTTCTGCCCCTGCTTGACGACGGAAACGAGCTGGTCGCCTGCCTTGGTGGAGGCCTCGGCGATCGGGGCGGTGGGGGTTGCGCTCGTCGTGGTGGTGGTGGCCTCGGTGATCGGGGCGGCAGAGGCCTTGTTCGTGGTGGTGGTGGCGACCATGGTGGGGCTCCTTGATGGTTGAAGTAACTGGCTTGCTAAATATACAACGCAAGTGCTTGATATGTCTAGCGGTGCCGGTTCTGAGGACGTCAGGGGGTGTGCAGCCCACGCTTCGTGGCGCCCGTCCGCATCGTCGTGGCGTCGCCGGGAGTCCAGCGGTGCCTCCCAGCCCCTGGAGCGGGTGGTGGGCACCACCGATGCCTGCATATCCAAGATCGCCGAGGCTTGGGTGTCATCCGGGTAGTTGCTGGTCAGCGCATTCCGAGGATTTTGCGGACTGGTCCGCGCTTGCGCTTCTTCTCGATCGTCGTCGCCAGCCCGATACGACGGCCGGTGAGCGGATCGGTCGCGGGGGCACCGCCGAACCCGGCTTCGGACGCGGTTTCGGGCGCTGCGTCACGGGTGTCGGTGAGGTACTTGTCGGGAAGCGAGAGCTTCGCGATGGTGCGCCACGACTTCCAGTACTGCACCGCGAGCGGCCCGGTCGTGTACGGCAGGTCGTACTTCTCGCACAGCTGCTTCACGCGGATCGAGATCTCGTGGTAGCGGTTGGACGGCAGGTCCGGGAAGACGTGGTGCTCGATCTGATAGCTCAAGTT
>SEEV01000698.1 GCA_004211695.1 Rhodococcus sp. (in: high G+C Gram-positive bacteria)
ATGAACTGGGTACGTCCGTCGCCGGAACCGCTGGGGTTGTACGCCAGGTTGACGGTCTTGCCCTTTTCCTGGCAGACGGAGATGTAGGTGGAGACGAACTGGTCCATGGCGTTCTTCTGAGCCGAGGAACCGGCCGAGGAGAGGTTGGCCTTGCCCTCGCACGTCGCGGTCGACGCGGCTGCGTCGACGCCGCTCGACGCCGCGTTGTTGTCGCTGCCACACGCGGCCAAGGTCATGGCACCCAGGGCCACTGCACCGAGCAGGGCGCCATTGCGCTTGAGATTCACCTAGTCCTCCGGAAATACCGTCTCGCCCTCGATCGGGCGGCGACATGAGGCGCGGATTTCTCGAATCCTGCACCAGGCAACACGGCGCTGCCCACGGAGAAACCTAGGGGTAGCTAATGTCCAGTTGGACCACGATCGGTGAACGGAAAGTGAACAGACCGAGCATTTGCCCATATTTCCCAGACGAACGGCGGGTGCCGCAGTAGAGGAGTACTTCAGGCTCGCGCGTACGCGACGTCCGTGTGGAACCGCTCGAACCCGAGCCGGTCGTAGGTGTGCAGCGCCGACGCGTTGTCACCCTCGACGTACAACAACACCGCACCGAGCCCACGGTCCCGGAGGTAGTGCAACCCGGCGAGCGTCAGCAACCGGCCGAGGCCACGGCCCTGGGCGTCGGGGCCGATCGCGACCACGTAGACCTCACCGATGGCGGGCTCGTCGCCCTGCTTCGGGTGCACCTTGGTCCAGTGGAAGCCGAGCAGTCGGTTCTCGTCCGACGCGGCGAACGCCATGAACAGGCCGGCCGGGTCGAACCAGGCCTCCGCGCGGCGTTCGGCCACGTCACGCTCGGTCCACGACCCCTGCTCGGGATGCCAGGCGAAGGCGGCCGCGTTGACCCGCAGCACCTCGGGATCGTCCTCGACGCCGCGGTAGACGCGGAGCGAAACATCTTCCGGCACAACGAGTTCCGGGAGTTCTGTGCCCGCGAGTGGGCGTCGGAGTTGCAGCAGTTCGCGTGCGCCGGTCAGGCCGAGCCGCCGCGCCACTGCCTGCGCCGCAGGCAGGTTGCCGTGCGCCCACACCCGCGCGTCCGGACCACCCTCGGACAGGACCTCGGTGACCAGCCGGCCACCGATCCCCCGGCCACGCGCCTCGGGGTCGACCGCGAGTTCGGCCATCGCCGGATGGTCACCGTGGCCCGGTTGCAACTGCGCGTACCCGACGATCCGATCCGCGTCGGTCTCCACGAGGTGCCGCACACCGACACCACCTGCACCGGACACGGCATGCACGCCCTGCTCCGACACGGGCGCGGTTCCGTCCGCCGCCGTCGCGCGGTCCAGCAGGGCCGACACGTCCGCGGCCTGCTTGCCGTCGAGTCGATCGATCCAGGACTGCACCGACGCACTCACGGGAACACCTGCCCTTCGGCGGATTCGAAGTCCGCGTCGTCGGCGTCCAGGTCGTCGACGGGCGCCACCGGCGCTCCCGACTTGCTGCGGGTGGGACGGACGGCCTTGTAGCCGACATTGCGGACTGTACCGATCAAGGATTCGTACTCGCTGCCCAGCTTCGCCCGCAGACGACGCACGTGGACGTCGACCGTGCGGGTGCCACCGAAGAAGTCGTAGCCCCACACCTCCTGCAGCAACTGCGCACGGGTGAATACGCGACCCGCGTGCTGCGCCAGGTACTTGAGGAGCTCGAACTCCTTGTAGGTGAGGTCGAGGGGACGGCCGCGCAGGCGAGCCGTGTACGTGCCCTCGTCGATGACCAGCTCGCCCAGCGTGATCTTGCCCGAGGCCTCCGGGCTCGCGACGCCGCCGGTGCGTCCGACCAGCAGTCGGAGGCGGGCGTCCACCTCGGCCGGTCCGGTACCCGGGAGCAGGATGTCGTCGAGGCCCCAGTCGGAGTTGACCGCCACCAGGCCGCCCTCGGTGAGCACCGCCACCACGGGAACCGCGGAACCCGTGCTGCCCAGCAATCTGCAGAGGCCGCGCGCCGCCGCGAGATCGGTGCGCGCATCCACCAGCGCGATGTCGGCGGAGCTCGCTTCCAGGAGAGAGGACACCTCCGTCGGGGCAGGCCGCACCGAATGCGCCAGCAGGGAGAGGGCAGGCAGCACTGCCTCGGGGTTGGGGTCGGAGGTAAGAAGCAGTAGCTCCACACAGCCTCCCATCTCGTCGCCGTCGTACCCGGCCGGCCGACGGATCGTTCATCCGCCGGTCC
>SEEV01000699.1 GCA_004211695.1 Rhodococcus sp. (in: high G+C Gram-positive bacteria)
TTCCCACCCGCCCCCGGGGCCGCGGACAACTCGCCGGCCAGCTCGAGCGCCCGCTCGTGGGTCTCGACGTCGATCACCATCCAGCCGGCGATCACGTCCTTGGTCTCCGCGAACGGGCCATCGGTTACCGGCGGCCGCCCCTCGCCGTCGTACCGGACGAACATGCCCTCCGCGGAGAGTGCCTGACTGTCGACGAACTCGCCGGTGCCCTCCAGCCGGGCGGCGAAGTCGTTCATGTACTGCACGTGGGCCGAGATTTCCTCCGGCGTCCACTGGTCCATCGGTACGTCGTTGACCGACGCCGGCGCGCCACGGTAGTGCTTGAGCAACAGGTACTTGGCCATCATGTTCTCCCTTGCGTGCGGTGCGGCCCATTGTGGCCGTTTCACTCCGGGGACGAAGCCGCGCGCGGGTTCTCGACATCCCCCGGCGACATTTCCTAGCTCAGTTGTCGGATGCGGGGGAGTACATCGGCGAGTTGCTCGAAGAGGGCGGGCCACCCGCGGCGGAGCCAGGTCAGCCGGCCGCGGTCGAGGTGGCCACCATCGATGAGGTGGGAGAGGCGGTGCTGCTGCTCGGGGACACCCAGCTCACGGAGTTTGGCGTAGACGGGATTCACCGGGAGCCGGTGGCGGGCGATGTGGGCCCAGACGTCGTCGGTGGTCCAGTTCCAGATCGGCCCGTACGCGACGGTGCCGTCGGCGCGGGCGACGATCCCGTCGCGGCGGCCGCCTCGGATGTAGAGCATTCGGCGGGCGGCGGATTCGTCGGCCCGCACGCCCCACAACTCACCCGGCCCGAGCAATGCGTGCGCGCGGCGAGCGGGTTCAGTGATCAGCGCCGCGTGCAGATCCACCATCGCCGCGGCCGCACCGTCGGTGAGTGCGGTGTGGTTCCACAGGCCGGAGTCGGCGAGCACCTGCAACAGTGGTGGGTCGGTGGGGATGCAGTGCAGGTCCAGCCGCCAGGTGTGGACGAGTTCGGTGAGGTAGTCGTAGGTTTCGGGGTAGTCGAGGCCGGAGTCGAAGAACACCACCGGCACCTCCGGTTCGACGCGGCGGGCCCGGTCGAGGATGACGAGCGAATCCTTTCCGCCGGAGAACGCGAGGTACCCGTCGTGGCCGGCCAGATGTGACTCGATCCGAGCGGTGATGTCGGCGATGGCCTTCGCGCCAGCTCTCGCCGACAACCCTCGAAATCCACGCAGTGCGGCGAGATCCAGGCCAGGTTCCGATGTCGTCGCTCCGCCACTCACCCATCGGCAGTGCGGTGTGCATAGGGGACCTATGGCCCATATGGATGCCAGCAGCAGACGCGGAGCCGCGACTTGCTGGATACGGCACCTGTCGTCCCGGCGTGCCCGCGCCCGGGCTTCGGCACCGGCGTGATGTTCTGCGGTTGAATGGACGGCATGGGGTCGTCCGCGGTGGAGCAGCTGTGGCAGGCGTTGTCCGAGAACGAGTTGGCGTTGGTGTGCGTCCGTGGCCCGCAGAGTCGGTGGGCGGATCTGCGGACGGTTGGGGAAGACGGCGCAGTGGGGCTGACCTGGCTTGTCCGGGAGGCAAGTGAGATCGCCGAGCAGTACCCCCACGACAGAGCAAAATCGTGACGCCGCCGGAACTGACTTCGGAGCAGGACGTGGTGTGGGCGGCCATCGACACCGTCGGCGTGGATCGGGTGATGGTGGGCAGCGATTGCTCCTAACCGTTGGGTGAGCGCCCCGGCGGTGAGGTGGTACGTAAGAGCAAATTTTTCGATGAAGGGATCTCCAGATCGATGTCCGGTGGATGGCCTATCTGTCTTGTCCTACGACCACCGTATCGTCGATCCGCCGACGCCGCTCGCTACCTCACCAACGTCCGCTGCCGTCTCGAAACAGTCGACACTCTCACCGCCACAGCGCAACTCGTAGCTGGAACACCAAGACGCCGACCGTGACCTGCACCACAAGCTTGACCCCAACATCCGGCTACACGGTTTCTGGCTATCTAGCTGGTGGATGCGGCGCGTAGCGGGGCTGGGCCGGTGGTGCCTCGGATCTGGAGGCTGACCGGGAAGACTCGCTTGCCGGGTTGTTCGGGTGTGTTGTCGTCGAGTCGTGCGAGGAGGAGCTGGACCGCTTCGGCGGCCATGTCCTCGATGGGCTGGTGGATGGTGGTGAGGTTGATCATTGCCCATCGCGCTTGTGGTGAGTCATCGAAGCCGATCACGGACAGTTCGGCGGGTACGGACAC
>SEEV01000243.1 GCA_004211695.1 Rhodococcus sp. (in: high G+C Gram-positive bacteria)
GACGAGCAGGGCAACTACATCTTCCCCGAGGGCTTCGATCCCGAGACCAACGAATGGCTCGAGGGCTTCGACAAGCAGCGTGAAGAGTGGGAGAACCGCTACGCCGAGGCTGAGCGTCGTCACAAGATGCACACCGCTCAGATGGAGAAGACCGCTGCAGACGAGGCCGCCGAGGCTGCCACCGCTGCTGCCGGCTACTCCTCCGAGTCGGGTGCCGGCGACGCCGATGCCGCTTCGGCCTCCAGCTCCTCGTCGTCCGAGTCGGCCGGTGGATCGCTGGCCAGCGACGCTCAGCTCGCCGCTCTGCGCGAGAAGCTGTCGGGCAACGCCTAGCAAGTCCGCCTGACTCGTCAGGCACAGCCGAAGACCCCGTCCCTGCATCGCAGGGGCGGGGTCTCGTCGTCGCGGGACACCCCGACATGCGCGACACCCGGACATGACAGTGGCCCAACCTCTTCGGAGGTTGGGCCACTGTGTTTTCGGGTGAGGCGGGTGCTCAGTTCGCGGTGGCGGGAATCCAGTAACCGGACGACGACTGCAGGTCGGCACGCTTGCGCATCGTTGCGAAGCTGTGCCTGCCCTGGCTGATGAGTGCCGTGAGCCAGGTCCGGCGATGGTCGGCGAGCGCGGAGGCCACCTCGGGGATCTCGACGCAATGCACCCCGCCCGGAATGCCGAGGCGGTGCCGACCGAACTGGTTGCGGTGATCGCGCATGGCGTTCCTCTTCTTCGAGAAGGTGCAGGTCGGGTGCGTTCGCTAGAACATAACCGACCGTGTCGGACATCTGTGGTATTTGGGGCAGGTGAGTCTGCCGGGAGGGAAGGGGGTGAAGATCGGCGAGGGACGTGCGCGTTCGTTCCGCGGTGGATGCCACACTGGGAGGCGTGTTGAGAATCGGCCTCACTGGAGGCATAGGAGCCGGTAAGTCCACCGTGTCGAAGGTCCTCGCCGAACTCGGGGCCGTGATCGTCGATGCCGATCTGATCGCGAGGGAGGTCGTGGAACCCGGAACGCCCGGCCTCGCCGCCCTCGTCGACCGGTTCGGCGAGGAGATCCTGGCCGCGGACGGGACGCTGGACCGGCCCGCCCTGGCGGCGCGGGCCTTCGCCGACGACGAATCGCGTCTGGCGCTGAACTCGATCGTCCACCCACTCGTCGGGGCGCGCACTACCGAGATCATCGAGTCGGCACCCAAGGACGCCGTTCTCGTCCAGGACATTCCGCTGCTGGTCGAGGGCAGGATGGGCGCGGCTTTCCACCTCGTCGCCGTCGTGTTCGTCGATGCGGAGGAGCGCGTGCAGCGGCTCGTCGGGTCGCGGGGAATGCCCGAGACCGACGCGCGAGCGCGGATCGCCGCCCAGGCGGACGACGATCAGCGGCGGGCCGCTGCCGACGTCTGGCTGGACAACAGTGGCGCCCCGGGCGCGCTCGAGCCGGAGATCCGTGCGCTGTGGTCGGATCGTCTCGTGCCGTTCGAGTCGAACATCCGCACGCGGACGGTGGTCCGTGTCCTGCCCGAGCTGACTCCGCCGAATCCGCAGTGGCCGGCACAGGCGCACAGGCTGATCGCCCGGTTGAGCCTCGTCTGCGGCGATCGTGCCGTGCGGATCGATCACATCGGGTCGACGGCGGTCGAGGGACTGCCCGCCAAGGACGTCATCGATCTGCAGGTGACCGTCGCGAACCTCGAGACGGCCGACGACCTCGCCGACTCGCTCGCCGACGCGGGGTTCCCCCGCATCGAGCACATCACCGCCGACGACCCCAAGCCCGCGTACCAGGGCGGCGAGACCGATCCGGCGGTGTGGGGCAAGCGAATCCACGGCGGCGCCGATCCCGGGCGGCCGGTCAACATCCACCTCCGCGTCGACGGGTGGCCCGGACAGCAGTTCGCGCTCGTGTTCCGCGACTGGCTCGGAGCCGACGCCGACGCCCGCGGCGAGTACCGCGAGGTCAAGGAGGGTGCGGCCGCGAAGGCGGAAACGCACACCGACTACCGGGACGCGATCACCGCCTACGTCGACGCGAAGACCCCGTGGTTCGACCGCGCCTACCACCGGGCGTGGGAATGGGCCGAGCGGACCGGTTGGAGCGCGTAGGTCACCGCCAGTCGATGGGCATGCCGATCGACGCCAGCCAGCGTCCGAGGTCGTGGCCGTGTGTCGCGATCCCGTCGATCGCCCTCGTCGCGGTGAGGACCGCCCGCTCGGCCGTCGCCGTGTCGAGCAGGCCGGTGCTGTGCGCCTCCATCAGTTCGTCGACGTCGAGGAGTTCGGTGTCGCGGCCGGTGCGGATCACCAGATCCAGGTAGTGGTCCTCGGATTTCCACACGTCGTCGCCCCGGGTGAAGGTGCCGATGTCGACGTAGTGGTCCTGATCGCGCTGGTGGTAGGGGTGGTAGTGGAAGATCGACGCGCGCAGACCGAGGTCGGGGAGCAGCCACGACTCCAGGTAGTGGAACTGCCGGTGATCGGAGGTGCGCGCCATGTACAGCCCCCACGGCTCGATGCGGTAGTGATCGACGTGGCGAACGAAACCCTTGGGGTCGGTGTTGGTGTGATCTCGTAGGTCGAAGTACTCGACCTTCGGTGGGTGGATGCCGTGACTCGCGCCTGCCATGGTGGGAACCTACCGGGATTTTTCAGCCGACGGAGATCGGCGGGGAGTTTGTCGGTACCTCGGCCTACCCTGGTTTCATGGCGTTTGCATCCGAGCACCCCGTGGTGGCACATTCCGAGTTCCGTCCCATCGGGGAGATCGAGCGGTCGGAAGCACGCTTCGAGGTCGTCAGCGACCACAAACCGGCCGGAGATCAGCCCACGGCAATCGCGGACCTCGAGCGCCGCATCAACGCAGGTGAGAAGGATGTGGTCCTGCTCGGCGCCACCGGTACCGGTAAATCGGCGACCACGGCGTGGCTAATCGAGAAGGTGCAGCGGCCCACGCTGGTGATGGCGCCCAACAAGACGCTCGCCGCGCAGTTGGCCAACGAGTTGCGCGACATGCTGCCCCACAACGCCGTCGAGTACTTCGTCTCGTACTACGACTACTACCAGCCCGAGGCGTACATCGCGCAGACCGACACCTACATCGAGAAGGACTCGTCGATCAACGACGACGTCGAGCGGTTGCGGCACTCCGCGACGTCGAGCCTGCTCTCGCGGCGGGACGTGGTCGTGGTGGCGTCGGTGTCCTGCATCTACGGCCTCGGCACCCCGCAGTCGTACCTCGACCGGTCGGTGCAGCTCGAGGTCGGTGTGGAGGTGCCCCGCGACGCTCTGCTGAGGCTGCTGGTCGACGTGCAGTACACCCGCAACGACCTGGCGTTCACCCGCGGATCCTTCCGGGTGCGCGGCGACACCGTCGAGATCATCCCCTCGTACGAGGAGCTGGCGGTGCGGATCGAGTTCTTCGGCGACGAGATCGAGGCGCTGTACTACCTGCACCCCCTCACCGGGGACGTGGTGCGGCAGGTCGACTCGGTGCGCATCTTCCCGGCCACGCACTACGTCGCGGGCCCCGAGCGGATGGAACGCGCCGTCAAGGACATCGAAGCCGAACTCGAGGAGCGGCTCGCCGACCTCGAGAACAAAGGCAAGCTTCTCGAGGCGCAGCGGCTCCGGATGCGCACCCAGTACGACCTCGAGATGATCAAGCAGGTCGGATTCTGCTCCGGCATCGAGAACTACTCGCGTCACATCGACGGCCGTGGCCCGGGCACGGCGCCCGCGACACTCATCGACTACTTCCCGGAGGACTTCCTCCTGGTCATCGACGAGTCCCACGTGACGGTCCCGCAGATCGGTGCGATGTACGAGGGTGACATGTCGCGTAAGCGCAACCTCGTCGAGTTCGGCTTCCGGTTACCGTCCGCCACCGACAACCGGCCGCTGACGTGGGAGGAGTTCACCCAGCGCATCGGGCAGACGGTGTACCTGTCGGCCACCCCCGGAAAGTACGAGCTCGGGCAGGCCGGCGGCGAGTTCGTCGAGCAGGTCATCCGCCCCACCGGTCTCGTCGACCCCGAGGTCGTGGTCAAACCGACCAAGGGGCAGATCGACGACCTGGTGCACGAGATCCGCGAGCGGGCGGACCGCGACGAACGTGTCCTCGTCACCACCCTGACGAAGAAGATGTCGGAAGACCTCACCGACTACCTCCTGGAGCTGGGAATCCGGGTGCGGTACCTGCACTCCGACATCGACACGCTCCGACGCGTCGAACTGCTCCGGCAGCTCCGGCTGGGGGAGTACGACGTTCTGGTGGGTATCAACCTGCTGCGTGAGGGTCTCGACCTTCCCGAGGTGTCGCTGGTGGCCATCCTCGACGCCGACAAGGAGGGCTTCCTCCGCAGTTCCACCAGCCTCATCCAGACGATCGGCCGCGCGGCCCGCAACGTCTCCGGCCAGGTCCACATGTACGCCGACAAGATCACCGACTCGATGCAGCACGCGATCGAGGAGACCGAGCGACGTCGCGAGAAGCAGATCGCCTACAACGAGAAGATGGGCGTCGATCCGCAGCCGCTGCGGAAGAAGATCGCCGACATCCTCGACCAGGTCTACGAGGAGGCCGAGGACACGGCCAGCGGGGTCGAGGTCGGTGGTTCGGGGCGTAACGCCACTCGCGGTCGCCGCGCCCAGGGCGAGGCGGGACGCTCGGTCAGTGCCGGCGTGTACGAGGGCCGCGACACGAAGTCGATGCCCAGGGCGGAGTTGGCGGATCTGGTCAAGGAATTGACCGATCAGATGATGAACGCGGCCCGCGATCTGCAGTTCGAACTCGCCGGGCGACTCCGCGACGAGATCGCCGATCTGAAGAAGGAATTGCGCGGCATGGATGCCGCGGGCCTGAAATAGCGGGGAACCGAGGCAGTACGGTCGCAAGTATGGATGCACACAACGCAGGTCGCACGGCTCGGTCCTTGGAGTTGCTTCATTCGCTCAGCTACTTCGTTCCCGAAGTCGAGGAGCGGTTGATCGAGGCAGGTCTCGAACCGGGTCGGATGGGCTACTTCGCGGGACGTTCCGCGCCGATGGGCGCGGTCGGCGCGGGCGTCGTCACTGCCACCTTCTTCAACTTCAGTCCGGCGGCGATCGAGTCGATCATTCCGCGCGCCTGGGGTCTGGCCACGCCCGCGGCCATCGTGGAGGCGCGGTACCGGGGTGTCGGCGAGGCGTACGTGCGGCTGCTCGGTGAATCGGTGACGAATTCGCCGGAGATGGCCGAGGCAGCCGAACTCGTGTCGATCGCGGCGCGGGGCATCCCGGGTGTCGAGGGAAGGCCGCTCTATGCGGGATACGCGGAGGTGGAGTGGCCGAACTCACCACACCTCGCGTTCTGGCATGCCCTCACCTTGTTGCGCGAGTACCGCGGGGACGGTCACATCGCCGCCCTGCAGACTGCGGGACTGAGCGGACTCGAATCGCTGATCACGCACACCGCGACAGGATTCGGGTTCCAGAAGAAGTTCGCGATCACCCGCCGTGCCTGGACCCAGGATCAGTGGGATTCGGCGAGCGACAGCCTGCGCGACCGGGAAATCCTGGACGCCCGAGGCGAACTCACCGCCGAAGGCAAGGAACTGCGGGAACTGGTCGAGGACCTCACCGACGATCTAGCGTTGGCTCCGTGGGCCGCGCTGGGGGAGGACGGTGCAGCCCGGCTCGTCGAACTCGCGACCCCCTGGCGTGACGCGATCGTCGCTGACGGAGTGTTCCCCGCCGGCGTGTTCGGCCCCAAGGTCCGCACGTCACGCTGACGCCGATCACAGCCCGCGCGCACGCGGAATGTGATCCGTCATGCACTGGGGATATCCCCTGTGGCATGTGCTGCAAATGCACCTATGCGAGCACCGATACCGCTAGGGTCAGCGCAGTGGCTGCTGGGTCCAGGCATGACGTATGTCTGGACCCCGGCCAATTGACCACCGCAGACATGGAGGAATGAATGAGCGCCTACCGGACCGTTGTTGTCGGAACCGATGGCTCCGAGTCGTCGTTTCTGGCCGTCGAGAAGGCTGCCGCCATCGCGGCGGACGCCGGTGCCAAGCTGATCATCGCCTGCGCGTACTACCCGGCCGACCCGAAGGACGTCGGGCAGGCCGCCGACGCTCTCGGCGACGAGGCCTACCAGATCACCGGTTCGGCCCCGACGTACGAGATCCTGCGCACCGCGAAGGAGCGCGCCCACGCCGTCGGCGCCAAGGAGGTCGTGGAACGCGCTGTCGTCGGTGCCCCCGTCGAGTCGCTGCTGAACCTGGTCGACGAGGTCGAGGCCGGTCTGCTGGTGATCGGCAACCGTGGACTCAACACCCTCACCGGGCGACTCCTGGGCTCTGTCCCGTCCGACGCCGCGCGCAAGTCCACGTCCGACGTCCTCATCGTTCACACGGTGCGCTGACGCAGTAGAAGATCAGCAGTAATTCGCCTCGGCGGCATCGAGATAGACCCGCGCCACCTGTTCGGTGGTGAGGCCGCTGTCCGATGTCGCCGAGGCGAACTGCGCCATCGGGGTCAGATGCGCGAGGATCATGGCCTCGTCGGTGCCCTCGGACAGCCGGCCGCAGATCCCGTTGGCCAGCGCCATGACCGTGTCGTCGGGCAGCGCCGGGATACCGGCGTCGACCAGCGACTCCTTGTAGCGCTGTCCGCGGGCGTCCAGATGTGACGCCGCCGTGGTGGAGGCAACCGAGGCCGACGGCGGGTCCGAGGCAGTCGCCTCCGAACAGGCGGTCAGCACGATCGTGGTGAGGACGAGTCCGCACCCGATCAGCCGACCGCGACCGCCCGACGTCACGACTGGGTCCCGACCTCGGCCGGAGCGAGATCGGACAGTACCGCGGGCAGAGGCCTGGTGTGCACCACACCGAGTCGTTGCGTCGCGCGGGTCAGGGCGACGTAGAGGTCGTTCATTCCCCGCGGCGACTCGTCGAGGATGTCCTGCGGCTCGGCGATGAGTACCGAGTCGAACTCCAATCCCTTGACATCCCGCACCGTGAGGACGCTGACGGAGTCGGATCTCAGATCGGCGAGAGCAGCGACGAGGTCGTGACCCCCGATCACGACAGTCGTGCCCGGTCCGGTTTCCCGGGACACACAGCTACGCACGGTGTCGGCGAGGTCGTCCTCGGAGACCCCCAGAGCCCATGGCGCGAAGCCGGATTCGCGGACCGACCGCGGTACGGTCTGTTCGGCGTCGATCTCGGCGAGAACCCGCCGCGCCGACGTCATGATCTCCGCCGGCGTGCGGTAGTTGACGGTCAGTTCCGTCAGCTTCCACCGCTTGGCGACATACGGCTCGAGGATCCGCTGCCACGAGGAGGTTCCCGCAGGGTCGCCGGTCTGCGCCGTGTCGCCGACGAGCGTCATCCACCGATTCGGTATGCGGCGCATCAGCATTCGCCAGGCCATTTCCGAGAGTTCCTGCGCCTCGTCGACGATCACATGACCGTAGGTCCACGTTCGGTCGCCCGCGGCGCGCTCCGCGGTGGTCTGATGCTGTCCCACGTCGTGGCGCTCGGCCAGTTGGCTGGCGTCGATCAGGTCGTAGGCCATCAGGATCTCGGGGTCCAGCTCGTCCTCGAGGTCCTGCGGGGCCGACCCTGTCAGGATGTCCAGGGCACCCTGGGCGTCCGCGATCTGTGCCCGCCAGTGGCGACGGGCGCGACCCCGTTCCGCGGCGTCGTCGACGCCGAGGAGTTCGGCCAGTTCGTCGAGCAGCGGGGCGTCGGCGGCGCTGAAGCCGCGCATTCCGGGTCGGCGCAGCGAGTCACGTTGCGCTTCGGTGAGATTCGGGGCGGCATCGGCCAGCCGCTTGGGCGAGGCGTACAGCTCGGCGAGGACCTGCTGCGGCGACAGTTCCGGCCACAGCGCGCTGATCGCGCTCATGATCTCCGGATCTTCCCGCATCTCGTCGCGCATGTCGGCAATGTCGTCCCGGCTCAGCAGGTTGCCGCCGTCGACGACGTTGGCTCCCAACGCGTCCGCGAGTTGCTGGGCGAGCGCCTCGATGACGGCCGACACGAAGATGGGGCGGGCCAGGTTGTGGGGGCGCCGCGACGACCGCGCGCGGCCGCGAGCGCGGGTGACGACCTTACGGTCGAGGGTGACCTGGTACGTGTCGAACGTCAGCTCGACCGGTCGGGACGGCACTTCCTGCCGATCCCGGACCGCCTTCTTGAGGACGTCCAGCATGTCGAGTGAGCCCTTGACCTCGCCGGCGTCGAGGCTGTCCTCGACGGTGGCGCGGACACCGGGGTAGAGGTCGCCGATGGTCGACAGCAGCACACCCGTCTCGCCGAGTGAGGGGAGCACTTGGCCGATGTAGTCGAGGAAGGTCGCGTTGGGGCCGATGATCAGGACGCCGGCCTTCGCGAGCTGCTGACGGTAGGTGTACAGCAGGTAGGCGGCGCGGTGCAGCGCGACCGCGGTCTTGCCGGTCCCGGGACCGCCCTGGACCACCAGCACACTCTTGTGCTCGGACCGGATGATCGTGTCCTGCTCGCCCTGGATCGTTTCGACGATGTCGTTCATCTGACCGGTGCGGGCCGCGTTCAACGCCGCGAGTAGTGCGCTCTCACCGGCCACGCCGTCCGACCCGGTGACGGTACCCGCAGCCTCCGCCGCCGCCAGGTCGAGGTACTCGTCGTTGACGGCCGTCACACGGCGGCTTCGGGTACGGATGTGCCGTCGACGAGAGACGCCGTCGGGGGCTGCCGGGGTGGCGAGGTAGAACGGGCGGGCAAGGGGCGCACGCCAATCGAGGAGCATCGTCTCGTAGTCGTTCTCCTCGTCGAGTATTCCGAGGCGTCCGATGTAGCGGTGCTCGCCGTCGAGGTCGATGCGCCCGAAGCAGAGCCCGTTCTCGGCGGCGTCGTACTTGGCGAGGTCTTCGGTGTAGAGCTGGTTGAAGGACTCCCGCTCACTGCGGGCCTGCGGCGTCCCCCCGGTTTCGAGCAGTACACGGCTCAGCCGGTTCGCCGCGTACCGGCGAAGCCCGTCCAGTCGGGTGTAGAGCATCGTCACGTACTGCTGCTCGAGCTCGCGCTCGTCGCGTGACGTGTCCTCGTCGGGCAAGAGGTCTCCTTGACTGGTTCGGCTGCAACCGGAACGGCTGCAAAAGTGCCTGGACAGTCTAGTCGGCCCCGGAGCGATGGCGCTGACGTCGCAGGTCAGCGGCGATCTCCGGGGCCGATCAGAGCGAATATCCGGCGCCGGTCGACGCCGCGGCTCGGGTCAGTGGGACAGTTCGTCCCGCTTGGCCCGTGCCTTCTCAAGCGCGGCTTCCGCTTGCTTGCGGGCCCGCTTGCCCAGGACCTCGCTGCGTTCCGCTGCGGTGCCGGCCCATTCACCGCCCTTCTCACGGGCGACCTCGGCCAGTTCGGGTCCGCGTTCCTTCGCGACGTCGACGAGTTCCGCGCCACGTTCCTTTGCCAGTTCGACGAGTTCCGCGCCGCGCTCCCTCGCAACCTCCGCCCACTCGGAGCCGTGTTCCTTGGCGACGTCCGCCCACTCGGGGCCGCGATCCGCCGCGACCTTCGCGAGTTCGGCGCCACGGTCTTTCGCGACCTCCAGGAGTTCGGATCCGAGCTCGGCGGCCTCTTCGGTCAAGATGCGGGCACGCTCCGACGCTACGGCCAACGCCTCCGCGATCTCGGGACCGTGATGGTCGTGACCCGATCCGAGCGGCAGGGCCGCGACCACGGTCTCCTGAGCGTGCCGGGCGGCGCGGCGTCCACGCCAGCCGAGGGACGGTTTGCCCTCGGTGTCGACGGCGGCGATCAGCAGTCCGCCGAGCAGGCTGACGTTCTTGAGGAACTGAGTGCGCTGTGCCGCCTTCTTCGCCGGGTCGGTCTCGTTCCAGAAGTCGTGCCCCACAACGGTAGTGGGCACGAGACTGCCGGCCAGTACGAGCGACGCGAGTCGCGGCGCCTTCCCGGTGGCAAGGAGCACTCCGCCGCCGATCTGCACGGCGGCGTTGATCTTGACCAACGTCTCCGGGTCGGACGGGATCTTCTGAGTGACGGACTCGGGAAGCTTCTCGGTGGACTTGTCGATCAGTGGTGCGGCGGCCTGTGCTCTCTGCGCCGGATTTCGAAGTGCATCGATCCCTCCGCTGATGAAGACTGCGGACAGCAGTGGGCGAGCGATACGACGGACAAGCATTCCTGGCCTCCCAATCTCGAG
>SEEV01000700.1 GCA_004211695.1 Rhodococcus sp. (in: high G+C Gram-positive bacteria)
GCTGGCGTTCGCCACCAAATGGTCCCGATTCGGCGGAGGAGACGAATACATCCTGCCCGAGTTCGGCATCACCCCAGTCGTGTTCTACCAACGCCTTCTGGCGATGGTGACGTCCACACTGCTCAACGACGTCGACTTCTCCACCCGGACATACTTGATGGACTTCTGCTCCAGCAAGCTCGCCCGACCGGCCTCGAGAAGTGTCGCGGCCGCACAAGCTGCCGGGTGATCGATCCGTACCGGTGGCCGCCCCGTCTACAGCTCCCAGGGGAAGCCACCGGTGCTGGTGCACCGATACTGGTTGCGAGAGATTGCTTGCACCAACGGATTCGGCGGGTTACCCGTTTCCGGTCGGCCGGGCGACGAGCGTGATCACCAGGTTCGCACGACGTGACACTCCGGCCCACGGGCCCAGCATCGGATAGACGGTGCGATCCACCGCCACCTCGGCGGTGATGTCGAGTGTGCCGGCCGCGTCGATCGATCGAAGCTGCAACTGGGCGGGAGCCGTGGTCCCCACGTAGCGCTCCTTGGATCATGGGTCGTCGATCGGTCATTTGCAATATTTGATAACGGTTACTGCTGATGTGCAAGGTTCGATCGGAAGCTCCGCCCTGCTGGTCCCGACGGCCGATCACGGTCATTGCGCGGCGATTTCGTCCGACAGGGTGGCCAGTTCCTGGTTGGTCATCTGGAAGCAGCCGTCGCCGTCGATCGCCCACACCTCACGGTCGGGTGCCCCGAGCTTGGCACCGAGCGCCGCGGGCACCGCATAACCCATCGTGCCGAGCCCGCCCGAATTGAGCCAGGTGCGCGGCTTTTCGTAGCTGATGTAGTGCGCGGCCCACATCTGGTGCTGGCCGACGCCGGAGCAGTAGATCGCATCGGGACCGGCGGCCTTGCCGAGAGCTTCGATGACGAATTCCGGCGACCTGGTGGATCTCGCCGGCGGTGTCGAGGATGCGGCGTTTGCTGCTGAACGGTTCGGCGGCGCTGATCATCCGGTCCAGTACCCGCGCCACGTGCGGGTGGTCCTCGGGGTGCTTGTGGGAGAGCAGCAGCTCGGTGGTCGGGACGATCTCGCCGGGCTGGTACCCGTGCATCCGGGCGACTGCATCGGACCATACCCACCGCTGCCCGTCCAGGAGTCGATCAGTGGGTCGTACACCGGCAGGATCGCTCCGCCCGGAATACCGAAGGCCACCTCGACGGCGAGCGCTTCGAGTGAGCGCACCTACCTCACGCGGGCGGTCGTAACTGACCGGGTAGGACCGGCGAATCCCGTCGAGGTAGGTGCGCCCAGCGGCTGCGTCACGTCCTGGTGCGCCACGAGCAGGGCGCCGGTCACGCCGCCACCGGCTACGCCCAGGCCACCGGCAAGGTCGGGGTGTGCATGGCAACGTCCGGGCCGGGCGCGACGAACCTGGTCACCCCGCTCGCCGACGCGCAGATGGATTCGGTGCCGGTCGTGGCGATCACCGGGCAGGTCGGGCGCGGCCTGATCGGCACCGACGCCTTCCAGGAAGCCGATATCTGCGGTATCACCATGCCGATCACCAAGCACAACTTCCTGGTCACCGACCCCAAGGACATCCCCCGCACTCTCGCGGAGGCGTTCCACATCGCAGCCACCGGGCGCCCCGGTGCCGTGCTGGTCGACATCCCCAAGGATGTCCTGCAAGCCACCACCACCTTTGCCTGGCCACCGGCGACCTTTGCCTGGCCACTGGCGACGAAGCTGCCCGGCTACCGGCCGGTCAGCAAACCACACGGCAAGCAGATCCGTGCGGCCGCCGACCTCATCGCCGCCGCGAAGGCGCCGGTCTACGTCGGTGGGGGTGTGATCAAGGCTGAGGCGTCGGCCGAGCTGGCCGCACTGGCGGAGCTGACCGGGATTCCCGTCGTGACGACGCTGATGGCCCGCGGAGCCTTTCCCGACAGCCACCGCCTGCACTACGGGATGCCCGGCATGCACGGCACCGTCGCCGCCGTCGCCGCGCTGCAGAAGAGCGACCTACTGATCGCCCCCGGTGCCCGGTTCGACGACCGCGTCACCGGCGAAGCGGCCTCGTTCGCGCCCGGCGCCCAGGTCATCCACGCCGACATCGACCCGGCCGAGATCGGCAAGAACCGATTCGCCGACCCAGTTCGACCACCTTCTGCTCACCGCCCACGAAGGAGCCCGGCGCCCGGTGTGAGTGGACTACCCCGCGGGCGCTGTCGTGACCCCGCAGAACCGGGACCGGAACGTCCGGATCAAGCACACGGGCATCAGGCGCCGTGTCGGGTCAGCCGCCATCCACGGTGGGCGACTGCGTAACTGAGGTTGCCCCCTTGGAGTGGACACCCCGGACAATGGTTCTAGATGAGAGCCAGGAGGGATGTCGACGTGGGACGCCAGTCTCTGTACCCGGAGGAGTTCCGGAAAGACGCGGTCGCGCTGTACCGCGCGGCCGACGGCAAGCGGACATACGCGGCGGTGGCCGCGGACCTGGGCATCAGTGGCGAGACGCTGCGGACGTGGGTCCGCAAGGACACCGCCCGCCAGCACGGCGCTGAGGGACGCCGGGTCGACGCCGGCGAAGCCTCTGCCGACGAACTGGCTCGGCTGCGGGCGGAGAATGCCCGATTACGTGGGGCAGAGAAGGAATGGCAGCTCGAACGCGAGATCCTGCGCCGGGCAGCCGCGTATTTCGCAAAGGAGGTGAAGTGAAGACCCGCCGCTGGGACTTCATCTCCGCTCATCGCGCCGAGTTCTTCCGTGCTGCGGCTGTGCCGGGTGCTCGGGACCTCCCGCTCCGGCTACTACAAGCACCTGACCACCGAGCCGGCCCGAGTCGAGCGCCAGGCCGAGGAGGCCGCGACGGTCGCCGAGATCCGCGCCATCCATGCCGAGCACCGCAGCGCCTACGGCGCCCCGCGGGTTCACGCCGAAC
>SEEV01000244.1 GCA_004211695.1 Rhodococcus sp. (in: high G+C Gram-positive bacteria)
ACGGTGTGATTGCGCACGTGCTGCCTCCAACGCTGAATTTTGAACGCCTGCCGGGAGCTCTGCGTGAGCGCGGAGAGAGTCGTACCGACCAGGACGATGAGGAAGAAGATTCGAAGAGGGGTGATCAGGAGGACGTTCACGAGTCGCGCGGACGGTGTGAACGGCGTGATGTCGCCGTAGCCCGTCGTCGACAACGACACCGTCGCGTAGTAGATGCAGTCGAGCAACGACAATTCGTTGTCCTGCGCGTCGCGGTAGCCCTCCCGGTCGATGTAGACGATGAGAACCGCCAACGCCAACGCCGCCAGGGCGATACCCACCCGGCGGTAGATCGCCCGCGCCGGACTGGTCTGCAGCTCGGGGATCCGCAGCACACCCACCAACGCGAAATCCGGCCGGTCGGTGAGTGTGTCCGACCTGGTCAATCTCTCACGCAGCCTACCGGCCATATGTTTGTCTCCACGTTGCACTGAACTCCGACATCGGCTGGCAGCCTAACCCCGATTGTCCCACCGGTGACACGTCGGAGCCTCGTTGTCGCGAACCGAGTTGTTCGGGCAAGCTGGCGTCATGCAACGAGAGAGCCCCACACCACGACCGAGTCAGAAGCCCGCACTCCGCCTTGCCGCGCTGCTGCTCGGCGCCGGCACGATGCATTTCGTCGCGCCCAAGTTCTTCGACTCCACGGTCCCGACCCAATTGCCGGGCGACGCCCGCACCTACACCTATGTGTCCGGGGTCGCCGAGCTCGCCATCGGCACCGCGCTGGCGGTGCCGCGGACCCGCAGGCTCGGCGGCGGCCTCGCCGCGCTCCTGTTCGTGGCCGTCTTCCCCGCCAACATCAACATGGCGGCCGACTGGCTGAAGAGTTCCAAGACGACGAACGTGCAGAAAGCCGGTGCGGTGCTGCGGCTTCCGCTCCAGATCCCGTTGGTCACCGAGGCTCTGAAGGCTCGGCGTCAGGCCTGAGTTCCTCCTCGGCGCCGGCCGACCGAATGAGATGGGCGAGCGCGTCGGCGTCGGGCAGGCGGTCCGGCGCGATCGTCCGTCCGGTCCGCACGTAGTGGAACGCGGCGCGCACCCGCTCGATCGGCACGTCCATCAGTTCGGCCCACGCCAACCGGTATGCGGCCAACTGCATCACGACGGCCTTCTCGTTGGCCGCACTCGGCTCGGCACCGGTCTTCCAGTCGATCACCGTCCACCCGCCGTCGGGGTCGGTGAACACCGCGTCGATCCGGCCGCGGAGCACCGTCCCCGCCACCGATGTCTCGAACGGCACCTCGACCTCCGTCGGGTTGCGGTCGGCCCAGGACGAGCGCAGGAACGCGTCCTGCAGCGTCGCGAGATCGGTGTCGGGGCCCGCACCCGTGTCGGCGGCACCGGGTAGCTCGTCGAGGTCCAGCAGCCGGGTGGCCCCGAATCGACGTTCCACCCAGGCGTGGAACGCGGTGCCGCGCCGCGCGAGCGGATTGGGTGGGAACGGCAGCGGACGCCGGAGCCGGGCGGCCAGGGCGTCGGGGTCGGCCTCGAGTTCGACGAGCTGGCTCACCGACAACTGACCGGGCAGCACCACCTCGGTGCGGGCGCTGGCCCGCGCTTCCCGCTCCGCG
The DNA here is from genome assembly GCA_004211695.1 of Rhodococcus sp. (in: high G+C Gram-positive bacteria). Lineage (GTDB taxonomy): Bacteria > Actinomycetota > Actinomycetes > Mycobacteriales > Mycobacteriaceae > Rhodococcus_F. The sequence goes on from SEEV01000244.1 coordinate 1,614, forward strand.
AGGAGGGCGTCGACGTCGGCGGCCCAGTTCTCCGGATCTTCGTCCTCGCGCGCCGGTGCCGGCTTGCCGACGTCCTTCAGCGCGGCGACGACCAGGGCCGCTCCGCGCTCCACCGACTGCCGGCGTAGCCCGAGCGGATCGCGGGGCCACGCAGCCGACTTGGGAGTACTGGTCAGCGGATTCTGTTCCTCCGGCTCGGGTGCGGGCGCCCAGATGTCGACGATCCCGATTCCCTCGTGGTCCTCGTCCGTCACCGTGTCGCGCAGTTCGGTGAGAAACTCCGACGGCCCCTTCGGCTCGGTGCCGGATTGTGCCCAGTGATGACCCGAGGCGAACAGCACCCGTTCGGTCCGAGTGAGCGCGACGTAGAACAACCGGCGGTCCTCGTCGAGTTTGCGTGCCGCCAGCGACGCCTTGTGCGCCTTCACGGCCTCCTCGAGATCCTTCCGGTCGTACAGGTTCTCGAGCTCGAGAACCGGCACGCCGTCCGCCGACTCACCCGGTCGGGCCCGGTCTCCGCGCAGCGACGGCGGAAGTTCGCCGACGGCACCGAGCCAGGACCCGGACGCCGTCCTCGACGGAAACACGCCGGCGGTGAGGTGCGGTACGGCCACCACTTCCCATTCCAGCCCCTTGGCCGAATGCACGGTCAGCACCTGGACGCGGTGAGGATCCACCTCCACTTCGCCCGGCGCCAAACCCTTTTCGACGGATTCCGCGGCCGCCAGGAAGGCGAGCAGCCCGGTGACGGTGGCCGACGTGCGACCCGCGTACCCGGCGACGACGTCGGCGAACGCGTCGAGATGTTCTCGTCCCGCACTGCCACGCGCCGACTGCCGCGACCGGGCCTGCGCTTCGATGCCGATACCCAGCACCCGTTCGACCTCGGCCACCAGCTCTGTGAGCGGCTGCCCGATCCGCTCGCGCAGCGACGCCAACTCCCCCGCGACGGCGGTGATCCGCGCGTAACCGGCCCGCGAATAGCGTTCGGCGGGACCGGGATCCGCCAGCGCGTCCGCCAATCCGGCCTGCTCGGCGTGTTCCCCGGGCAGTGCCTCGCCGACGGCATCGGCCAGCGCGGCCGAATCGGTGACGGCGCCGGTGGTGCCGTACCCGGTCTTGATGGCCAGTTCGGACGCGCGACGCGACAACGACGTGAGGTCGGCGGCCCCGATCTGCCATCTCGCCCCGGTCAGCATCCGCACGGCAGCGCTGCCCGCCATCGGGTCGGCGACCACCCGCAGCATAGCGATCACATCGGCTACCTCGGGGGTGTGGAGCAGTCCGCCGAGACCGACCACTTCGACCGGCAGACCCCGCGAACGCAGCACCTCCGCGACGGGTGCGGCATCGGCGTTGCGGCGGATCAGCACGGCGGCGGTCGGCGGGTCCTCGCCGCGGCTCGCGGAGTCGGCGTACTGCTCGGCGATGCGGTCGGCCACCCATTCCCGTTCCTGCACGACGTCACCGGTGAGAGCCAGCCGCACATCGCCCGGCACCGCCTGCGGGCGTGCCCGCAGCGTGCTGACCGACACACCGCGCTCACGCAGGGACGCCGAAGCCATGTTGGCCAGCGCCAGGGCCTCCGGCGGATTGCGCCAACTGGTGAGCAGTTCCAGGGTCGGCGCCGGATCTCCGTTCGTCAGCGGGAAATCCGTCGCGAAGCGGGGAAGGTTGGCCGCCGACGCACCGCGCCAGCCGTAGATCGACTGCATGGGATCGCCCACCGCGGTGAGCGCGAGTTCGCCGTCCAGACCGCCACCGAACAGGGACGACAGCAGCACCCGCTGCGAGTGCCCCGTGTCCTGGTACTCGTCGAGCAGCACCACCCGGAACCGCCGGCGTTCGGCGAGTCCGACCTCCGGATGGTCGGAGGCGACGCGCGCCGCCAGCGACATCTGGCTGCCGAAATCGAGTGCACCCTCCCGGCGGAGAGTGTCTGCGAGGCGCTGCACCAGGGGAAGGAGTTCCACCCGCCGGTGCTGGGTGTCGAGGATGTCGAGGAGTTCCTTGCTCGGGCCGCCGCGCTGCCGTGGTCCGGCGGGCAGGGTGTGGACGAGTTTGTCGAGCTCGGTGTGCGCCTCCCGCAGGTCGTCCGGTTCGACGAGGTGCTCGGCCAGCTGCCCGGACAGTGCCAGCACGGCTTCGGTGACCGAGGCCGGATTCCGGTCGGTGTCGAGGTCGCCGTCCCACGAGCTGACCACCCGGTGCGCCAGCTGCCACAGTTCCGTTTCCGACAGCAACGTCGCCGACGGTTCGATGGGCAGCAGGAGCCCGTGTTCGGACAGCAGTCGTCCGGCGTACGAGTGGTAGGTGCTGACCTCCGGTTCGCCCGCAAGGATTCTCGACCTGAGGTCGCCGCTCGGGTCGACCCGGCGGAGCAGTTCCGAGCCTGCCAGCCGGGCGAGACGCTTCCTGATCCGGGCGGTCAGCTGTTGTGCGGCTTTGCGGGTGAACGTCAGTCCCAGCACCGCCTCGGGGTCGACGACACCGTTGGCCACCAGCCACACGACGCGGGCCGCCATCGTCTCGGTCTTGCCGGCGCCCGCTCCCGCGACGACGAGGGTGGGGCCGAGGGGGGCCGCGATGACGGCGGCCTGCTCCGGGGTGGGCGGATGCTGGCCCAGGCCGATCGCGAGTTCCCCCGGGTCGATGCTGATGGTCATTCCGACGTCACCTGCCGTCCCTCGTCGTGTGCCGGGCAACTCGTCCGCACCGGGCAGTGCCGGCACCCGTCGTTGACCCGGGCGAGGAAATCCGGGCCCTTTGTGGCCGCTGCCGCCGCGTGGATGACGGCGAGCCACACCTCGAGGTCCTCGTCCGACAGCGGCGCCTGCACCCGCTGCGTGGCGCCTTCCTTCTTGTGCGGTTTGGCCACGAAGACCAGCCGCGCCCCACCGGGTTTCGACGCCGGCTCCCCGTCGATCGCGCCGGTCGCCGCCGCCACCTGGTAGGCCGCCAGCTGAGCATGCTGCTGGGCGTCCTCCTTGGTGACGGGTGAGCGGGCGGTCTTCACGTCGACGATGACGGGCCTGCCCTCGGCGTCGCGCTCGAGCCGGTCGATCCGCCCCCGCAGCCGGATCTCGGGGGCACCCTCTTCCCTCGGTTCCAGGACACCGTCGACCGCGACCTCGACGCCGACCTCGGTGAGTTCGGAGCGGGTGTTCCCGAGCCAGGCGGTGAAGGTGGCGAGCATGTCGCGGGTGCGGTCGAGTTCACGGCGTGAATACCACTGAGATCCCAGATCGATGGACTCCCAGGCATTCTCGAGCGCGCGTGCCACCTGGTCGGGCGGGATCCGCCCGGCGAGAGCCTGCACCAAGGTGTGCACGAGGGTTCCGGCGATGGCATGGGTGTTGTCGCCGTCCGTCCCGCCGTGGCGTTCGAGCAGCCACCGCAACGGGCACGTGTTGAGCAGGTCGACGGTCGACGGAGACAGCGACACGGGCCCGTCCTCCGCGTTCCACAACGCCACGCCGGTGCTCGGTTCGGCCGTGCCGTACCACTGGTCCGGGTGTGCGCCGCGCACGCCGGCTTCGGCGAGCCGGGCGAGTTGACGTGCCGCGCGTTCCTGCCGTGCAGGATCGGATTCCGCGACGTCCGGATCGCAGACCACGCTGCGCAATTCAGCGACGAGCGCCGGCAGAGCCAGGACCCGGACAGCCGGGTCCTCCGTCGGCACGACCGCCTCCTCGACGTCGGAACCCTGGTCTCCGGCGAGCAGTTCGTCGACGAAGCGGGAGTGGACGAGATCGGTGTCGCCGCTGGCCGAGTCGACGGCGGTGACGAGCAGACTCCGCCTCGCCCGGCTGCACGCGACCAGGAACAGCCTGCGTTCCTCGGCCAGGAGCGGTGCGGTACGCGACATCCGGTCGGCGGCCCTCTCGCTGCCGTCGGACACCCCGCCCGTGAGGTCGATCAGTGCCTCGGTGCCGAGCAGGCTGCCGCGGGCCCGCAGGCTCGGCCACAGCCCTTCCTGGACACCGGCGACCGCGACGACGTCCCATTCGCGGCCGGCGGCCGAGTGCGCGCTGAGCACCGACACGGCGTCGACCGGGACGGCCGAGACGATGCGCGCGGTGGGAATCGCCTGCCCGGTGAGGTAGTCGACGAACCCGGCGAGTTGCGCGCGAGGGAGGCGGTCGACGTAGCTCGCCGCTGCGTCGAACAGGGCGACCACGGCGTCGAGGTCGCGGTCGGCCTGGGCACCGATCGGACCGCCGCGGGCGGAGGCTGCCGCCCAGCGACGTTCGAGTCCGGTGGCCTGCCAGGCCGCCCACAGCACGTCCTCGATGCCGCGGCCACCGTCCAACGGCACCCTCGCCTTCCGCAGGACGGACAGCACCCGGTTCAGGGACGCCGCCTCGACATCAGTCAGCTTGGCCGTGACCCGTCGGGTGCTGTCGGTGTCGCCGACGACGACGAGACGGAGAAGTTCCGCGGAGTCGCGGTCGCCGCCGGACGCCAGTTCGGCGCGCCGCAGACCCCGGCGAAGACGCCGGAGCGCCACGGGTTCCGCGCCGCCGACCGGACCGGCGAGCAGGGCGAGCGCGTCCTCGCCGGTGAACTCCTGCCCCGACAGTGCCCGCAGCACGAGCATCAGTCCGGACACCCCGTGCTGACGGGCCAGCGGTAACTCGGACGCCGCGGTGGTGACGGGAACACCCGCCCCGAGCAGAGCGCGCCGCAGCGGAGCCAGGGCACGCGGCACCGATCGCACGATCACCGCCATCTCCGACCACGGCACGCCGTCGAGGAGGTGGGCGCGACGGAGGGTGTCGGCGATCAGGGCCGCCTCCTTCGCCGCGGTGCCCAGGACCCGGACCGCGGTTCTGCCGCCGTCCTGCGACGGGGTCCAGATCCGGTGCGGCAGGTGGCCCGGGAGGCGGGACGTGATCCGCGCCGCTGTGGTCGCAACCTCCGCCGAACTGCGAAAGTTGACCGGCAGCAGCACCTGTCGCGAATCGCCCTTGTCGGCCAGCTCGACGAGGAACGACGGGTCGGCCCCGCGGAATCCGTAGATCGACTGGTCCGGATCGCCGGCGACGACCGTGGTGCGGGTGCCGGTGCCGACGAGCCGGACCAGTTCCGCGGCCTGCGGATCGAGGTGCTGCGCGTCGTCGACGAGCAGGTGCCGCACCCGGGCGCGCTCCGTGCGCAGCAGGTCGGGGTCGGTGGCGAACGCGGTGAGGGCGGCACCGATGAGCTCGGCCGCGTCCAGCGCCGGTGCCGTGGCCTCGGGGGCCTCGACACCGACGGCGCCGCGCAGCAGCATGCCGTGCTCGTAGCGGGCGGCGAACATTCCCGCCGCTACCCACTCGGGACGGGCGTGCCGCCGGCCCAGCTTGATCAGGTCCTCCGGGCCGAGACCCCGCTCACTGGAGCGCAACATCAGGTCGCGGAGTTCGACGGCGAAGCCCCCCAGTGCCAGTGCGGGACGCAGTCGTTCGGGCCACATCTCGCCGCCGTCCTCGATGTCGCCGCGCAGCATCTCGCGCAGCACGGCGTCCTGCTCGGCGCCGGTGATGAGGCGCGGCGGCGGGTTTCCGTGGGCGGCGGCCTGCAGTCGCAGTACCGCGAACGCGTAGGAGTGGACGGTGCGCACGAGAGGTTCGCGTGTGGCCCGGGGCCCGTGCTCCTCGTCGTGCCCGACGAGTGCTGCGGTGACCTCCTCGCGCACCCGGCCCGCCGCCCGCCGCGACTGCGTGAGCACAAGAACAGACTCCGGGTCTTCCCCACCGGCGATACGGTCGACCGCAACGTCCACGAGGAGCGAAGTCTTCCCTGTGCCGGGGCCGCCGAGCACCTGCCAGGGGTTCCAGCCCAGTCCGAGCGGCGGGGCGGTGAGGACCCGCTGCGTGGAGTCGTCCCACACCCGGGTCTCGCGGCCGGGGCTGCGACGGTGCACGAGCCGGGCACGGGGAGTCGACGACTTGGTGCGCACCGCCGATTCCGTCATGGGCAGCATTCCACCAGAACGGTCCGACATCTCGTCCGGCGACCCGATCCGGCATCATGGGTGAGGTGTCAGCACTGAATACGTACCTGTTCGGCGCCGAGGACGGCACCGAGATCCTCGCCCTGCACGGACTCACCGGTCACGGCAGACGGTGGGAGGCGCTGGCCACCGATCATCTTCCCTGCGCGCGCTGGATCTCGCCCGATCTGCTCGGTCACGGCCGTTCCACGTGGGCGCCGCCGTGGAACCTCGAGACTCACGTGGCGAACCTCGTCGACACGCTCGACGCGCACGCGCGGGGGCCGGTCCTCGTGGTCGGTCACTCGTTCGGTTGTGCCCTCGCACTGCACCTGTCGCGGGCCGTCCCCGACCGCGTCCGGGGGCTGGTGCTCCTCGATCCCGCGATCGGGCTCGACCCCGGGACGATGCAGTCGGTAGCGGATCTCACCATCTCCTCCCCCGATTACACCGATATCGCGGAGGCGCGGGCCGAGAAGGTGCACGGCGCGTGGGGCGAGGTAGCCCGGGACGTTCTCGAGAACGAGATCGCCGAACACCTCGTGCCGCTGGAGAACGGGCGGGTGAACTGGCGACTGTCCACCCCGGCCGTCGTCACGGCGTGGGGCGAACTGGCCCGCGAGGCGGTGCTGCCGCCTGCGCATCTGCCAACCGTCCTCGTGCAGGCGTCGAAGGTGCAGCCGCCTTATGTCACACCGGAATTCCGGAAGGCTCTCACCGACCACCTGGGTGACGATCTCACCGCCGTCGACCTCGACTGCGATCACATGGTCCCGCAGGCCCGGCCCGACGAGGTGGCCGACCTCATCCGCACCCTCCTCTGATGGTTCCCTGATGGTGGCGACGACGGAAGAACAGGTCGAGGCGGTCCGCGCGCTGGTCGCGTCGATCCCGCCCGGCCGGGTGGCCACCTACGGCGACATCGCCTCGGCGGCAGGCCTGTCCAGTCCACGGACCGTCGGCTGGATCATGCGCACCGACTCCGCCGACCTCCCCTGGCACCGGGTGCTGGGAGCGTCGGGCAGGCCGGCGCCGCATCTCGCGCACCGGCAGATCGCGAAGCTCGAACTCGAGGGCGTTCCCATCCGGGACGGCCGCGTGGATCTCGAGGCGGCACGCCACCGATTCGATCCCGTCGACTGATCCCGGCCGCTCAGCACGTGCTCGGCGCCGGATCACCGCGGAATCGCGCGTCCATCCAGTCCAGTCCCTGGGGCAGGCCCAGCGCCGCCGCCGACAGATGGTCGGGGGTCGGGGTGAGCAGCGTCTGCACCGGGGTGCCCGCGTCGCAGGCCGCCGCAGGGTGGTGTCGATCGAATCGACCGGGATCAGCGCATCCGTCGGGCTGTGCCATTCGAAGATCGGCGTGGTGGGCACGCCCGGATACAACTCCAGGCTGTTCTCCTCCATCACCTTCCACGCTTCCGGATCGTCCATGAAGTTCTTGTTGTCGGTCATCTGTGACGCGATGTGCCCGAGCCCGAACAGCATGATCTCGTTGGTGCATCCGTTGCCGATCATCTGCTTCATCAGGCGGCCCTCGTCGTTGAGCTGGCCGGTGACGTCGATCCGGTCCGGGTACTCACGCTCGAGCCCCAGCGCGGCGGCCATTGCGAGACCGAACGCGGGATGCGGGTTGGTGCCCAGCGCCTCCGCCATCTTCACCAGGTTCATCGGGGTTCCACCCGCTGCGGCGCCGACGATGTTCAGCTCGGGGGCGTAGCTCGGGGCCAGGGCCGCAGCCCAGGCCGTCGCCATGCCGCCGCCGGAGTAACCACCCAGCCCGACCTTGCTGTTCGTCACCTGCAGTTCGGGGACCCGCTGGACGGCGCGGATGCCGTCGAGGGTGATCTGGCCACCGAGCTTGGCCGCGCCGTACGCCATCCTCGGACCCAGATGGTCGGGCAGCGCCACGGCCCACCCGCGCGCGAGTGCGATGTTCAGCCCGGCCGCTTCGCGAATCTGGTGCAGCGGGTCGCTGGTGTAGAGCTCGGTGACGATCTTGCACTTGTTGCCCAGCGAATTGATGATGTGCTGGTACGACCCCAGCGGGCCGTCGGGGACGTGGTTCGGCGGAAGAACGTACGTGGTGTTCGCCGCGATCGGCTTGCCCTCCGAGTCGGTGGTCCGGAACAGCAGCTCCCACATCGCGCTGCCGGGGAAGTAGTACGACGGCGGAAGCTGGCGGATCTTCAGGACTTCGCCCGGCGCATGGTCGGCGATATCGACGGGTTGAATGTAGAAGGGGTCCGGGTCGGCGACGGGGAAGATTGCGTCGGGAGTGGGTGGTGACAGCAGGGGTGGTGCCGGCACCGGTGGTTGCGCTGCCGAGGTGCCTGCGCCCATGAGGGCGGCAGTCAACGCGAGAACCGAGCCGCGAGTAGCCGAAGGATCTGCGATTGACGTCCTCTCGGCCGTGAACGACCGAGATTCCCGGACTCGCGTCCCGAGGTTCCTGTTTCACCGACAGTTGCCTCCCCACACTTTATGTGCGGGGCGGTCTCACACCATCTCCGCAGGCTGCCACCGTCAGTCCGACGGCCAAAATGTTCGTC
>SEEV01000245.1 GCA_004211695.1 Rhodococcus sp. (in: high G+C Gram-positive bacteria)
GGCCACGAGTTCGATGTTCTGGTACTCCGGCTTGCTCGCGAGCTCGGACTTCAGCACCTCGATCCAGGCGTTCTGGTTGGTGGCGTTGGGGGTCGCGGACAGCACGGCGATCTTGCCGGCGCCGCCGATCTGCTCGCTCGTCATCTTGGCGAGCGTCTCACCGACGCCCTGGGTGGTGGCCTGGTTGATGAACAGGTCGCGGCAGTCCTCGGCCGCGTCGGAATCGAACGTCACCACCTTGATGTCGGCGTCGCGGGCCTGGTTCAGCGACGGGCACACGGCGTTCGGGTCGTTGGCCGCGATGTTGATCACGTTCTGACCCTGCTGGATCAGCGTGTTGATGTACGACACCTGCGAAGACGCGCTTGCATCGTTGGGGCCGACGAGCTTGTACTCGCCGCCGAACTCGTCCACGGCGGTCTTGCCGCCGCCCACCTCGATATCCGAGTAGGGATTGTTGAGCTGCTTGGGGAGGAACGCGACCTGCAGACCGTCCTGGATCGGCGCGTCGGGGTTCGCGGTACCGGTGGCGCGGTCGCCACCGCCCGAGTTCGACGCCGAATCCTGGGTGGTACCGCCGCAGGCCGTCAGTCCGATCGAGACGGCGACGATCCCCGCCAGGGGAACGAAGGTCCGGCGGAATCGGGTCATGGTGGATCCTTTCCTCGTGTTCGCGTCGTCGCGAACGCTGAAGTGAGAAAGAGCTGTGGGGCAGGGGAAATCAGGAGGCGTTCTGCAGCTTTCGACGCTGGGCGGAGGTCCGCAGGGTCTTCAGCAGGTTCGGCAGCAGGACGGCCACGATCAGGAGGACACCGGTGACGATGGTGAGCGCCTCGTTCGAGATGTCCTCGAGGCGCAGCGCATTCTGCAGCGCGGCGAGCAGGACGACGGCGGCGAGCACCCCGGCCAGCCGGCCCTTACCGCCGAAGATCGACACCCCGCCGAGGAGGACCGCGGCAACCACGGCCAGTTCGAGACCGGATCCGTTGTCGGCGCGGGCGCTCGAGTACCGCAGACTCCACAGCACCCCGGCGAGAGCGGCGACCGCCCCGCACACCACGTAGAGCCAGAACTTCAGCCGGGCCCCGTCGATTCCGGCGAATCGCGCGGCCGTGTCACTCGCGCCGGTGGCGTAGATGTCACGGCCCAGCGGAGTGGCCTGCAGGACCACCGCGAACAGCACCGCCACCACGACCAGCGGGATCGCCAGGTTGGGAATCGACGTACCGCCGACCGTCCCCGTCACCCACGACGTGTACGCCCGCGGGAAGTTGGACACCGCCTGGTCGCCGAGGAGGACGAACGCGAGTCCGCGGAACAGGGCCAGGGTGCCGATGGTCACGGCCAGGGACGGCAGCCCCAGCTTCGCGACGAGGAAACCGTTGAGAGCACCGAGGACGCAACCGAGCAGGATGCACATCGGGATGATCATCTCGATGGCGAAGCCGTTGTTCCACATCCAGCCCATAGCGGCGCCGCTCAGGCCGAGGATGCTCGCCACCGACAGGTCGATCTCCCCGGTGATGATGATGAACGTCATCGGCAGTGCGATCAGGAAGATCGGCGCCAGGTCGAGGACGAGGAACGTGAAGTTCCGGCTGCTCCCGAAGTCGGGGTTGGTGACCGATGCGACCACCAGCACGACGACCGTGATGGCGATGATCGCCGAGTCCCAGCTCGAGAGCCATTCGCGGATGCGGCTGCCCATCGACGTCTGACCTGCGGTGTCGGGCGTCGCGGGGGTCACCGCCGGCTCGATGGTGTCAGTCGACATGAGCGCTCCTCTTCCGAAGTTGCTGTGCGGCACGCACCGCGAGCAGCCGGTCGGCCGCGATGGCGATGAGAATCAGTGCACCGACGATGGCCTGCTGCCAGAACTGGTTGATCTGGAGGACGGGCAGCGAACTGTTGATGGTGGTGAGGAGCAGCGCGCCGAGCGCGGCGCCCCAGACGGTTCCGACGCCGCCGACCACGGCCACACCGCCCACGACGGCGGCCGCGATCACGTTGAGTTCGTATCCGGATCCGGCGGCGGCGTCGACGGTGCCGAACCGCGCGGCGAACATGACTCCGGCGATTCCCGCCATGGCCCCGGAGAACACGAAGGCGAGCAGGATGCGCTTGCCGACGGCGATGCCGGCGAGTTCGGCGGCGTGGCCGTTCGAGCCGATGGCGTAGAGGTCGCGGCCACTGCGGTAGCGGCGAAGATACACCCCGGCGAGGACGATTGCCACGACCGCGACGAGAACGAGTGCGGGGACACCGAGAAGCGTTGCGGTGCCAAGCTTCAGGAAGCCGGACGGCATTTCGTCGGCGGTGATCTGCTCGCCGCCCGCCCACAGGTAGGCGATGCCGCGGAAGATGTACATCGTGCCGAGGGTGACGACCAGCGCCGGCACCCCGCCGAAGCGCACCAGCAGCGCATTGGCCAGTCCGCAGATCGCACCGACCACGATTCCGGCAAGGATGCCGAACACGATCGGTGCACCGCCGGGCCCCTGCATCACACTGCCCGCGGCGAACGCCGACAGCCCGAGGACGGAGCCGACCGAGAGGTCGATGTTCTTGGTGATCATGACGACGGTCTGCCCGACCACCAGAACCCCGACGATCGACGCCGCCAGGAGGATGTCGCGAATACTCTGGGCGGACAGGAAATTGCTGTTCTGGGTTGTGGTGACCACGACCAGGACGATCAGCGCAGCGAGGATGCCGAGCGAACGGACCTGCAGCACCTTCTCGATCAGGGACGGCCCGTCGTCCGGCCGCACAGTCGTCTTCGCGGCGCCGGGCGGCGCGACGCGGGTGGGTGCGCTCATGCGGCGGCCTCCGAACCCGTTGCAGCGAACATGATCTTCTCCTCGTCGGCTTCCGACCGGCTCAGTTCCGACACGATTCGTCCTTCCCTCATCACAAGGACGCGATCGGCCATTCCGAGCACCTCCGGCAGTTCGGAGGAGATCATCACGACGGCGACGCCTTCACTGGCGAGCGTCGAGATGATCCGGTGCACTTCGGCTTTGGTGCCGACGTCGATTCCGCGGGTGGGTTCGTCCACGATCAGGACGCTCGGCGCGGTGGCCATCCACTTGGCGAGCACCACCTTCTGCTGATTGCCGCCCGAGAGCACCCCGACCGGGTCGGTGATGCGTGCGTACTTGGTCTGCAGCTTCTTCGTCCACTCGTACGCCGACCGGCGCTCGCCTCCCCCGAACAGGAAGCCGAACCGCGCGAGAGCGGACGAACGCGTCAGCGTGGCGTTGCGCTCGATCGACATGTCGAGGATCAGGCCCTGCTGGCGACGGTCCTCGGGGACGAGCGCCATCCCCGCGCGCATCGCGGCCTTGGGGTTGCCCTTGCGCAGGCTCTTGCCGCGCACCCGGACGTCGCCGCTGTCGCGGGGGTCCACACCGAAGGCCGACTGCATGACCTCCGAGCGTCCGGCACCGACCAGACCGGACAGCGCGACGATCTCGCCGGCGCGCACCTGGAAACTGATGTCGGAGAACACCCCTGCACGCGACAGGTTCTCGACCTCGAGGACCACGGCGCCCGGTTCCACGTCGATCTTCGGGAACAGTGCGCCCAGGTCGCGGCCGACCATGCTGCGGACGAGGTCGTCGACCGTCAGGCCCGCCAGCTCCGAGGTGGAGATGTGCCGGCCGTCGCGCATCACGGTGACCCGCTGGCACAGCGCGAAGATCTCCTCGAAGCGGTGCGAGATGAACATGACCGCGGCGCCGGACGCGCAGAGGGACCGGGCGACCTTGAACAGCCGCTCCACCTCGTTGCCGGACAGGGCGGCGGTCGGCTCGTCCATGACGATGACGTTGGCGTCGGTGGATAGCGCCTTCGCGATCTCGACGAGCTGCTGGTCGGCGATCGACAGTCCGCGGGCCGGCCGGTCCGGGTCCATCGGGACGCCGAGACGGTCGAACAGTGCGCGGGCGGCGGCGTTCATCGCACCGCGGTCGATCATGCCGAACCGGGCGCGGGGCTGGGTGCCGATGAAGATGTTCTCCGCGATCGTGAGGTCGGGGAACAGGGTCGGCTCCTGGTAGATGACCGCGATGCCCCGGGCCTTGGCGTCCGCGGGCGATCCGAGTGACACCTCCTCACCGCCGACGAGGAGCGATCCGGTGTCGGGGCCGTGCACGCCGGCGAGCATCTTCACGATGGTCGACTTGCCTGCACCGTTCTCTCCGACGAGGGCGTGGGCCTCGCCGCCGTAGAGCGGAAACGACACACCCTGAACAGCGGCGACGTTGCCGAAGGACTTGGTGACGTCCCGTACTTCCAGCAACGGCACCGCAGGGGGGACGCTCATTCAGCACCTCCGATTGAAACGGTTCATTTCTTGGTTACGAAGCTAGGAGTGATGGGCGCCACAAGTCAAGGGACGGGATCGATGCAGCCTCGTCCGTTATCTGATCGTTATAACAGCACGCCAGGTCCGGTGCGGAGTACGTCGGTCCGTCGGCCGTGGCAGCCGGGGTTGATTCCACCCCCGACACCGGAGATACTCGTTATGAAGCGATTCAAGAATGCCGGATTGTTCTCGGACACCGACCGACGCGACAATGTGCGCTGTCGAACGAGCCGGCTGAAGGGGGACATCGGATGGCAGCATCCATGCGCGAGGTCGCGGCACTCGCGGGCGTCTCGATGGGGACCATCAGCAACGTGCTCAATCACCCCGAACTGGTGTCCGAGGCGACGCGCGAGCGCGTGCACGCCGCCATCACCCAGCTCGGCTTCGTTCGCAACGACGCCGCCCGCCAGCTTCGCGCAGGCCAATCGCGCATGCTCGCCGTCGTCGTTCTCGATGCACGCAACCCGTTCTTCGTCGACGTCGCGTCGGGAGCCGAAGAAGTCGCCGAGGCCAACGAACTGCTGATGGTCATGGTCAGCACCGGCGAATCGGAGGAACGCGAGAACCGGCAACTCGGCCAGCTCATGGAACAACGCGTCCACGGAATCCTGCTCTGCCCCACCGGCGAAAGCACCCCGATGCTCGCCAACCTCGATCGGCAGGGCACACCGGTGGTCCTGCTCGACCGCGGGTCCCGCACCCCGGGACGGTCGTCCGTCGCCGTCGACGACGTCCACGGTGGCCGGATCGCCGCACGCCACCTCATGGAGCAGGGGCACCGCAACCTCGTGTTCGTGGGCGGACCCGACAGCATCCGGCAGGTCCGCGACCGCCGCGACGGGGCGATCAGCGCCGTCGCGGAGTCGGCGAACACCCGGATGCGCACCGTCGCCACCCGATCGCTCAGCATCGAAGCCGGCGCCGAGGCCGCCCGCGAGATCCTCGCGATGTCGGGCGAGGACCGGCCCACGGCGGCGTTCTGCGCCAACGACCTGCTCGCCCTCGGGGTGCTGCAGGAGTTCATCCAGCACGGCAAACGGGTGCCCGAGGACCTCGCGATCGTCGGGTACGACGACATCGACTACGCCGCCGGTGCCGCCGTGCCGCTGACGTCGGTCGCCCAGCCGCGGAACGAACTCGGGCGGGCGGCGGCCGAACTCCTGCTCGATCAGGTCAACAACCCCGGCACCCACCGGCACCAACAGCTCTCGTTCACCCCGACCCTCGTGGTCCGCGAGTCCACGGCCTCCGGACCCGTGCGTGGGTGACGAGCGCCCGGACTCGTCAACCACGCACAGGGCCGGAGGCCTCAGGAGTATCTTTCGGACATGTCGAAGCCACCTCTGCCAACGGAAGCCGCCGAGATGTTCGCTCGGCCCAACTACGCCACCATCTCCTGCCTCCGACCGGGCGGCCAGCCCGTGTCCGTGGCCACCTGGTACTTGTTCGAGGACGGCAAGGTGCTGGTTAACATGGACGCCGAGCGTCGCCGCCTCGACTACCTGAGGGGCGACCCGCGCGTGAGCCTCACCGCGATGGACCCCGAGGACTGGATCACCCACGTCAGCATCCAGGGCCGCGTCGTCGACTTCGTGGACGACGACGAACTCGCCGACATCGACCGCCTCGCCACGCACTACACCGGCAAGCCGTACCCCGTCCGCGACCGCACTCGCGTCAGCGCCTGGATCGAGATCGACACCTGGCACGGCTGGGGCTCACTGAAACAATCCTGAACCGGATCCGCGACCACTAACTGCCGGGCATGACGGGGCCCCGCGCCGCAACGGTCGTCGCCGTGGCCACGGCGGTGATCGGCAGCCTGCTGCTGAGCGCACCGCCGGTCCGCGAGTCGGGACCGCCCGCGGTGACGGTGGCCCAGCCCGCCGCGCCGTCACCGCCACCGCCACCGGTCGTCCTCACCCCGGAGGAGGTCGAGGCCAGGGTGATCCCGGCGATCGTCACCCTCGTCGCGGATTCGGGTCTCGTCGAAACCGCGGGAACGGGGATCGTGCTCACACCCGACGGCGTCGTCCTCACCAACCATCACGTGATCGACGGTGCTCTCGACATCAGCGCGGTGAGCCTCGGCAACGGCGCCGAGTACGTCGCGGACGTCCTCGGCTACGACAGTTCCCGCGACATCGCGGTACTCCGACTGCAGGGTGCCGGCGACCTTCCTTCGGCGACCCTCGCGAAGGACACGACCGCGGGGATCGGGGATCCGGTGACCGCGGTGGGCAACGCGGAAGGTGGCGGAGTTCCGGTGGCGGCACGGGGTTTCGTGACCGATCTCGAACAGACGATCACCGCCCGCAGTTCCACCGACGGTTCCCGGAACCGGCTGAACGGGTTGATCCAGGTGGACGCGGCGGTCCGCCCCGGCGACTCCGGTGGTCCCCTCGTCGATGCCGGCGCCGCCGTGATCGGCGTCAATACCGCGGGCAACGCCGACTCCGACCCGTCGAAACCCGCTCCCGCCCAGCCGCGGTCGTATGCGGTACCCATCGACACCGCCATGACGGTCGTCGACCAGGTGCGCGCGGGACGAACGTCCGCCACCGTGCACATCGGCGACACTCCGCTGCTCGGCATCAGCGTCACCGACGACGATCGGGGCGCGGAGGTGCTGTGGGTCAGCATCGGCACCCCCGCCGACGAGGCAGGCATCGAAATCGGGGACGTGGTCACCGATTTCGACGGGACCGCCGTCCGGTCGTCGGCCGATCTCAGCGAACTGATGATCGCGCGGCACCCCGGCGACGCGGTCGCGGTGCGCTGGTTCGACGAGAGCGGACAGCAACGCACAGCGACGATCGTGCTCGAGAAAGGCCCACCGCGGTAGGCCGTCAGGCGGTCTTGTCCCGGGCCACACCGTCCTCCGGACCCACCCTCGTCGCCACGAAACGGGCGATACGACGCAGCACCACACGGCTTTCCGGAAGACCGGGCCACAGAGCCGGGAACGCATGCACCTGACCGTCCCAGATCTGCAACGTCGTCGGCACACCCGCAGCGCTCAGCCGGTGCGCCATCAGTTCCGAATCCGACCGCAGCACCTCGCCTTCCGCGGCGACCAGCAACGACGGCGGCAGACCCTCCAGGGCGCCGTTCACCGGCGACAGCGCGGGGTCGAGCACACCGTCCACTTCGCCACCGAGCTTGCCGATGGTGACGAGCGCCTCGACGGGGGCGAAGACGTCGCGGGCGGCGTTGGCGTGCACCAGTTTGTCGGCGCAGTCCAGGTCGAGCAACGGCGACAGTCCGACCAGGCCGGCGGGCTGGTCGACGCCCTCCTCACGAGCCTTCAACGCGGTCGCGAACACGAGGAACCCGCCCGCGGAATCGCCGGCGAACACCGTCCCACCCGCGCGGGCCCCGTTCTCCAGCAACCACTTGTACGCCGTCAGGCAGTCGTCGACCGAACCGCTGATGTTCGTGTCGGGCAGTTGGCGGTAGCCCACATGCATCACCGGCAACCGAGTCAGCTTCGCGATCGTCGCCACCACGGGCCGGTGCGTGTTCAACCCGCAACACAGGAATCCGCCGCCGTGGAGATAGAGGACGACGCCGTCACCCAGATCCGGCGACACCCCCGGCGCGCGGACGATCTCGGCGTCGAACCCGGGCAGTCGGACCTTCTGGCGGCGAATACCGGAGGCGGGACGGATCCCCGCCGCCATGTCCAGCAGCGCGGCCCTGCGGATGGCCGACTCGTTGAGCGGGGCAATCCGCACCACGGGTCGGAGAAACCATCTGCACGCCTGGTAGAGGACCTGGGATTCGATACTCGGGCCCGCGAGCCGCGCTCCGGAACGGTATTGGACGGTCGGTGTGCCGCTCCGCTGCTGCGCAGACGGCTTGCGGTCGTTCGGCACAGATTTCATGCCTTCTCCCCTGGTCGCCGATACCCGTCGCCGTTGACGGATACGTAGCTTCAACCTTGGAGTATTCGCTGCGGTCGTGTGTCACTCATGGTGGCTTCGGCTCCAAGTCGTTATGCCCGCTGCCCGAATCGTTATCGGCGAGGGCGGATCACCCGAAATCGAGCTCGTCCAACTCCTCCACGACAGTGACCTTGCGCTTGCGGCCACCCATCATCCGGCCGAGGCCGCGGCGTCCCCCGGTGTCTGCGTTGGCCGACGGCAGGATGCGCTGCGGCGCCACCCGGGGCTTCGCCACGTGCACGGGCGGCAGTTCCGCGGCCGGGGCCGGAGCCGGGGCCGGCGGCTCCACAGCGTCGGCGGCCTGCTGTGCGGCAGGTGCTGGAAGCGGCGCCCGGGGTGGCAGCGGGGCCCGGCGTGGCAGGGGTGCCGAGACGGCGGCCACCGGCGGCGCGACGACGGGCCGGACGATCCGATCGCGGCGCGGTGCGTCCGAATCCCGGAGGTCCACGTCGTCGAGGTCGATCACCCACCGCACCCGGTGGTCCAGCCCACGCTCCTGCAGCTCGTCCCAGATCTCGTCGTGCCAGGTCGAGGGCTCGCCGCTGCCGAATGACCGTGAGTTCGCGCTGACCCATACCACCTCCTCGGACGGGCGGCGGTCGGCGATGTCCAGCACTGTCAGCCAGTTCACGGTGGCGGTGTAGCCGTGCCGCTTCCTGTCGACATACGGGCGACGACGCTGCAATTCACGCCCGGCGATCTCGAGGTGTGAGGTGTACGCCGGCTCGATCACGTCGCAGCCCATCGCCTCCAGCTGCCGGGCGAGCGAGTCGACGTACCCGTCGGCCTTGGCCCGTGCGGCATCCACGAACACCGACAGGTCGTCGCGGAGCCCGAGCCGGTCGTACATGCGCGCCTGGACGGTGAGGGCCTCGATCATCGCGACCGACTCCCGCTGGTACCGGTGCGCGACCTCGACGAGGACGAGTCGGGGCACGAGCACTCGACTGCCCCGATCGAGGGCGTCGCGGACGAACGTCTCGAAGCGCGCGTCCCGTGTGACGGCCGAGGTGTCGAGAACAATCAGCATTGATCGATTCTCACCGAACGCGCCAGCCGCGCCAGGGAAGTTGCTGAGTCGTTACCGAAACACCCCGATCGGAGGCATCGCACCACCGGTCGGGGCGTTGCCCGGCGGTTGCCCTAGTGGATCTTGAAGATCACCGCGCGCTGCACGACGAAGTTGATGACGGTCGCCGTGCCCTGCGCGATGACGAACGCGAGCGGCAGACGCCACCATTCGTCGGGGAATGCGTGGTACATCACCCAGTTGAGGCCCACCTGGACGGCGAACGTGACCGCATAGAGGATCACGACGGCCACGAAGCGGGCCCGGCTCGGTTCGGCCTTGAACGTCCACCGGCGGTTGATCAGGTATGCGGTGGTGGTGCCCGCGATGAAACTGATCGACTTCGCCACGTTCACGGGGAGGCCGACCACCTGGAACAGCAGGAAGTACAGGCCGAAGTCGACGATCGCCGACAGTCCGCCGGTCAGGACGAAACGGACGATCTGCGTCTTCAGGTCCAGGGCGTCGTCCGCGATGTTCTCGGTGACAGGGATCTCGACGGGGAGCGGAACGTGAGGTTCGCGCTCGTGACTCGGCTGGGTTTCTGACACGACGACGAGGCTAGCGCCCCGTGAGTACTTGTTAACCGCCCGCGGTGGATAAGTACGCACGGGCCCGCCGGGCCGGCGTCCGGGTACCCTCTACCTCGATGTCCACGACAGCAGAAGAGACGCCCACCCAGGCGCTCCCCACACAGACCCGCACCCTCACCGGCTGGGGACGCACCGCGCCCACCACCGCGCAGGTG
>SEEV01000246.1 GCA_004211695.1 Rhodococcus sp. (in: high G+C Gram-positive bacteria)
CGGTGCCCACGCTCACCGAGCCCACCGATACCCAACGCCGAGCGTTCGACCTCCTCGGCACCACCATCCCTCTGAACCTGCAGTAGACAGAACCCACCCACCTCAAAACCAACAAACCCTCTGGTCAACAGGGTGTTTGCTCGTCAGAGGAGGCGCAACTTCGGCCTAGAATGGTGGTGGTTCTACGGGTGAGTGCCGCATGTCCGCCTGCGGCGGCTTCTTCCTGCGTCGTGGTCTTCGATGGAGTTCGATGAGAAAGTCGAGGTCGTGTTCGGCGTGGGAGCATTGGGTCACCAGTTCGATGCCGCGGATCCGCTTGGTGGTGTGGGTGAGTGCGAGTGCGGCGCCTTCGGGTTCGGTGGGGGCGATCTCGCCGCGTGGGGTGGTCCATTCGAGGTGGCCGGCGCCGGTGTGCCGGTAGGACCAGGTGCCGTCGGTCTTGAGCCGGTGGTGGCGTCGGCACAGGCAGGCGAGGTTGGGTTCGACGGTGAGGCCGCCGTTTTCCGGGCGGTCGTGGTGATGATGTGGTCGAGATCGCAGTTCCGGGCGGGGACCTGGCAGTTGGGGAACCGGCACAGTCCGTCACGGGCACGAATGCGGCGGGCGAGTGCGGTTCCGGGGGTGTAGGTGGTGGCCGCACGGTCGGCGTTCTCGGCGGTCCAGGCCGTGGGGATGCCGGGTCGGTTCGACACGGCGCTGATGCCGAGGATTGATCCGCCGTTCTCGGCGGCGTGGGTGTACACACGTTGGAAGACGCCGTCGGCGGCCAGTGCGCGGGCGGCGTCTGCGTCGATGGGTCCGTAGCCGTCGAGGTGGGCAGGGGTGTCGTCGAGACCGAGCAGCGTTCCGGCGGTGATGACGACCTGGATCAGGGGTGCCCTGCGGGCAGTGGGCCGGCCCGTCCGAGTGTGGCAGTGCTCGTTCCCGCTGCGGCAGACGAGCGCGCCGGTGCCGTCGGCCAGTGCGGTGAGGGCGTCGGCGCGGCGCTGGGCCAGAGTGCGGGGGTCCTTGCTGCAGACGTCGTGGATGGCCATGTCGCGGAGGCGCATGGCGATGGTGTGGGCGTCGGCGGCGGGGAGGTGTCCGTCGAGGTGGGACATGCCGTTGTCGGCGGGGCGGACGCGGATGTCGCGGTCGGCTGCCGCGAGTTTCGCACGGTGGGGGAGGCTGTCGGGGTCGTGTCTGGCGACGAGTCGGCGGCAGCGTGCCCGTAGTTTCGAGGGCGGCAGTGGGCGACCGTCGAGGATCGCGGCTTCGAGGATCTCGAGTTTGGCGTTGTCGACACCGGCGAGCATGGTGGCGATGACGCGGGTCTGGTCGAGGTCGATGTGCCCGGCGGCGAATGCGTCGTGGGTGCGGTGCAGGCGGTGGCGTAGTTCGAGGCCGAGTTCGATCCAGGCGGTGGCGGTGGTTTCGTTCATGCCGAGGGCGACGGACAGTTCGACGGAAGCGTGCCTGCCGGAGTGGGCGGGGTTGATGCCGCGGCGTTCGTCTTCGTCGGAGCAGAGGTCGTAGAAGTCGGTGACCGCCATGACCTGTGCGCACTGGGTGCGAGCGAGCACGGCCTTGTGTGCACGCAGGTCTTCGAGCGCGAAGATACCCGGTGGTGTCGCGTCTAACTGATTCTGTGTCAACATCATTCGCCCCCCGTTGAATGTCTGTGATACTAGCGCGACCTACCGACAAGAAACCGGCTCACTCGCCCGGGCGCAGTGTGCCGAAGGTCCACTCGAACCCCTCGAGGGAACAATCGAGATCAGCCGCGATCCGCATTTCGCCGCGATCCTGTCGGAGGGAATGAATACGCTTCGATTCCCACTCGACGACGGCGGCACGGATGGACGACTACCTCAACGACGGCGAAACATTCGACGAACACCGCCGAATCCAGTGGGTTCTGGTCGCCGTCTCCATCACCTGTGTGGCGCTCGGCCGTGCGTACGGCGGGGATTGGTGGCTGGCGTCGCTCCCTTTCGCCCTCGGCTCGCTCGGGCCCGGCATCGTGCACTTCACGTACATGAAGGAATGGAGGTGGGCTTACGTCGCTTTCGCCGCACTCGAGACCCCACCATCGGGTCTTCCCGCTTCGCCTCTCGGCCTCCTCGACCGCCCCAGGTACGGTTTCAGCGCTGCCGGCGCGGCGCGTTCGCTGACCCCTGAAGTCGGTTCTCCTGCGCTAGAAAGGGTTCCACCAGTTGATGAAAGCGATGTAGAGATTGGTCGGGAAGAAGAACTCCCAGTCCAGTCCCATGTACGGCAGGTCGGGCAGTATGCCGATCATGAGTGTGATCCCATCCCGTTGTTCGTCAGCGCCGCCAACAGGTGCAGTCGGTGGGCAATCAGTGGTGGGAGAATGTCAATGTCTACCCAGTTCATGCGACGTCCCCTCGGGTCATCCCGACCTGCCTGACGTATCGCCTGCGGTCCGGCCTGCGTTACCGCGATGGGACACAGTTCGGTCGTCCGTCGCTTCGCGCTGAGTCGACGGGTGGCAGGCACAACGAGTCGCAACATTGTCATTGTTCGAACTGGCATTGGTGCTGACGGGGCGTGGCCCTTTCCCCATGTCAGGGGTACGGCTTTGGAAGATGTAGTAGTTCCGTCCAGCGTCAAACCGCAGTAAAATAACAACTGGTTCCGTTGGTTGTCGCGTCGAACGCGTCAGTTGTGCGGGAGTTCGAGAACTTCCTGCCCGCAGTCTTCAGTTCAGGGTCTGCGCCATGCACATTCCGCAATCGACCACGACAGCCAGGGGCAACCAGATGAGAAAACATCGCAAATCCACGGAACGACGAGGTTGGATCAAGAAGGCTACGCAGTACGCCCAATTGATATCGGCCCTAGCGGGAACGAGCGTCGCGTTGGTACACCTTCTCGACGTGTTAAGTAGCGTTGGGATCGGGGGCTAACCAAGTTAGCTCAACCAATTCGATTCGCGCGGGGCGTCCACTCTTTGTGGGCGCCCCATCTCATGTGTGACGGACCGAACGCTGGACGGCGGCGGGCGCCTGCTTGCGTGTTTATGTCACGGATTTCCAGGACCTGAGTGGGGTGGAACGAACGGGAATCGGAGGTCAGATGAATTCCACCCCCGAGTGGCGAAGAATCACCACCTCCGGCCGTGGCCGATCAGCTTGGAGTCTCGTGCACCTGATCGATGGTGGGGCAGTCTGTCTAGTTCTCGGCTGCGGGCAGCGGGCACGGCTACGAGAGGCGTTCTAGGACACGAACACAACCTCGAGACGTAAGCGCAGACGGCCAAGTATGGGAGCGAAGGGAGGGGTTGTGGCTCCTTCGTGCCCACAATATGGAGCACTTCTCCAACGCAGGTTCAGGACGGGTCGACTTCACTGCGTCGACGGTTCTGGAATCGATTCGTAGCACCCTCGGAGGCACGGAAAACAACGCGCGGCACGGATGAGGGACATTGAGGACTCTGAGCTGGCCCCAAAGTCGGACAGTGCCCTCGGCAGGATTCGAACCTGACCTAACCTATTCTCCGTTGTAGCTGATGACCTGGGATTTTCCTGGTTTCACCTGCTCGTATGGCAATCTACACTGTGTTCACGGATAGACGCAACGGGACACATTGGGACACGCCGATTACGTGAGGATTGCACGACGATGCCAGCGAAAAAAGGGATGCGCGGGTGGGGGCGGATTAGGCAGCTGCCCTCGAAGCGGTACCAGGCCGCGTATATCGGACCTGACGGGTTGCTGCACAAAGCGCCGTCGACCTACCAGGCGAAGATGGACGCCGAGGCTTGGCTGTCCGCAGAGCGCCGCAAGATCGAGTTCGAAGTCTGGGCGCCACCAGGGGCGCGCGTTGAGGAGGGGCTGACACTCGAGCATTACGCAGAACGTTGGTTCGTGGAGACGAAGGGCCGACATAAGCCGCGCACCCGAGACCTGAACCGCGGCTACCTAGACCGAGTAATTCTCCCCGAGCTGGGCTCGGTACCCGTCGACAAGCTGACCGTTCAGATGGTTCGGGCATGGTTCGCCGGATTGGAGGCGTTCCCGACGCGCAATGCGAACGCCTACTCGCTGTTGCGGACGATCCTGAATCAGGCACTCGATGACGAGTTGATCCCCGCGAACCCGTGCCGGGTGAAGCGCGCCGCCGTGAAGAACCGAGTCGTCGAACCGATCGCACTCACCGCTGCCGAGATCCGGGCGCTATCGAAAGCGATGACCATCGAACGCTGGCGGGTGCTGATTCTGGTGGCCGGCTTCTCAGGCTTGCGATGGGGCGAGCTGGCGGCGTTGCGGCGCTCGGACTTCACGCTGACCAGTGACGAATGCTCGGTGACGGTGAAGCGTGCTGCAGTTCGTCGGGCTGGTGAGTTCGTGATCGATCGCCCGAAGTCCGACGCGGCGCTCCGAACGGTGCCGTTGCCGTCTGGCCTGCGGCCGATAATCCAGGCGCATGTTGACGAGTTCGCGCAGCCCGGCCGGACCGGTCTGATGTTCCCGTCTGTGACAGACGACATACCCCACGAGAACACGGTGCGGCCGCATCTCAAGCGGGCAGCTAAGTCGATCGGTCACCCTGCGCTGAGGTTCCATGATCTAAGGCATTCTGCTGCAACACTTTTCGCTCAGGCGGGCGCAACGCTGGCGGATCATATGACGCTGATGGGGCACACATCCTCGGCTATGTCCGCGCGCTACACGCACAGCACGGCCGCGCGGAATAGGGCACTCGTAGAAGGGCTGTGGAGCGACGCAGCGACCACTTAGGTGGACTCGGCCGGACAGTGGGTTACGCTTCCTTTCGTTAGGTTGACTCGATGAGGACACCGACACCACAACTGAACACAGCACGCTAGCCCGACAGAGCCCTGGAGGCTCAGAGACGGCGAACGGCGAGTGGCCCTGGCGGCCCGATCCCTGGGTGGAACGTCGAGCAGCACATCACCTCAATAGGTGACAGATGCGCTCGTGTTCTCCACCTTTTTCCATTCAGGGAGAGACCGTGCCTAAGAATCAGACACAGCGTCGACTGTGCAGCATCCCGCAAGCCGCCGAGGAATACGGCGTTTGCTCCAAGACCATCCGCCGTTACATCTCCGCCGGCCGAATCGTCGGCTACCGAATGGGGCCGCGGCTGATCCGCGTGGACCTCGACGAGCTGGACGCGATCCTGCTCCGCCCGATGGCGACGGCAGGTGATCGCTGACATGTCGCAGACACAGAAAAGGCCCGCGGGTAACGGGCCGATTCCAGAATCCAAGGCGACGGATCGCACCCAGCATATCGCGAACGCACTCAGTGGTGCACACCCCGACCTGATGATCCTGGCCCGCCAGTGGGTCTCCGGACTCCCGGAGGGTGCCACGTTCACCGCTGCTCGACTCGGTGAACTCCTACCCGCCTACGCCGACGACAAGCCGTGCCGCCGTGGAGCGATCGTCAGGGAGTTGAACCGCAAAGGGTACATCGAGTTCCACGGTTACGGTCCGCGTGCCGCAGAAGGCGACTGGGACGCCCCTGCACGTGTCTGGCGTCGGACTGCGCTGCCGCTCGGTGGTGCCAAGTGACCGCACTCGACCGACTCCGCGACCACTGGCATTCCCAGGGTCTCGTCTGGCAGGACCAGGGCGCCGATACGGCGGCCGCACAGGCGCCAGGTCACTCTCTCGCTGATCGCTCGGTGACGTTCCGGCGGATCGCTGGCCGGGTGCTGATGAACAGCCACGCGGACGATAAGGACTCGGTTCTAGCCGATCTGGGGCTGACTACCGCTGACCTATTCGACGACCCGAAGGGCATCGAATACCAATACAGCGACGGCCGCACGGTTTTTCGTAGCCCCACGAAGAAGTTCCGGCAGGCAGGCAACACGAAGGGGACGACGCTTTACCGTGCTGAGAGGCTCGTAGAGCATCAGACGGGCGTTCCGGTGTATGTGGTGGAGGGCGAGCAGGACGTTCACGCCCTCGAGTCTGTGGGGGCTGTCGCGGTCTGCTCGGCGATGGGTGCGGGCAAGGCGAAGATGTTCGACTGGGCACCGCTGACCGGTCACACCGTGGTGATCGTCGCCGACAACGACCAGGCAGGGGAGAAGCACGCGGCGCAGGTCCTCGAGATCCTCCAGCCGATCGCTGAGGCAGTTGTGGTGGTTACCGCCATGACAGGCAAGGACGCCGCCGATCACATCGCCGCGGGCCATGGCCTCGACGAGTTCCAGGTTGTCGAAACCCCCGCCGCAAAATACGCAGAATCCGCAGAATTGCCCACACCACTCGATCGGGCTATCGACCTTCTCGACTTCCCCGTCGACGAGCTGCCGGAGTCGATAGCCGCGATGGTCCGCACCGTCGCCGAGTCGTCACAGGTGAACGCGGGCATGGCCGGAGCGATGGCGCTCGGTGCGCTCTCGGCTGCCGCTGGTGGGTACGTGGAGGTAGAACCGCGGGTCGGGTACCGGGAGCCGGTCAATGTCTGGCCGCTGGTGATCGCCGAGCCCGGTGAGCGCAAGTCGTCGGTATCGGAAGCGATGGCCAAGCCGCTGCACGACCTCGAGCAAATGCTCGCCGAGCAGAAGGCCCCGTTGGTTGCCGAGGCTCAGACGCTGAAGGAGATCGCAGAAAAGGCGGCGGAAAGGGCCAAGCGTGACGCGGGCAACGCCGCTGACGCCGAAAAGAGGATCAAGCTCACCGCCGACGCCACTGGACTGGCCGCCGCTGCCGCTGAGATGACCGTTCCGAGCCTGCCTCGCATCATCGCCGATGACGTGACGCCGGAAGCGATGGTGTCCCTCCTGGCGGAACAGAAGGGCAAGTTGGCGATCATCTCCGCCGAGGGTGGACTGTTCAACACCTTCGCTGGCCGCTACGACAGCAATCCCGACCTGTCTGCGTTCCTCAAGGCGCACGCGGGGGATCGGATCAGGGTCGACCGCAAGGGCCGGCCGTCCGAGTTCATCAACAGCCCCGCGCTGACGTTGGCGCTGATGATTCAGCCGGGAGTTCTGGCCACCGCGTCAGGGAACAAGCTGTTCCACGACTCCGGACTGATGGCGCGATTCCTCTACTCCTGGCCGACATCGCGTGTGGGACAGCGTGAGGTCGACACGCAGCCGCTCGACCAGGCTGCACAAGCGTTGTACGCACAGACGATTACCGATCTTGCGACCCGGCTACGTGCACGCGACGACGTCCAGGTGCTCACACTCACCGATGACGCTGACGCCGAGCGGCTCAGGTATGCACGGGAAGTCGAGTCACGCCTCGCGGACGGCGCCGATCTCGCCCACATTCGAGGGTGGGCATCAAAGGTGGTCGGTGCAGCTATCCGTATCGCCGGCCTGATTCACGTCACCGAGAGCCGGTCTACCGAGATCACAGTGGAGGCGATGCGCGCGGGCGTCCGCTTCGCCGAGTACTTCACGACCCATGCACTGCATGTGTTCGACGGAATGGCTCGCGGTAGTGACGAGCGCTCGATGGCGCGAAGGATCATCAAGCTCATTGAGCGGCGCGGGCCGGAGAAGTTCGGGACCTTCTCAGAGCGCGACCTGGTGACCGCCTCCGCACGGACGTGGCTGCCCACGATCGACGACGCGAGACCCGCTCTCAACCTGCTGGTCGAGTTCGGGTGGATCGAGCCTCTCGAGCCCGAGGAGCGATCGGGCCGAGGACGTAGGCCCTCACCGAAGTATCGAGTTCATCCAAGCGCCTGGACCACGCCGCAAAATACGCGCAATACGCAGAAACCCACCCCGACGAGTCAAATTGCGGATTCTGCGTATTTTGCGGCGACCCCAGAGCACCTGTGCAAGGTGTGCGCCGAGCCCTGCAACCCGAAGGTCTCGGCTCACGTGAACTGCCTCATCACACCCACGATCGACCCACCCGCACAGCCGACCGTTCGCACGCCTGGCCGCCAGGCGGGCCAGTGGCTCGGTTCTGGCACAGCCATTGGAGGAGACGCAGCATGACCGACAACGACAAGCGCACGGTGACCCGGGGAACTGCGATGCGACGGCGCCCGTGGGCGGAATGCGCGGGCGCCGGATGCAACGCCGTGACCCGCAGCGCCGTTGGCCTCTGCCCGGAACATAAGCCGCCGACCACCGTTGGCCGTTGGGGCAACGGGGTATCGATCCTCGGACATCAGCTGACCGAGGCCCAGGCGTACGAGCTGGCCAACCGCATCGTCGACGTGCTCGAGGGGGGAACGTCATGACCCCGCCCGTGCAGCGGCTCGCACCCGACGTCCTACTGCTCACCGGCACCGCGGTCGAGGCCCTGCGGTTCGCTGTGGTCGTCGCAATCACCGCGAGACACCGCAACGGGCTACGCGTCCCCCCGCATCTCGCCGAACTCGCTGCTGAGCTGGCCGACAGCGGACAATCGGACGTGAAAGCGTTGGGCGACAGCAACACTGAGACTCGACACACACGCTGGATCACGACAGAGGAGGCGGCGCAAATGATCGGATGCTCGAACCGCCAGGCACGGCGCCTAGCACCGCAACTCGACGGCAAGCTCGCCGGCGGCCGCTGGCTCCTCGACCGTGACGCCGTGTTGGACCACATCGAAGGGCGGAACGCAGCATGACACCACCAACGAGGCGAGAGGTCATCGAGTTCCTCGCTGCTTTGACCGACGAGGAACTCGACGAGCTCGTCGATGAGCTGTTTCCCAATCCCACCACCAGCAAGGAGATCGACCAGTGAGAGTCATTCAGAGGGGAATGGACCGCTTCATCCCCGCCCACCGCCCACCGGCCGACGCGCTGCCCGGTGACGTAGCAAAGCTGCTCACCGAGCTGGACACCGCGAAGGACCGACTCCGCACCGCACAGCGCGAGGCAGAGCACCTCGGGCACCGTGAACGCGACATCGAGGCCCAGGCCACCGACGACGAGACGGCAGCGAAAGCCGCCCGCGCAGGCAAGGCGATCCCTGCACCAGCCGCCGCAGCGAAGCTCGAGGCAGACCGTGACGCCGCCGGACGGGCGATCGCAGCCCACACCGCCGCCGTTCGTGCCATCACTGGCGATCTGGACGAGGCCGCCACCGCTGCAGTCGACGCCGCACGGCCGGGGCCCGAGGACAGGCGGAAGGTCGAAGAGGCTGCCGCTGCACTAACAGCCGCACTGGAGGAGGCGGTTGCGGGACTCGCCACCTATGACTGGCTGAACGGCGCAGGCTACAGCCCCACCGCATCGACGTACATCGTCGACGTCCTCCCCAAGCTCGGGGACTACCGCATCACCCGAGACAACGGGCTGACCACCACGGCGCGCCAGACTGTCGACGGCATCGTGAACGCACTGCTCGGCGAGGACTGACATGGGTGACGTGCCGAGCAAGTTCGGCTCGCAGTTCGGCGAGCAGTTCAACGATCGTCCACGCCGCTCACTCGAGGGAATCGCCGCCAAGCGGAGGGAGTACGCCGCACGAGCGGCACGCGCCGAGGCTGAGCGGATCAAGGCGGAGCGCGAGGCCAAGGAACGACAGGCCGACCAGTGGTAGTGCGGATAGGCGATCACCCCGGTCACCGATTCCAGGTCGCACGGTTTAGCCTGCCCGATCCATACCGTGTGCAGTACCGCATCACGTGCGAATGTGGTTGGGACACAATCGCAGTCACGATAAACCAGGTGAAGATGCTCACCGGGCAGCATACGTCGACCGAGGCCTGACCCATGACCGACCCCACCACTCACCGGTGGGGTCGGTTCTGTCTCACCCGTACACACGAGGAGTCCACGATGCCACCACGCCGGCAACAGCGCACGCACAACTGGGGCACAGGAGCAAGGGCCCGGACCAACACCGCAGCACACAAGGCACGACGCCTCAGAGTCCTCGCCCGCGACCACCACATATGCCAGATCCAAGGACCACGCTGCACCGGTGCCGCCAACATCTGTGACCACATCATCAACGTGAAGTCCTTCGCCAACCCCGACGACGCCGAGCGGGACGACAACTGCCAAGCAGTGTGCCGACCCTGCCACGACCAGAAGACCAGCGCCGAGGGCAACGCAGCCAGACCCCAGCGCCGGCGGACACCCGAACCCCACCCAGGACTGAGGCGGAACCGTGGCTGACCAGCGCACCCTGGGGGACAGCGAGGCGGAGATTCTGG
>SEEV01000247.1 GCA_004211695.1 Rhodococcus sp. (in: high G+C Gram-positive bacteria)
TCGGCGATGGCGGTACACACCCGGGCGACGCCGGGGGTGTAGGCGCGGGAGAGGTCGTCGCGGTGTTTGAGCGGAACCGTGGGGACCACCTCGAGCTTGCCGCCCAGATGCAGCAGGAACGTGCGGTCGCTGACCTTGCCGACGACCACCCCCGGTACCTCGGCGATCGCGGTCG
The DNA here is from genome assembly GCA_004211695.1 of Rhodococcus sp. (in: high G+C Gram-positive bacteria). Lineage (GTDB taxonomy): Bacteria > Actinomycetota > Actinomycetes > Mycobacteriales > Mycobacteriaceae > Rhodococcus_F. Next base: position 176 of record SEEV01000247.1, read on the forward strand.
CGATCTGGTCGGCGTGCGCGACGTCCGAGGCGTCGCAGGTGACGTCGATGACCATGTGATCTGGGTGGCTCTCGACCACATCGAGTGCCGTCATGGCACCCTTCACCGACGCGATCGCCGCCGCCAACGTCGACGTGGTACCGGCACCGACCGGTGCCTGAACGCGAACGGTGATCGAATAACCGGGGCTGGGACTGGGCATATCGTGCTCCTGGACTACCGGGTGACAACCGGCAAGAAACCGGGGTCCCCGATCGACGAGCACACGCCGGTTCTCCGCCGCAACACCTTCAGTCTGCGCGGCCGGCGCCGATCCGAACAAGAGGCAACCCGCGCCGGCTCCGGATCGGCGGCGAGCGGTCCTTGCTGCGCCGACCGCTCGCCCAGTGGCGGGCTCGAGTGATGGACCATCTCCGCGGCGGCGGCCGGCGCGAGTGCGCGCGGCCGACACCAACGGGCGCCGGACCTCCCCGTCACCGCTCTGATCGCCTTCCCAGTACGCGACGCCGACCGAACCGAACGGTGAGGGCGTCCTCGCATGCACCACCTCGTCCACTGTTCGTTCGAGTTCCCGGCAGCTCGATTCCCGACAGGAATAGTGACTGCGGAACTGGGCGGGGGATGTATCCGAAACCGGAAGGCATCCCGATTGGTTACCGGTGCACGAGAATTCACGCCGTCGGTCACGGTGACCGGATCACGGGTTCGTCTCCGGGATCGACAGGATGGTTCACCGACTCCGGAGCGGGTAAACCGAATCCATGATCACCGCACAGAACCGCACAGACACTCACCGCGGCCCACCGATTACCCCGACCCCCGCTCAGTGATCACCCGCGAAGAGGAACTGCTACACACCCTGGACCGCGTGGTGACACGACTCTCGGCCAGCGGGATCCGATTCGCGGTGGCCGGCGACTGCGCCGCCTACGCACGCGGCGGGCCACCCACCGAACACGATGTGGACATCTTCATCATGAGAGACGACGCGCAACGGGCATCGGACGAGTTGGTCACAGCCGGGATGCGCAGCGCCGGTCGGCACGAAGACCGGCTGAACAAAATCCATGACGGTGACCGTGTGGTGAATCTGACCTTCCGCCGCCCGGACTCCGCCGAGGTGACCGACCTCCTGCTGGACCGGGCATCAACGATGCGAATCGGTACCACCACGGCGGCGGTGATCAGCACAACCGATCTTCTGATCGACAGACTTCACGATCTCGGTACCCATCGGTGCGACTTCGCGCCGACGCTGCAGATCGCCCGCGCCCTGCGCGAGCCGGTCGACTGGCCCACCGTCACCGAGTCCACCGCCCAATCACCCTACGCGCGAGCCTTTCTCGGACTCATCGCGGACCTGTCGATCACCTCGGCGGTGGCCCGCGCCGACACCGGACGCACGGCGCCGATCCCATCGGGCTGACCAGCCGGCAGCACCATCCGGAGCGGATCGGCAACCGGATCGAGGATGCACCGCGGCCCAGCGTTGTCTCCGCCGCGGCAGTAGACGATCGAGAGCCCCCGCGTCCTTCGATCGGAACGACACCCCCGTCCGCCGAGTATCCCCTCCACCACCCGGGCAGGCGTAGCGCATGCCGCCGAACCTCGACCCGTGCGACACACTCGGCACGACTGGTGAATCCCCGCAGAAACGGTGCCCGCATCGCCGGGCCGCGGAGAGCAGGATGAAAGGAAGGACACGCGACGACCGGGCGCCGGGCCAGAACACACCACGGAAACCGACTCTCCGGTGCCGGACACCGCGAACGGTCACCGGGAAGGAACAGGGACTGTCATGACCGCCCACAAGAATCCACAGATCGCGCCCAGTACCGATCACGAACGAATCCGCTGTTGGATTCAGCACCATCGTGGCGCACCCGCGACGATCTCCCCTCTTCCGGACCACCCCGGGTCCGCAGCGATGATGCTCCGGATCGACTTCGTCGGCCTACGCCCGGGATCAGGTCTCGAGCACATTTCCTGGGAGCAGTGGTTCGCCCTGTTCGACGCGCGGGCCGTCGCGTTCCGTTTCCCCGACACCGAGGACAGCCTCGCGTTCCAGCTGGTTCCACGGACCACCGGCAGACCCGCCGGCCTGCACCAGCCCTCACCCCGGTCGGCGCCGGGGTGAGGGTTGTCGAGCTCAGAGGCCGATCGCAGCGTCGAGGCGGTCGAGTTCGGCGCCGAGATGGTGAGCATGCCAGCCAGATCGAGCGAGGTGCGGCGGCAGCCGGTGAGCCCGAACACGATCTGGACGTCGCCGATGCACACGACGCCCAGTGCCTCGCGACCGCCGTGTGAGCCGGGTCCCCCCGGGTACGCCACCGGACACGTCGCAGAAAGCAGGGCGCCGCCGCGCAGGTGCGACCACGGTCGGCGAGGAGACTGTGAATGATGACAAAACCGATGAGCCACTGCAACTCCGCGGCCCCGCGGACCTCGACCGGTTGCCGGTGGTTCGGGCGATCACGCGGACCCTCGCGGTTCTCGGAGACTTCACCCCCGACGAAATCGCCGACATCACCCTCGCGACCGACGAGATCTGCACCCAGCTCATCGCCTCGGCGCTGACCGGCTCCGATCTGCGGTGCACCTTCACCGCCGCCGAACACGGATTGCCGATCACGATCAGGGCACTCCTGGGACGCCCCGGCGTGCCGGCGCGAGAGGGCATCGAATGGCATGTCCTCGACACCCTGACCGCATGAATGCCAGTCTGACAGTCGATTCCAGCCGACATAGTGATCACCTCGTTGGGTGAAACGACCCCGCCTTATCGCAGGTCGGGACGCTGATGTTCCCTACTTTCAGGCCACACGTGGCCTGAACTCGGGAAGGCCCAGCAGCTGCCGCACGTACTGCGCTTCGGCGATCCGGGTCGCGTCGTCCAGCTTGGCCAATTCAGCGGGACCGGCCGTCGGTATGTCGAGCCGCATCAGCTCGGCGACCCACTCCCGGATCTCTTGATGAATCATGCCGATCACCACCTCCGTCAATCTGCGGGTTACCCGCTCACGCCGATTCGAGCAAGTCGGACGGCAACAACCGTCACCGCCGGATCTCAATCTCGCCGAGCCTGACGTCGACACCGGCCTTGCGTGCCTCGGCGATCTGATCGATCAGTGCGTACGCGTAGCGGTAGTAGTCGATCTGCGAGGTGGGACCGTCGGGATGCGCCGTGTCTGCCGCGAGGAAGCCGCACAGGTTTCCATGGGCGAGGTTCACGGCCTTGATGGCTGCCTCTTGCAGCTCGACGGTCGCAGCCTTCGCGGCGCCTCGCTCTGTCAGTCGAGTTTCGGCCCGGACAAGAGCGGCGCGGAGTACGGGGGCCACGCGTTCGATGACACCGTCAGGTCGCGGCGGGATGTCCTCGGGTGCGCTCATGACACTGATTCTCCTCCCGACGTCCAGGCAGTGCCGCCGGACCACCGGACAATCGACGGGCAGGTCAGAGACTCTAAAAAAATTCTGACCAGCCATTTTTCGGTGCCCCGGCAGGATTCGAACCTTCATTCTCCCGACATCCGTCATCAATGCGACGCTGCCGACCACGCCGCAACGGTGCTCCACGAAGCGCTCAGCAACGTCGTGCGGCGCGCGGCCGCCGACACGGTGACCATTCAGCATCGCCGTGTACGACGACCTCGCGATCGAAGTGGCCGACGACGGTAGGCGGCCTCCCCGACGACGCCGCGGTCAGTGGGCTCGACAACCTCGCCGCCCGGGCGCGGCAAGCCGACAGGCGGTTCACGATCGACACCACCGCGGGCGACGGCACCACCCATCGGCGGTCCGCTCCCCATGATGAGCCCGCAGATCGACATCTGTTGCCGCGAAGGTGGCGACGTTCTGCCCTACGGCACCGATTGCCGGAAACGCGACAATGGCAATGGCGAGAGCGCAACCACGCAAAGTGGAGGAGACCGTCATGACCGTCCACCGCCCGATCGTTGTCGGAATCGACGGATCGCAGTCGTCGCTGCAGGCAGTATCGTGGGCGGCGCTGGAAGCCGCGCTGCGTAGGGCGCCGCTGGCATTGGTGACCACGACGTTCGTTCCCGGTGTCTACGGCGTTCCGATCGGTGTGCCCGCCAGCTTCTTCGAGGAAGTGGAACGCGACGGGAAGAAGCGACTGACTCGGGCGAAAGACGTGGCCACCGAGACGGCGGGTCTCACCCTCGACATCGACACCGAGCTCTAGTGGTGCAAGGCCTCATCGACGGTGTACACAAGCACTCCGCGTAGCGCGAGTCGGGTGTGCGGCCCCGCGCCCCGTGGGCGCCGTGGGCGCCGTGGGCGCCGTGGGCGCCGTGGGCGCCGTGGGCGCCGTGGGCGCCGTGGGCGCCGTGGGCGCCGTGGGCGCCGTGGGCGCCGTGGGCGCCGTGGGCGCCGCTGTCCCGACCAGGCTGACCGGCGTGGCTACACCACGTCGACGACCGCGTGCGAACTGCGGGCGGCCCGGATACGGGCCATCCCCTGGTGACGGTCGGTCGGCATGATCCCGGGCAGCAGGAACATCCACATTCCGTCGACACACTGCTCGAGATCCGTGCGGTGGCGAGGACCCGGGAGACGGTCTGCACTCCGGTGAACGCGCCGATGACGAACCGCGCGAAGGTCGGCGGATCATTACTCGCGAGGAGGTCACCCTCGGCGACGGCCCGGGCGGCCAGGGCTTCGCAGGCGGCGATCCAATCCAGATACGGGCCGGCCGGGCCCCGGTCGTCCGCGCTGAGCTCGAGGGTGATCCGGATGCCGGCCCGCACGACCGGGTCCTCGACGATCTGCCGGGCCATCTCGTGGCAGAGCATCACGATCTGCTCGAGCGCCGACGCCTCCTGCGCTGCCGGGCCAACTCCTCCTTGGAACGGAAGTGGAAGTACACGGCACCCTTCGTCGTTCCGGCCGCCTCGGTGATCTCCCCGAGGCTCGCACCCTCGAAACCGGACTTGTCGAACACCTCCGCCGCGCCACGCACGATCTGCGCCCTGGTCGCCACCGCCCGCGCCTGCTGGAACCGCGCACAAGCAGGGTTCACCCGCGACGGATGGTGGCACGGACACCGCACCGGGGCCGATGAGGGCGGCGGGAACACCGCCGCCGCGGCGAGCGCGGACCGGTGGGTCGGTCCGGGCATCTCACATGCCGTCGAAGATGAGGCGTTCGGGGACACCCGCCGTCTCCGCCGCGGTGACGGCGTCGAGGAGGTCGTCGGTGAGTTGCTGGAATGTCGCGGTTCGGACCCGTTCCCTGGGCGGGTCTCCCGGGTCGGTGTTCATGAAACCGTGCAGCAAGGCGCAGGTGTCGCGCACCCGCTCCAGCGCCCGGCGCTCATCCTGGTTCATCGGCCGCCGGGCCGGCACCCCACGGTCGACGTCGGCCTCTCGCGCCGAGCCGGGTGCAGGCAGGCGTGACCGACCGCCCGCAGCAGGTCGCGCCGGAGCCGCTCATAGGTGGCCAACCACCGGTCGTCGACAGGTTCGTCGCGCAGATACGCGTTCAGGGCCGGACCGTTGCCACCGGCATCCAACCATCGGCGCAGATCCGTCGTGCGGTCCTGCACCTGCTGCAACAACATGTGTGACGAAACGGGCATCGGGTCTCCTCCGTCTCAACTTTCCCTACAGCGACAGCGGCTTCGACATGTGTTGCACCTCATGCTTTTTCGGTGGCCATTGTGAGGGATGCGGGGGCCTGCCGCGAGCGTTTCCCGGGAATGCGCCCGCCGACCCACCCCCGCGGGCGGCCACCAGACAGCGATGACGGGCGCCCGGTGGCCGGGGGCGCCGGAATGCGATATAACTCCACCGACAGATATCGGTTTGTGATGTAAACCACACCTCAACGTGACCTAAAAGAACATCATTACCTTTCCTAAACACCAGGCCCGGAAGAGGGCGGGACCGGCACACACCGGCCGGCCCCTCTCCCCCGGAACGAGAAGGGGATGTGCAGTGCTGCTGCCCATGGCGCCGACCGATTCACTGTTCCTGCTGGGCGAGTCCCCCGGCCATCCGATGCACGTCGGCGGCCTGGCCCTGTTCACCCCGCCCGAGGGGGCGTCCGCGGCGGACGTGCGGGCGCTGTTCGAGGCCGCCCTCACCGACCACCGGGTGGCGCCGCTGCTGCGCAGACGGGCCCGCCGCTCCCTGACCTCATTCGGCCAATGGGGTTGGGACACCCTGCCGGAGCAGGACGTGGATCTGGAACATCACGTGCGCCGCGACGCCCTGCCCACCCCGGGCGGAATGGACCAGCTGATGACCCTGGTCTCCCGGCTGCACGCCACCCTGCTCGACCGCAGCCGCCCGCTGTGGGAAATGCACCTCATCGAGGGCCTCACCGGCGGCCGCTACGCCGTCTACACCAAGATCCACCACGCCCTCGCCGACGGCACGTCGGCGATGCGGCTGCTGCAGCAGACGCTGAGCGAGGACCCGCACCGCCGGCACATGCCCGCCCCCTGGCAACCGATACCGCAACTCACCCCGGTCCTTTCGCACCACGGGAGGCAGCCCTCGGCCGCGACCGGTGGTCCGTCGACGGCGACCGGTGGTCTGTCGACGGCGGCCGCTCTGACCGGGACGGCGCTCCGCGCCGGCCGCAGCGTGGCCGGTGAGGTCACCGGACTGGTCCCCGCGGCGATCGGCACCCTGGACCGCGCCGCCCACGGCCGGGGCGGTGTGATGTCACTGACCGCCCCGCACACCCTGCTGAACGTGCCGATCGGCGGCGCCCGGCACGTCGCCGCCCGCACCTTCCCGCTCGAGCGGATCCGGCTGCTGGCCAAGCACGCCCAGGCCACCGTCAACGACATCGTCCTGACCCTGTGCTCCGGAACGCTGCGCGCCTACCTGTCCGCCCGCGGCGCCCTCCCCGACCAGCCGCTGATCGCGATGGTCCCGGTCTCGCTGCGCCCCACCGACACTCCACCGGACTCCGGGCCCGGGGGTAATCGGGTGGGGATGCTGATGTGCAACCTGGCCACCCACCTCCCCGACCCGACCGCCCGGCTCGACACCGTCCGCACCTGCATGCACGAGGGCAAGGCGGCGCTGCGGGCGATGAGCCCGGCGCAGGCACTGGCCATGTCCGCGCTCGGTGCGGCACCGCTCGGAGCGGAGATGCTGATCGGTCGCCGCGGTCCGTGGCGTCCCCCGTTCAACCTGGTCATCTCCAACCTCGCCGGGCCACGAACGCCGCTGTTCTGGAACGGCGCCCGACTCGACGCCCTGTACCCGGTGTCCATCCCCACCACCGGGCAGGCGCTGAACATCACCTGTATCAGCAGCGACGACCAGATCGTCGTCACGCTCACCGGCTGCCGCCGCGCCCTGCCCGACCTCAATCCCATGCTCGATTCCCTCGACACCGAACTCGACCTCCTCGGCACCGCCGTCGGCCTCTGACACAATCCTGGGCCGCACCGGGCCGGGTGCGGCACACCGGCCGGGTGCGGCACACCACGGCGACGTCGGCGTCGGCGTCGGGGTCCTGTCCTCGCCGCCCCTGCGCCCCACCGTCATCGCCACCCACCGAACCACCGGTCGACGGCTCCGCGAACGCCTCCCCCAGCTCTCACGCTGACCACTCCGGCGATCACCGCCGGCCCGGTCCACCCCCCTTTGTCCGAGGTTCTCCGGGAAACCCCCGCGGGAATGCACCGCCTCCGATTCCGCCGCACAATCGAGGGAGACGAAGCGGAATCCTGCGGGAGGTGGGTGATGCGCCCCGACGAACCGGCACCGGCGCCCACACCGATCCGGTGGTGGCGACTCGGCCCCTGGAGCCGCAACCGCCTGATGCGCCGAAGCGACCGCTACGAGGCCACCCTGGTGCTGCTCGCCGCGATCCTGGTACTGCTGCTGATCCCGTTCGCCGCCGCGTTCGGCACCGCGACGCATACCCGGCTGCAGCAGCAAACCCAGGCGCTGCGCGCCGGTGTGCACCAGGTACCGGCAGTCCTGCTCGAGGACACCCACCCGGCACCCGAGACCACCGAAGGCTCGCATCGCACCGCCGGCACCAAGGACACTGCCCGAGTCCGCTGGTCGACGCCCGACGGGCAGCGCACCGCGGTCGTGCCGACCGATAACCCTACGAAGGCCGGTCAGACGATCACCATCAGCGTCGGCGCCGACGGCAACCTCACCGGTCCCATCCCCAGCAGCCGGGAGAACACGAGGGTGGCCGTGACCACCGCGTGTGGGGCATGGGCACTCGCAGCCGGCGCACTCCTGCTCCCCACGGCACTGGCACACGCGGTGTTCGACCGAAACCGAATGCGGCACTGGGACCGCGAGTGGAATCAGTTCGACCTACCACCGCGATGACCCCCAGCACCGGGTCGGCTGGTCCCGTCCCGCCGGCGGCCGGGCGCACCGACCCCTCCCATCGACAACAGTCGGATCAGTGCACCCACGAACCTGCTTACGCTGCGCGCCCGCGCGCGATGCGGGATGCTGGGCGGGTTGGCAGGTTGACCGCTACCCCGACCTCCGAGACGGGACCGAGCATGTCGGTGGTACCGCAGATACCCGGGGCCGACAAAGTGCACCGTTCCGGCGCAGTGCGCCCAGGCTCTCGTGCAGGGAACGGAGCGTCACGCGGTGAACGAAAAGGAAACCCGCCCCGTCACGCAGTCGGGTGCGCACACGGTGTTGCCGCGTGCTTCGGAGCACACCCGGCGGATCTCCACCGAGGACCTCGCGGCGTGCTCGAAGCCGAGCTCACACCGTTCCGGACCGGCGGAGGAGGCCTCCCGATATGACCACCACTCCCACCTCCCGCTCCCGCTGCGACATCGCCGTCGTCGGGGAATCCCTCATCGACACCGTGGTCGCCGCCGACGGCACCCGCCGCGAACGCGTCGGCGGTGGCCCCGCCACCCTCGCGCGGGGCCTCGGCCGGCTCGGCATGGACACCACCCTGCTGACCACGTTCGGCGCCGACCGGCACGGCCGGGCCATCGACCACGAACTCACCCGCTGCGGCGTCCGGGTGATCCAGGCCGGTCGCCCCGCCGCCCGCACCTCGACGACCATCACCGACCCCGACCGACCCGGCGCCGACACCGTCGACCTCCGCTGGGAACTCGCCCACACCGACGTCCCGGCGTGTGCTCACCTGCACGTCGGCTCCCTCGCCGTCGTGCGAGCGCCCGGCGCCCAGGACGTGGCACGACTCGTCGCACGCCAGCACCCGGACACGACCATCAGCTACGACGTCACAGTCAGGCCCTCGGCGATGGGCCCCCGCGACCCCGCGATCGCCCGCATCGACGAGATGCTCTCCCGCAGCGACATCGTCAAGCTGAGCGAGGCGGACCTGGCCTGGCTGCGGCCGGGCGAGCGCCGCGGTGACGGCATCCGGTGGTTGATGTCGCGGGGCCCGGCGATCCTGGTCGTCACCCACGGCGACACCGCAGCCACGGGCTACACCAGGAACGGGTCCGTCCGCGTCCGCGGGCACCGGGTCGAGGTGGCCGACACCGCCGAGTGGGAGGACGCCTTCCTGGCCGGGTTGCTGCACGCCCTGACCGGCCGCGACCTGCTGGCCCGCAGGACCAGTCGGCGTCTGCGGACGATCGGCCGCGACGACCTACACCGCATCCTGCACGACGCGACCCTCGGTGCGGCGCGGGCCGTCACCCCGGCCGCCGTGCGGCCGGCCCGCACCGACGCTCTCGCCGTCACGGGCTGACAAGCAACACCCAACGGAGTCCGGTGCCCCTTCCGCCGGGCGGATGGCGCTTCGAGCTGCCCGGTGCGAGTGGCCGAAGTGCGGTGCGTCGAGCTGAACGACTGAACTGTCCTGGGTCGGGTGGAGACTCCTGATTGAACCAGGAGAATGAAGTCATGCCAGCACCGAGGAAGTACGACACCGAGACCCGTGAGCGGGCAGTGCGGATGTACCGGGATCGG
>SEEV01000701.1 GCA_004211695.1 Rhodococcus sp. (in: high G+C Gram-positive bacteria)
CACCCGCCCGCCGAAACGGAGTCACCCCGGTATGAGCGCGCCGGTGCCCGCACCGGTGACGACACCGGTGAGACCTTCCCGCCGCGGTGCGAGCACCGGCGCGCTCATACCGGGGTGACTCCGTTTCGGCGGGCGGGTGCGGTGCGGTCCCGCTTGCGGTAGAGCGCCAGACGCTGGGTGAGTTCGTTGCGCAGCTCGTTCGCGGGCACGACCGCTTCGACGGCGTTCTCGTTGGCGATCTTGAACACGTCGATGCCGGCGGCGTACTCGGCCTGCTTCTCGGCGATGAACGCAGCCCGCTCCTCCGGATCCTCGATGGCCTGGATGCGGTTGTAGTGGATGCCGTTCACGGCGGCGTCCGGCCCCATCAGGGCGGGCTTGGCCGTCGGCAGCGCGATCAGGGCGTCCGGCTGCATCGGGGCACCGGACATCGCGAGGTAACCGCCGCCGTACGCCTTTCGCAGCAGCACGGTGATGCGGGGGACGCGGGCCTCGGACACGGCGAAGATCATCTTTGCGCCGTGCCGGATGATGCCCTGACGTTCGACCTCGGAGCCGATCATGTAGCCGGCGATGTCGACCAGGAACAGGATCGGGATGTTGTAGGCGTTGCAGATCCAGATGAATCGGGCGGCCTTGTCGGAGGAGTCGGGGAAGATCACTCCACCCTTGACGGTGGGCTGGTTGGCGACGATGCCGACGCTTTGGCCGTTGAGGCGGGCGAAGCCGGTGACCAGTTCCGGGGCGAAGAGGTCCTTGTACGGGAAGAAGCTGGCGTCGTCGACGAGGGAGTCGATCAGCTCGTGAATGTCGAAGATCTCGGATTCGACCTCGGGGACGATCTCCTTGATGGTCCGGGCACCGGACGGGACGGCCGGTGCGGTGACCGGGGGTTCCTGCTGCCAGTTCGAGGGCAGGAACGACAGCCACACCCGCACGGCGGCAATGGCTTCCGCGTCGTCTTCGACAAGGACGTCGGACAGACCGGAGACGGTCGAGTGCATCTCCGCCCCACCCATCTCTTCGAGGGTGACGTCCTCGCCGGTCACCATCTGAGCCAGGCGCGGCGACCCGAGGTATGCGGTGGCGTGACCGCGGACCATGATGGTCAGATCGCACAGCGCGGGCACGTAGGCCGAGCCGGCGGGGGAGGGCCCGAAGAGTGCGCAGACCTGGGGGACGCGGCCGGAGATCTGGACCTGGTTGTAGAAGATGTTGCCCCAGGCATGGCGGCCGACGAAGCTTTCGAACTGTTCGTCGATGCGGGCGCCGGCGGAGTCGAAGAGGTACACGATCGGGGTGCCGGTGGAGTCGGCGAGTTCCTGGGCGCGGACGATCTTCTCGAAGGTCCGCTTGCCCCAGGTGCCGGCCTTGACGGTGTAGTCGTTGGCGATGACGACGATGTCGCGGCCGTCTACCTTGCCGACCGCGGTGACGACGGCGTCACCGGGCAGGCCTTCGTCGTAGCGGGCGAGCAGGCCGTCCTCGAAGGACCAGCCGTTGTCGAAGAGCAGCTCGAGCCGGTCACGGACGAGCATCTTGCCGGCGTCGATCTGCTTCTGGCGTTGCTTTTCCGAGCCGCCGAGCCGAGCCTTGGCCAGCCGCGTCTCGAGCTCCTCATGTGGGCTGACCCGAGTTGCGGTGTTCGTTTCGTCGAGAATATCAGTCATTGTCTTTCCAAACTGTGTGGGAGGTAGCGAATTTCGGTGCCGTCCGGGGTCACCGGTAGCTGAAGAGCAGTGACGCTCCACCGTCGATGACGGTGGTAGTGCCGTTGACCCCGCGTGAGGTGCGGCCTGCGAGGAATCCGATGACCGCGGCGACGTCGTCGGGGTCGAGGATGCGCCCGGTCGGGGTCTTGGCCGCCATCCGCTCTGCCGCGGGGCGGTCGAGCATCGGGGTGACCATCGCGCCGGGGGCGACGGCGTTCACGGTGACCGCGGTGCCCCAGAAGTCGAACATCAGGGAGCTGGTCAGGTTGATCAGGGCGGCCTTGGAGGCGGCGTAGGCGGGGTACTCGTAGCCGCGGGTGCCGGCGAAGGAGGCGCAGTTGATCACTCGCCCGTACTCGGCGGCCTTCAGGTCTTCTGTGAAGGCCTGGGTGAGCAGGAACGGGGCGGTGACGTTGACGTCCATGACCTGCCGCCAGGAGTCGGCGGTGGTGTCGGCGAGATGGGTGCGGCGCAGGATGCCGGCGATGTTGACCAGAT
>SEEV01000018.1 GCA_004211695.1 Rhodococcus sp. (in: high G+C Gram-positive bacteria)
GGCGAGGGAACCGATGTCGGGGTCCTCGATGCCCGGTGCGATGACCGTGGTCTTGGCATGCTGGACGAGCCTGTCGACCAGCTCGTCGTGCACCGACGAATGCACCAGCAATCGGCTGCCGGCCGAACACACCTGGCCCGCCTTGGTGGTGAACGCGGTCCACGCGCCTGCGGCGGCCGCGTCGAGATCGGCGTCGTCGAAAACGATGTTGGGGGACTTGCCGCCCAACTCGAGAGTCAGCGGAATCAGTCGTTGGGCGGCCGCCCGCATGATCGCCCGGCCGGTTTCCACCGAGCCGGTGAAGACGATCTTGCGAACCTTGTCGTGGCCGGTCAGCGCGGCTCCCGCATCGGCACCGAATCCGGGGACGACGTTGAGAATCCCCGCGGGCAGTCCCGCTTCGACGGCGAGACGGCTCATTTCGAGTGCCGACAACGGTGTGTCCTCGGCGGGTTTGAGGACCACCACGTTACCCATCGCCAATGCCGGCGCAATCGCCCGCGCGGCTTGGTTGATCGGCGCGTTCCAGGGCGTGACGACACCGATGACGCCGAACGGTTCGTTGCGGGTATACGAGAGGTAGTCGGGTCCCAGCGGGATCGTCTCGCCGTGCACCTTGTCTGCCGCACCGCCGTAGTACTCGAAGTATCGTGCGGCGGTCTCGATATCCACCTTCGACTGCGACAGTGTCTGACCCGTGTCCAGTGTTTCGATTCGGGCCAGTTCGTCCGCGTGTTCACGCAGTGTGCGGGCGACCTTGAGGAGGATACGGCCGCGAGTGGCGGCCGGGGTGTCACGCCACGAGCCGAAGGCGCTCTGCGCTACGGCAACTGCTGCCTCGATGTCCTCCGCCCCGCCGAGGGCGACTTCGGCGATGACGTCGCCCGTGGCGGGATCGCGGGTGGAAAAGTACTTCCCACTCTTACTGCGTTCGTCGTGTCCGCCGACGAACGTTTCGTAACGCTCTCGCATTGTGCTTCCTTTTCCGAGTGGTGCACCCGGGGGCCGGCCGCACCGCGTCTGTGCCGACAATCGGCACAGTGTTTCTCTTGATAGCTTGGGTCGTTGCCGCAATTCCTGTCAAGGCCCGTCGGACCGCGGTACCCGGTCGTGGTGCCCGAAACTCCGGCGTGCGGGCTGGGTGCCCATCCTTCAGTGGAGTAACACCCGGCCCGCACCGGAGATCGGCTATTCGAAATCCATGATCCGCGTATCACGCGGCCGCCCAGCAGATCTCATCCGGTCATCGTGTGCGATCGGCCGCGGGCGACGAGGGCGTGAACGAACTCGCCGGAGTCGACTACGCGTGTGGCAGCGGTCGAGCGGGTTGGTCGCCGCCGTGCGTGTCGCCGTAGCTTCGCTTGGGTACGAGAACTTTGCGACGGAAGATGCAGACGATCTGCCCGTCCTGCTTGTAGCCGCGGGTCTCGACGTACACGACGCCTCGGTCGTTCTTGGACTTCGAAGGAGTCACGTCCAGGACCTCGGTTTCGCCATAGATCGTGTCACCGTGGAATGTCGGCTTGACGTGACGCAACGATTCGATTTCGAGGTTGGCGATCGCCTTGCCGGACACGTCCTGTACGGACATTCCGAGCAGGAGCGAGTAGACGTAGTTGCCGACGACCACGTTGCGGCCGAATTCTGTTGTTTCCTCGGCGAAGTGGGAGTTGAGATGCAACGGGTGGTGGTTCATCGTCAGCAGGCAGAACAGGTGATCGTCGTATTCGGTGACGGTCTTGCCTGGCCAATGCCTGTAGATCGCTCCGACTTCGAAATCCTCGAAGTATCGACCGAACTGCATGTTCTGCTCTTTTTCCATGGTCGTCATCGTTTACACACCGCTCTCTACGGTTTCGGTCTCCGGCTTCCACACGTCGAGGCGTTCCATGCCTGCGGCGCGGCCCTGGCCGGCGATGACCAGCGCCATTTTGCGGGACGCTTCGTCGATCATTTCGTCGCCGAGCATGACGGCGCCCTTACGGCCGCCCCGGTCGGAGGTGAACCACTCGTACGCGGCGAGGATGTTCTCGGCGTGGTCGTAGTCGGCCTGGGCCGGACTGAAGGTGTCGTTGGCGGCTTCGATCTGGGCCGGATGCAGCACCCATTTCCCGTCGTAGCCGAGTGCGGCGGCCTGACCGGCAACCCGGCGGAAGCCCTCGACGTTACGGACCTGCACATACGGTCCGTCGATTGCCTGCAGCCCGTTCGCTCGGGCGGCCATCAGGATCCGCATCAGCGGGTAGTGGAATGCGTCACCGACCCCATAGCCCGGCGGCTGCTCACCGATCACGAGCGACTTCATGTTGATGCTCGCCATGAAATCGCCGGGGCCGAAGATGATCGTCTCGGTGCGCGGCGACGCGGCTGCGATTTCGTCGACGTTGATCAGTCCGGCGGCGTCCTCGATCTGCGCCTCGATTCCGATTCGGCCTACCTCGAAGCCCATGGTCTTCTCGATCTGTGTCAGAGTGAAGTCGAGCCAGGCGATCTGGGCCGCCGACTGCACCTTCGGAAGCATGATGCAGTCGAGATTCTCACCGGCACCTTCGACGACCTCGACAACGTCGCGATAGGTCCAGTGGGTGGTGAGATCGTTGACCCGCACCACGCGGATCTTCGATCCCCATCCGCCTTCGTTGAGTGCCGCGACGATGGTCTTCCGCGCACCAGGTTTCGCGAGTGGTGCGCACGCGTCCTCGAGATCCAGGAAGACCTGGTCGGAATCGAGGCCCTTCGCCTTCTCGATCATCTTCGGACTCGAACCGGGAACCGCGAGGCAGGACCGCCGCGGTCGTTGTGTTCTGGACATGATCTCCCTATCTTGTTTCTTCGAGCTGGAAGGTAGCTGTGGTGTTGTCGAACTGGGCCAACACTTCATCGGTATGTTCGCCGAGCAGCGGTGCTCGGCGGAGGTGGGTCGGGGGCGCATCCGCGAACTTGATCGGAGTGTTGGCGATCGTCAGCGGATGGGACACGCCGGGATGATCGACCTCGACCAACATGTTGCGGGCATGCACGTGGGGATCCGCATAGATGTCCTCGATGGTATTGACCGGTGCCACCGGGACCCTGCCGCCGAGTGTCTCCACGATCTGGTCCTTGGTCCGGGTGGTTGTCCATGCGGTCACCGCCGCCATGGTGAAGTCGCGATTGGCCAGTCGGCTGACGTTGTCCCGGGTGCGTTCGTCCGTCGCCAACTCGGGACGTCCGATCACCGCGCAGAGTTGCTGCCAATGATTGTTGCCCGGCGCCGCGATACTGACCCACCCGTCTGCCGCGGGAACCACATCGAAGGGGCAGAGCAGGGGATGGCTGTTTCCTTGCCGGGTCGGCACGTCGCCGTTGTAGGAGTGCTGATACACGGTGCGTTCGCACATTGCCAGCATGGCGTCGTACATCGACACGTCGACGAAACCACCGACGCCGTCGCGGCGAGCACGATGCACGGCCGACAGCAGGCCGATCACCGCGAAGAGTGCCGGCACGGTGTCACCGAGTCCGGGACCTGTCTTGATCGGGGGGCGGTCGGGCTCGCCGGTAATCTCCATCAAGCCACTGAGGGCCTGGACGGTGATGTCGTACGCCGGCCAGTCTCGCATCGGGCTGCTACCGGTGCGTTCGTCACCGAATCCGCGGATCGCCGCGTACACCAGGTGGGGGTTCTTCTCCTGGAGGCGCTCGTAGGACAGACCGAGCCGGTCCATGACCCCGTGGCGGAAGTTCTCCACGACGACATCAGCGTGCGCGACCAGTTCGAGCAGCGAGGTGCGTCCCTCCTCGGTGGCGAGGTCGAGAACCACGCTGCGCTTGTTGCGATTGACGCTCTGGAAATACCCACCGAATGCGCGTAGTTCATCATCCGGTGCGAACGGTCCCTGTTCTCGGATGAAGTCACCATGAGGGGGCTCGATCTTGATCACGTCGGCACCCAGATCTGCCAGGACCATGCTGGCGAAGGGCCCAGCAAGCATGGTGGTCAGGTCGATCACCACGACGTCGTTCAGCGGCCCGGCGGCCGGCAACCTCATCTTGCCTGCCTTCCCAGGATTGAATCCGAGATGATTTTCAGCTGAATTTCCGACGTGCCCTCGAAAATCTTCGTGAGCTTGGCGTCCCGCCAGTGTCGTTCGACGGCGAAATCGGTGGTGTATCCGGCGCCGCCGTGAATCTGGAGTGCCTCGCTGGTTACTCGTTCGGCCATCTCGGTCGCGAAGTACTTGACCATGGATGCCTCCACGGTGCTGGACTGACCTGCATCGACCGCAGCGCAGACGCGGTACATCAGTGAGCGCGCAGCCTCCACCTCCGTCGCCATGTGTGCGATCTTGAACCGGATGGCCTGGTTGTCGCCGATCGGACGGCCGAATTGGACGCGTTGTTGCACATAGGCGATCGAGTCCTCGAGCGCTCCGCGAGCGACACCGATCGCTCGTGCGGCGGTATGGATTCGGGCGGTTTCGAGGTCGCCCATCGCAACCTTGAAGCCTTCACCCTCCGGCCCGACGAGGGCATCGGCCGCGGCGTAGGCGTTGTCGAACGAAAGCTCCCACGTCCGCCACCCGTGGTACCCGATCTTGCGTACTGGAGTGCCTGTGACGCCTTCGGGTAGTTCTCCGCGGGGTTTGGGCATGATGAAACAGCTGATTCCCCGGGACCGGTGGTCGCGGTCGATCGGTGCCGTACGGGCGAAAACCTGGAGGTAGTCGGCTCCGTCGGCGAACGTGCACCACATCTTCTGGCCGCTGATCCACCACCCGTCTCCATCCTTGCGTGCCCGAGTGGACAGCGCTGCCACATCGGAACCGGCATCGGGCTCGGACAGGGCAAAGGCGCTGAGGAAGTCGCCCGTTGCCATCCGCGGCAGGTACTTTCGGCGTTGTTCCTCGGTGAAGCCCGCCGTAAATTGCTGTCCGCGAGCGATCAGGCTCGACACACTCATCCACGCGCGGGCCAGTTCCTCGACGATGAGGGCGTACTCGAAGACCCCGAGGCCCAACCCGCCGTACTCCTCGGGAATCAGAACACCGAAGAAGCCCAGGTCGGCCATCTTCCGGCGCAGTTCCATCGGAATCTCGCCCTTGACCGGATCGAGTTCGTTCGCCACGGGCAGCACTTCCTTGGCGGCGAACTCCCGCGCCATCGCCTGGATCGCGAGCCGCTCGTCGGTGAGATATCCGGCTCCCGACGACCCGACGTCGTCAACTACAGCAGTCATGAGTTTTCAACCCTTCATCCGTGCCTCTAGACGGCACAGTGTTCCGTTACGGACCAGAATGCCGTACCGAAGCCATATCGGTCAACCCCCTCCGGCGAATGCCTCGTGCCGGCACCGACGAAGCCGTATGCGCATCGACGCCGGGTCCGCGCCTGCGGTCCCGGCGCCGGTGGAGGTGCCTGATTGGAGCCTCTTCGCTGGTAAACACCAGGATCGCGAGATGCTCATTGGTGAGATATCCGCCTCCCGGGGGCGCGGACCTCGTGTCTTTCCTATTCGATTCGAAGCGTCGTATGGTGCAGAAGTGGCGTGTCACGCGGCTTTCAGCCATGTGCCGGTATATGGAATAGCGTGCCAGTTATGGCTACAATGGTGTGCGGCCGATCGGGATGGTTCGGCCTGCGACGGACAACGCGTCGCGGTAACGAATGCCGAAGGTCGGCAGGAACGGATCGGTGTGGTCTCATGGGTGACCGTGACAACGGACAAGTGCCGGCACATCGGCGGTTGTCCCACGCGCTGCGCGAGCAAATCGCTGCAGGCCATTTCCACGGTGGCCGCCAGCTTCCCACTGAATTCGAACTTGCCGAAAAGTACGCATTGAGTCGGCAGACGGTGCGGCGAGCATTCTACGATCTCGTGGCGGATGGCCTTGTGTATCGAGTTCCGGGGAGGGGCACGTTCGTCTCCGAACTGGGGAGTATGCGCCTCCGGCGACTAGGAGCGATTGAAGAACTGACCAACCTCCCCGCCGGTACCACCACGGAAATCATTGCGCCTCTGCGACGTAGGGCCGACATCGAAGCCGCAAGCCGCTTGCGCCTCGACAGCGACTTCGTCTCCACGATCGCGTATGTACGCCGCTACGCGGGGATCGTGTTCGCGATGACGACCGTCCATCTGCCGGATCTTCACGCGCAGCACCTATGCGGCGCCGCGGGGATGGAGCCAGGCGCGGTCGGAGTGCACACGATCATCGGTCTTGTGGAACCCCACCTGGAGTTTCCCGTTGTCGAACTCGTGCAGTCGATCACGGTGACGCCGGCGGCCGAGGAGATCGCCCATCACCTCGACTGCCCCACCGGACATCCGCTACTGCGCGCCGATCGTGTGTATCTCGACTCGGACAGCCGGGCAGTCGAGCTGGCGGTCAGCTACTACTTACCCGAGCACTACACCTACAGAATCACCATGGGCAGAGGTTGAGGAGCGGTGGCTGGGAGAGAAAGTCGACTCGTCCCCGGCGCTGACTTGCATCTCATGGGCTGAACACGCGACAGCCGGAAACGGGTCCGGACGAGATGAGCGTCGACATCGGGTTCGGCGCGGAACAACGGGTCCTTCTCGGGCCCTGGGGCGGGCCCGAGAAGGAGCGAATCCGTAGTAGCACCCGGCATGCCTCGATCACACCTCTGTCGGGGCGCTGATTGCAGGCAGCCGCGCGAACGACGCAGGGCGGGAATGCGGTGTCCGGCTACGCGGGCAGTGGAGTATGCCCGATCAGGATTCTTCGCCCGAAATATCGCTGCGAAACGTTTCCGGTACCGAAATGGCTCCCAGAAGCGTAATGATCGCAGTGGCCACGATGTACCACGGAAAGTACTGGGAGTAACCGGCATTGGCCAGGCTCGTGGCCACTAGGGGGACCGTTCCACCGAAGATTGCCACCGAGAGTGAGTAGGGAAAGCCCAGGCCGCTCACTCGCACGTGCGGTGGAAAGTTTTCGACCATCACAGCTGACGTGATCGAGGTGCAGAAGCTCAACAACAGTAGCCCGACGAGCTGGATGACTATGAGTACCGCAAAGTGTGAACTCGTGATCGACAGCAGGAAAGGTGTCACAATTACGGTGCCGATGCCGAATACGTACATGCATGGTTTACGCCCATATCTATCGGAGATCAACCCGGCCACTGGCTGTGCCGCAGTGTAGAGAATTAGTGTGATAATTCCGACCGTCATTGCGGTGGTGGCAGAGGCGCCATTCTGGATCTGGAAGTACGTTGTCAAGTACGTGGCCCAAAAGTATTGTCCAACACCCATTCCGGTTGCGATTGCGAACACGATGAGCGACTGCTTGGGGTAGCGCTGAAGAGCATCGAGTGGGTTGCGGTTGACCGGTGTCGTGCCGCCGTCGGAGACGGTAGTTTCGAGCGTTTCCTGCGTTCCGCGGCGGATGTACCAGGCGACGACCGCGGCCAAGGCGCCGACAGCGAAGGGGATTCGCCAACCGTAATCCCGCATCGCCTCTTCACCGATGACTGCGACGAACGCGGTGATGAAGGCCAGGCATGCCAACTTCCCAATGCCTGAAGCAACAAACATGAAGCTCGAGTAGAAACCACGTCGGCCGGCGGGGGCGGATTCGACGATGAAGGCACCCGCAGTCGTGTACTCGCCTCCAGCGGACAATCCCTGCAGAATGCGGGCAACAGTGAGGATTACGGGCGCGGCGACGCCGATCTGGCTGTAGGTGGGGCAGACGGCGACCAACAGGCTGCCGCCGGCCATGAGGCTGATGGTGAGGCTCAAGGCCCGCCGACGGCCGTACCGATCTGCAAACAGCCCGATGAAGAGTCCTGCCAGCGGACGTGCGAGGAACCCGACGGCAAAAACCCCGAATGCGCTCAGGAGCGGTACCAGTCCCGAGGACTCGGAGGAGGGGAAGAAGGAAGATGCGAAATAGACCGCAAGATACGAGTAGGCGAGGAAATCGAAAAACTCGACCGAATGCCCGATAGTTCCGGCGATCAGCTGTCGCCTCGGGTTCACGATGGCGGTTTTATCGGATGTTTCTATTTTCATTGCGCAGTGACTTTCTACGAAGGACGTTGTTCGTGGTTCCAGGAGGCTCTTGGTTGCATGTGGCTCGATGAAGCTCCTTTCGTGGGGGAGTTTGAGGCACTTACCATCCCGGGCCCGTGGACTTCGATGCATGGGATGCACCCCTACGAGTGCAGAGCTGAACTTTCAATTTCCTTCCGTTTCGGTGCGGTACCTCAGGGAAGGAACATCGCATCGGGAAACTCTGCAGGTGGAGCGAGTTCGTCACGGAAGCGCAGAAGGTGGAGCAGGCACCAAGTGTGCTACATAGCGGCACGCTGTGTCGATGAGAGTATCGTGCCTCGGATCACACTCTGTCAAGGATCGGCTCATCATGGTTCGACTGTGATTGAAGAATGCCGGCTATAGGCCTGGGTGGACCGCAGAACAGTTGGGCATGCATGCGAGTGCGAAGCGAACGTTCCGCGAGCCGGAGTCGACTTCTTGTAGGCCGTGCCGCTCAACGGTATGGTGTGCTGATAGTGACCCCAGTCGGGCGCAACGGGCGTTCTGGTGGGGATAAGGAGTGGGTTATGACGATTGCGCCGCACGAGTCGACCAGTGTCAGCGCGCACGATCTCGCAAGGTGGGCGGCGGGTATCGAGCCGGGACCCGCAGATCTCGAACTCGCTCAACGCGCTCTGGTCGATACCGTTGCAGTGACCCTGGCTGCACTGGATGATCCGGTAGCTGCGTGGACGGATGGTCTGCCGGCTGCGCTGCGTTGGGCAGCGGTGGGGCACGTGCTCGATTTCGACGATCTGCACATACCGTCCACGACGCACATCAGTGTGGTGTGCGTTCCCGCCACGTTGGCAGCGGGCGGCGGTGGGCGGGAGTATCTGGCGGCGGCGGGTGTGATGGCGCGTCTTGGAACTGCGCTTGGTTGGAACCACTACGTGCAGGGATGGCACACTACCGCGACGGTCGGTGCCATCTCGGCTGCTGTTGCGGCGGGGCTGTCGCTCGGGCTCGATTCCGACGGTATTGCTACTGCCATGGCGCACGCCGTCCCCGGCGCAGGTGGAGTCCGCCGAGCCTTCGGCACCGCAGGAAAATCGATACAGGTCGGATTCGCTGCCCAGGCCGGTGTGCGTGCGGCCAGGCTCGCCGCGGCCGGCGCGACTGCAGACCCTCGTGCTGTCGATGAATGGTTCCGCCTCGTCGGAGGGCGGAGATCCCCGCAAATCGACGGTCCCATCATTCCGGACGGACTCGGGTTGAAGCTTCACCCGTGTTGTTACGCACTCCAGCGTCCTATCGCGTCGATCCGGTCGCTCGGTCGGCTACCGATTGACGACATCGCACGCATACAGGTGCGCACTCCACACAGCGCAGTCTTGCCGTTGATCCACAACGATCCGAGTTCGGGTCTGGAAGGCAAGTTCTCGCTGAATTACGGTATCGCCGCCGCCCTGTTGGACAGGTTCCCCGATATCAGAAGCTTCACCGATGCTGCTGTGCAGCGGCCGGAAGTTCGGAGCATTCTCGACAGCGTCAGCATGGTTGCTGAGCCCGTGGGGGAAGGGGTGCTCGATGGGGAGTGCTCGGTAGTCGTCGAACTCCGTGATGGATCACGTCTCGAGGCCGTGGTTGAACTGCCTACGGGACATCCGCGCAGGCCTGCATCCGCCACGGATTTCGAAGCCAAAGTCCGGGGGTGTGTCGGTGACGAACGTACAGCCGAGATACTGGAACTGGACTGGAGTTCGGCAGCGGAATTGTTGCAACGCAATCTGCCGGGCGGTGTCAACTGAGAGGCCGCTCCGGATCGCCCGATCCGCTCGGGCGTCTCACAAACTCCTCAGGTGGGCAACTCCGCCCCGGACTGTTCGGCGGCCATGTACTCGGCATACCAGTCGGGCCAGTTCGGGTCTTCTTCACCGGTGCGCTCTTCATGTCGGCCGTGGGCAGCCGCTGCGCGTCGGAGCGCGGTCGCCAGGTCGCGTGCAGAGCCGAACGAGGTGACGGCGGTGTCGATGCGCCCGGGGAGTCTGGTGGTGATCTCTTGCAGCACCCAGGCGTTGCCGTCGGGATCGCTGAACGACGCCAGTGAGAAGTAGCTGCGACGGTCCGGGTCCAGCCCGTCGCCGGGGCCGTCCGTGCCGAGGTGGAATACGGTCACCTCGATGCCGGCGGCGTCCAGTTGGTCACGCGCAGCCTCGATGTCGGAGACTATGAGGTATCCCTTGGCGGAACCGGCCGCGGCCGTTGTGAGGTCGGCGCCGAAGTGGATCGAGGCGGCGGCGCCGGGCGGGGTGAATTGGATGACGCCGGAGCCGGGCGGTGTGGCGTCTTGTCTCCAGCCGAGCTTGGTGTAGAACTCGGTGGCGCGGTCGACATCCGTGACGGGGATGACGACGACCTCCAGCTTCATGTCGACTGGCGTGACATGCGCGTTGCCGGTGGCCTCGTTGGTGTGAACTTCGTTCGTGCTCATGGGTTGCCTTTCTGGTTGTGTCGGGGATTGATCGGGGTGGGTCCTTCGAGCCACCCACGTTTTCGTCGTGTGGTCGTTAGAAGACGAACTGCTGACCACCGTCGATGTCGTAAGTCGCGCCAGTGAGCGCGGTGTTGCTCATGATGTGGACGGCCAGTGCGGCGACGTCGGCGGGGCTGACGACGCGGCCGATCGGCAGCGTCGTCCGCAACTCTTTCCGGCGCTCGTCCAGCCGATCTCCGAGCAGCGATGCCGACAGTGGGGTGTCGACGAAGCCGGCGGCGATGAGGTTGACGCGAACCGGCGCGAGCTCGAGCGCGAGGGCCGCCGTGAACGGGGGCAGTGCGGCGGTGGCGGCGGAGGCGATCCCCAGGCCGTGACCGATGCGCCGGCCGCCGGTTCCGCCCATGAGTAGCAGCGTGCCCCCGGCCCTCATCTTGCTCGCTGCGTTGCGTGCGACCTCGAGCCCCAGCACCACGTCTCCGCTGAGCTGCTCGCGCACCTCGTTGGAGTCCATCTCGAGCAGTGGCGCGTAGCGCGGGCCCCCGGCCGTGACCAACACATGGTCGATCGGTGTCGGCAAACCCTGGAAGAACCTCGCCAGCGAGGCCGTGTCGTTGGCATCGAAGGCCGCGGTGCGCTGCGTGCCGACTTCAGTCGCTGCTTGCTCGAGCCGGTCGGGATTGCGGCCGGTGAGGATGACATCGGCACCCTCGGCTCGGGCGCGGCGAGCCGTTTCGAGTCCGATGCCTGCGCTGCCGCCGATCACGACGACGGTTTGCCCGGCCAGTTCCGGTTCGCGCTGGATGGAGACTGGAGTGGTTTCGCTGGTCATGTCTTCTCCGATCGGTAGCGTCGGCCGCCGACTGCCGGGATGGTGGCGAGCAGAGCTCTCGTCGGAGGGCACGTCGCAGTTCCGGCATCGGCGCGATAGACAGTCGCCGGTCGGCGTCTTCTCACGAAATGCTTCTACAGTCGTCGCGGCCGGGCAAGGGGTGCACTCAGCACCGGACCAGGGCAGCGCACGGCGACAGATCGACCTCGACGCAAGACGGCCTCGTGCTGTAGCCGCCTCCCAGTCGAGAGCCCTCGCTCGCGCTGGCGCCGATTGGGTCGACGACGCGACAGTCCTTACGCTCACCGACGGCCACCGCCGAGTGGATTGCCCTATGGGTGGGGGAGCGGTTTCGCGTTCCGGGTGTCGAGTATTGCTGTCATCACCGCGATTTCGTTGCTTTGCTCTCGGATCATCCCGAGCGCGATGCGGCGGATCGGTTCCGAGGCAACCGCGTGGGTTGCCGCCTCGGCCATGTCGACGCCCCCTTGGTGGTGGCGAATCATGAGCTGCAGAAACAGTGTTTCGGCGTCTGCTCCACGCCGGCCGGCGAGCTGGGCGAGTTCGTCGGTGCTCGCCATCCCCGGCATCGGTGCGCCGCCGTGCTCACCGGTGACGTGATCCGAACCGTGCATCCACCGCATCGGATGCGGTGTGGTGAACGGTTCGTCGACGAGGTTGAGCCAGCCGCGCATCGTCGCGATCTCGGAGGTCTGGGCGGCTACGATCTGGTCGGCGATGACCCGGATCTGCGGATCGGCGTCTCTGGTCAGCGTCTGGGCGATCAGCGCAGCCTGCTCGTGGTGCACCGACATGTCTTGCGCGAAACCGATATCCGATTCGGACAACTGGACGGTGCCGGGGCTCGGGTCGCGCGCCGACTGCAGCCACATTCCGGCCGCAATTCCGGCGACGCCGAGCAACGCCGCGCACAGCAACAGAAGGACAGGTCGACGAAACCGCGAACGCCGGGCGTCACTGCCCATAGGTCGACGCCTGATTCGCCGGTGGCTGGTACACCGTGTCGTCCAACTGCGTTGCCATGAACCCGTTGTCGCTGCACGACGTCCAGATCTGGCTGCCGTGGAATTCCGGCGGCGAGAAGCACCAGTCCGCGGACAGGTCGCCGAACGCCACCATTCCGGCGCGTGGACCGAACGCGACCCGGGGATCCGTCTGACCCTCGAAGACGGCGCGGGCGAGCGGAACGAAATTGAAGAGCGACACACCGATCAGCGACGACAGTGCGTGTGGTGAGTTGGTGAGCTGGAGGTTCCTGCCGGTCTGAGCAGGTGGGTTGTAGTAGGCGATCTCCCGGATGCTGTTCAGATTGCGGATGTCGAACACGCGGATCCCGGACGACTCCCAGGAGCACGCGAGCGCGGTCGGGTCTGCCGGGCGGTCGACCACACAGTAGTGCTGATCGTACGAGAACAGTGACCCGCCTTGCGACGACCGAATGTTCGCGGCGGCATTGGCGGGAAGTTGGATCTCGAGCTTGATCTTCTGCACGATGTCGGCGTGCGCCGGGTCGGCGACATCGAACACCTTGATGCCACCGCCGCCGGTCTCGTCGACCGTATAGAGGTAGGGCTTTCCGCCGTACGTGACCGGGATGCTGTGTTGATTGAAGAAGCCGTCGGTCCACAGGTAGGTGGCGATCTGCGGCACCGTGGGATACGGGTCGCCTCGTTGCACGGCGCTGATGTCGAGGACGGTGATCCCCCCCGAGATTCGACAGGTACATCCGGTTTCCGTCGGGGGTGATGCCGAATCCGTGGCCGCCGACTCCGTGCAGTCCCTGCCAGACGATCCGCGGATCGGCAGGGTTTCTGATGTCGATGGCGGTGAGGAAGCCCGGTGCGGGGCCGGACACCCAGTAGGTGTTGCCGTCCGGCGCGAAGCCGCCCTCGTGGGAGATGAACGGCAGCGGCATCGTGAGGTCGGTGCCGGCACCTCGGTTGAGCAATCGGGGGTGGGCGCAGTCGGAGATGTCGTAGACGGAAAAGTAGCCGGTGCCGGCCGCGACCGGCACCGCGGTGGCTGCGAGCAAATTGCGTGCCTTGTTGACTTTCAAGCTTTCCCAGGTGCCGCCCAGCATCGCGGGTTCGTTCAGGGTCGTGGACAGCACCGGCTGCGCAGGGTTCGACACGTCGAGTACCTGGACGCCGGGCGTGGTGGGATTGAGCAGATTTCCGGGAAAGAAGGTGCTGGTGTAGGAGCAGTGGTCGTGCGTCACCGACAGCAGGCCACCGCCGCGATCCTGCAGGGCCCCGATCAGCGACATGTTGCATCGGTACCCCTGCGTGCTGCGGCCGTTGTTGCGATCCTCGGCCGGAACATCGCCCTGCATACCCGTTTCCGGCAGCGAACCGGGACCACAGTCCGCGCGCGGAACAGCCGTCGAACCGACGTCGCCGAAGAAGAACGTCTCGGCTGACGCGAGGGCGGGGGCGGGGCTCATCGACATCCCGAGCACGACCGACACCGCAACGGCTCCCGCGGTTACCGCCCGCCGCGCAAAGCCCGTCCGCATCCGGTCGATCGGCATGGCGAAACCTCCGAACCAGGCAGTCTGGGATCAACCTCGAAAGATTAACAACCAGTACTCGCGTTCACACACAGATTGGCGAACTCCGGAGGTTGCTCACGTGGAGCCCCGCACACGCGATCACACGAAGCCGAATATCGGGGGGAGAACGCCGATCATCAACACCGCCCACACGCCGAAGACGGGGAGATAACGGGTCTGCCAGCGTTCGGTGGAGCTGAATCCGCGACGGCCGCGGAGGAACCCGAGGATGAGGTGGGCCGACCAGGTCAGGTTGACGAGGAGGACCAGATTCATTCCGAGTGCGGCCACCTTGTTCGGGGTGAAGCCGAACTCTGCGATTCGAGTGAGCATGGCGAACAGCATGAGGAGGTCGACGGCGAGCGCACTGACGACGAGGACGAGTTGGAGGCGGTCGAACAGGTCGGGCGCCAGGTACGGGTCACGGGCGGAAATCGCGTACAGCAGCAGTCCCAGGACGACGACGAGGATGAGGTCCATCAGGATCAACAGGTCTCGGTCGACGTCGACGATGCTGCCGGTCGTCGCGAATGCCACGAGCAGCACCAGCAGCATGAGAGTCGTCAACGGTGTGAACACACGGGTGAGGACCGGGGCGATGTTCTCCACCACGTTCTGTTTCGCCTCGACGAGCCAGGCGGCGACGATGACCGCGCCGGCCGCACCGAACGGCAGCACCCAGTCCTCGATGAACCACTCGACATCCATGTCGAGCGCATTGAACGCACCGACCGTGAGGCCGATGAGGACACCGCCGCCGAGGGCGAGGAGGGTCAGGTAGACGACCCATTCGCCGGTGAATCGGATGAAGTCCATACGCCGCCGGTCCGACCGCCATTGGCCTCCGACATAGGCGAAGCCGACCGCGAACCACAACGCAATCGGTGCGTGGATCGCCGCGATCACCTCGGTGGATCCGTTCGACGCGAACGGGAAGACGTTCAGCAGGACCGCGGCCAGGGCGAACGGCACCAGCAGTGCCGCGGCGACGTGGGGCGTCACCTGCCGTTTCCAGGCGAAGTATCCGGCGAGAAACGGAAGAACGAACAGGCTGACATTGCGCGCGAAGACCTGCTCGCCGAGCGCCGCCAGGCCGGCCTTGAACGCGACGGCTCCGCCAACGGCGAGCGCGAGTACGACGAACAGCTCACGGGTGGGGCGAGTACGGCCGTCGTCCGGTTCGGCAGGCATCAGCACGAGTTGCTTCCACAAGCGATCGGAATGCTCCCGCGCAAACTCACGGGAGATGTCGTCGACGTTGCCCATGCGTTTGACCGCGACCAGGAAGGCCTCGTCCGTCCTCAGCCCGGCGGCGGACAGGTCCGAAATCTGACCGCGCAGATGATCTTCCATCTCGTCGGTGTCGGCGGCGGAGATCGCGCGACGGCGCTCGACGTAGCCTCGCCATTGACCGATCTGCGATTCCAGTTCCTCGTCGGTGTTCATCACGACCACCCTTCGGCGGAGGCTGGGGGCAACTGGACGGAACGCCACACCTGGCTCAGGGCGTCGGCAACGACGTCCCACTGTGCACGTCGTTCTGCCAGCATCTCCCGGCCCGCATCGGTGATCGTGTAATGCTTGCGCCTTCGACCGTTGTCGGAGGATCCCCACGACGCCGACACGTATCCCAGCCTCTCCAGACGGTGCAGCAGGGGGTACAGCATTCCGTCGGTCCACTGAATCCGTCCGCCGGACAGATCGTTGACCCGTTTCAAGATGGCGTACCCGTACGATTCGCCGTCCGCGAGAATTCCGAGCACAAGCGGTGTCGCGGAAGCTGCCACCAGGTCCTTCTCGATATACATAGAACCCCTATCCCTAGAGCTGCTAGGGGTTAAGGTAGCAGATCGCGCTCCGAACGGTCAGCCGCGGCCGACGTAGGGCATGCGGGAGGCCATGATCGTCATCGTCGGCACGGTGACGTCGAGGGGGAGTTCGACCAGTCGAGTGACCGTGTCTGCGACGTACCGCGGATCGAACGTGGGCTCCGCTCGCAACGATCCGTCCGGTTGGCGGGCTGATTGGCCGATTCCCGTGGTCATGGCGGTCTCGGCGTTCCCGATGTCGATCTGGGTGCAGCAGATGTCGTGGTCGCGGCCATCGAGCGCAATTGACTTGGTCAATCCCGACACTCCGTGTTTGGTTGCCGTGTAGGCCACGCTTGCCGGTCGTGGCGTGTGCGCCGACAGTGAACCGTTGTTGATGATGCGTCCGCCGCGGGGCGTCTGCGACTTCATCATCCGGACCGCCTCCCGTGAGCAGAGGAAGACCCCCGTCAGATTTGCGGCGACCGTCCGGTCCCAGTCGTCCGGTTCGATCTCGTCCACCGCACCGGAGGGGCCGAAGGTCCCCGCGTTGTTGACGAGTACGTCGAGGCGGCCGAACCGTTCGGCGACGACGGCAAAGAGATCGTGCACCGACTGTGGTGACGAAACGTCGCATGGCACCACGACTGCGCGTTCGTGACCTTCCGCGGTCTCGTCCAGCGTCGCCGGTGTCCGTCCTGTCAGCACCACGTGATGCCCGGCATCGAGCAGTCCGGTCGCGATGGACCGCCCGATTCCCGAACCTGCACCCGTCACCACGACGACTCGTTCTGCCACGTCCACTCCCTACCCAATGCTTGTCTCCGCGAACCTCACCGAGATTGTCCCCGATCGTCGGTATTCACACGCCGCTATTCGGTCGGCTGGAGGTGCACTTAGGAATCACGGTGCGCCTAACCCTGGAGAGGGAGACGGTGGTCGGCTTTCCTGTCCCGGTGACCATCGCAGACATCGCACCCCGCACGGCACTGCAGCAGCGCTACTGGGACGCCGCCCTCACCGAACCCGCGCAGTGGAATCCGATTCTGGAGGCCCTGCACACGCACCGGTCGGTCCGCCGCTACCTGCCCGATCCGGTGGCCGACGAAACCCTCGACGTGCTCGTCTCGGCGGCGCAGTCGGCCGCCACGTCGTCGAACCTCCAGGCGTGGAGTGTCGTAGCGGTCCGCGACCCCGCCCGCAAGGCCCGCCTGGCCGCCCTCGCGGGCAACCAGGCTCACATCGTCGAGGCCCCGGTGCTGCTGGTGTGGCTCGCCGACTTCGCCCGCGTCCGCCAGCTCGCAGACGATCGAGGTGCGCCGATCGAGGGCGCCGACTATCTCGAGAGCAGCTACATCGGATTCATCGATGCCGCGCTCGCAGCGCAGAACGCCGTGACCGCCGCGGAGTCACTCGGGCTGGGAACGGTGTTCATCGGCGCACTCCGCAACAAGCCCGAGGAGGTCGCGGCGGAACTCGGACTTCCGCCCCACGTGTTCGCGGTGTTCGGGCTCGTCGTCGGGCATCCGCATCCGGATGCCGGCGCCCAGATCAAACCGCGCCTGCCCCGGGCAGCGGTGTTGCACCACGAGACGTACGACCTGCCTGTCCAGCGCGACCACGTCGACGCCTACGAGGGCCGCATCGCTGCCTTCTACGCGGCGCAGCATCTCGAACATTCGTGGATCGACAGGGTTCTGGACCGACTCGCGTCTGCTGCGCGCCTGAACGGCCGGGATCGGTTGAAGGAATCGCTGATCCGCCTCGGGTTCCCACTTCGCTAGAGGCGTGCCGGGGTCGGCGGTGCGAGGCGGCGGGTGTCCACCGAAGGGTAGCGTCGCGTACGGGAGGTCACCGCCATGGCGAGAACCGGTGCGTTCTGGGACGGCATCGAGGGCCGCACCCCGATGCCGCAGGCGGCGCGCACTCTGGGGTTCGAGCTGCTCGACGCCGATCCCGACGCGGGGACGATCACGGTGCAGTTCGAGGGCGCGCAGGCGTTCACCAATCCCTTCGGAGAGGTACTCGGGGGCTTCCTCGCCGCCATGCTCTACGACACGCTCGGTCCGGCTCTGCTGGCGACCCTGCCGGCCGGGCAGTTCATCGAGACCCTCGATCTGCAGTGCTCGTTCACCGCGCCTGCCCGTCCGGGACGCCTTGTCGGGCAGGGGCGGGTCGTCGCCCGGGACGCCGATATCGCGACGCTCGACGGCTCGTTGATCGACCACACCGGAACCGTCGTGGCCACCGCTACGGCTACCGCCAGGGTCGTCGTCCTCGACGAGGGACAGGAGTGACAGCCTGCGCGGCTCGTCCTTGCGTCGAGGTCAATTACTTTCCACTCCAACCTGATTCCTGTCTCAGGGGATTGGTCGAGCCGACACATGGGTCGTGGATCCCTCATCCTTGTGCATGCGGTATCCGCACAGGTTGGTAGGTGAGGTAGACGATGTCGCCATCGACGGTCCGGGTGTCGACCAGCCGCACGAGTATCTTGTCGCTTGTTTCGCCGAAGAGCCGCTTGCCGCGACCGAGCACCGCCGGGAAGACCATCAACCGCAACTCGTCGACGAGGTCGTGCTCGATCAGCGTGCGCATGAGCTGGAAGCTGGCGTAGACGAGGATGTCGCCTGCAACCTCGTGCTTCAGCGTCGAAACCTCTTTCACCACATCGCCCTCGAGGACCGTCGAGTTGCTCCAGCCGGGATCGTGAAGGGTCGAGGAGGCGACGTACTTGGGCAAGGTGTTCAATCTGTCGGCCAAGGCGCCACGCCGGGGCCGCCACCGCGCGGCGAAGAACTCGTAGCTGCGCCGGCCCAACAGCAGGGCGTCGGAATGCAGCGCCTCGCCGAGCTTGACCGCGTAGAGCTCGTCGCGATCCGCGAGATGGCCGACCCACCCGCCGGCTCCGGATCCTTCGTTACCGTCGGGGTCCTGGATGACTCCGTCGAGCGAGGCGAACTCGCTCATGATGATCTTTCCCATTTCGGTTCTCCCTCGCCTGTGGTGTCGGAGCACTCATGTAGACACGGCGGCATCGGGAAAGTGGGCGCCGGCCGGCCGCCCAGTTCACCGCTCGGCCGGTGTCCATATCAGGTATGGGTATGCGACAAAGGTGCGGGAAGAAGGTGGTGTCGGTGGAAGCGGTGACAACGGAGCTGATCGCACGGGCGCGATCCGGGGACGGCGAGGCGTTCCGAGCGCTGACCGAGCCGTACCGCCGGGAGCTGCTGGTGCACTGCTACCGGATGCTCGGATCCTTCCAGGACGCCGAGGACGTCCTGCAGGACACGCTGCTGGCCGCCTGGCAAGGCTTCGCAGGCTATGAGCGACGCGCCTCACTGCGCACCTGGCTCTACCGGATTGCCACCAACCGGTGCCTCAACGCGCGTCGCTCCGCGAGCCGACGTGCCGCGAAGGAGTGGGACATGTCCAAGGTTGAGCCGCCCGAGCCGACCCGGCTCGGTGAGGTCGTCTGGCTCGAGCCATTTCCCGACGCCCTTCTCGAGGGGACGATCGGCCCGGAGGCCCGCTACGAGCGAACCGAATCCATCTCCCTGGCTTTCGTCACCGCTCTACAGACCCTGCCGCCTCGGCAACTGGCCGTCCTCGTTCTGCGTGACGTCCTCGGATTTCATGCGAACGAGGTGGCCGGGATGCTCGACTCGACCGTGGAATCGGTCAACAGCGCTCTCAAACGGGCCCGCGCCGGCCTGCGGAGCCGCAGGGAGTCATCGACCGCCGAGCGCGACCCGGCTCCCGTTCCCGACTCATCCTCCGAGCGCGCGCTTGTGGAGAAGTTCGTCCGAGCCTACGAGTCCGGGGACCTGGGCGGACTGGTCACCTTGCTCACCGACGACATCTTCGTCTCGATGCCGCCGATTCCGCTCGAATATCAAGGCCGAGCTGTCGTGGCCCGTCTCTTCGCGAGCATCTTCAGCTCGGGCAGGAGGGTCGATCTCGTCCCGACCAGGGCCAACGGGCAGCCGGCGTTCGGTGCCTATCTGCGTACCTCCACCGGCATCCGCCACGGATCCGGCCTGTTCGTGCTCACACTCACCGGCGACCGGATCTGCGCCTTCACCCGATTCGACAGCAGCATGCTTGCCTCATTCGGGCTACCGCGATCGCTCCCGAGCCGATAACGATCTCACGTTCGGATGAGGAACCGGCGTCTCCGCCTGGAGGTCGCCGGACATCGGCCCGGCGACCTCCACCGAAACCCGTTCGGTGTTCCCGCTCAGTTGAGCTTTTGCGGCACACCGTAGGTCATGACGGTGTCACCGTTCTCCGTCACGGCCATCGCGTACGGCCGGATGGTGACGGGTCCGATCGCTCCGGAGATGGAACCGTGGACGCCCTGCATTCGCACCAACGCCTCGGGTCCGTCGAACTCCTGGCCCTCGAGCAACGGGACCGTGGTGATACCGCCCGGCTCCAGGTCGATGTCCAGCTCCTGCGACGGGATGATGTCACCCGCCAGCACCGCGCTGGTCCCTGCGTTCAGGTCCAGCGTGAAGTCGGGGACGAGTCCCAGGTTGATTCCGTTATCCGACCCGATCGCGAACCCGAGGCCGGGCGAATTGAGGACGATGGTGGCACCGGCCAACGCGACCGGGTAGCCGATCTGGTAACCCACCGTGAGCTGTGTCCCCTCGAACTCCGCCGCGTCGGGGCCGCTGATGTTCACCGCGGCATACCCGTTGTGGAAGAACTCGACGCTGGTCGGAACACCGTCGAGCGGCGGAACGACCTGATACTGCGTGTCGCCCTGTAGGACCTCGATACGGTTGCCGTCCGCGTCGATGACGGAGCTGGAATTGTCGACACCGGCCGAGGCGGTGCCGTTACCCATCACCATCGCGAGCACCGAGATGCCCGCGACCGCAGCCAGGCGGGTGATGCGTCTCTTTCCGGGTCGATCCGTGCTGGTCTTCGTCATGCCGATCCCCATTCAGTTTGTACTGCAACCGATATGAAAAAGCATGCAGAGCGTAACCATTCGGGGCCCGCGCCGTCTTGGTGTTGTTCAGAAGTTCACGAGCGTTTCGTATGGTCTGCCACCGCTGACCTGGTAGTTCGCGGCACAATGGGAGGGTCGGATTTGTCCGGGTCGCGCCGACGGGTGACGACAGCGGGGGCCGATAGTCGGCACCCTGGCCTCGCCCGGTAGTCACAGGCCTGCCGGTCGCCGGGGAAGGCGACCGGCAGAGACGTCCATCAGGACTGTGTTGTTACGGGACGCGTTCGCTACGCCGGGATACGTACCTTCTGTGTGATCGCAGCGACGCAGAGCAGGCTGAGCAGGGTGACCGCGGTGAGGTACAGGGTGATCGGCGTCGACGAACCCCAGTTCGCGTACAGCGCGGCGGCCACCGTCGGGGCGAGCCCGCCGCCGAGAACCGACCCGATCTGATAGCCGAGTGAGGCACCGCTGTACCGCACCTCGGCGCTGAACAGTTCGGTGAACAGCGCAGCGATCGGACCGTAGACGATGCCCATGAACACCGCCGTGCCGAGCAGGGCGAGCATCATCACCGCGGGGTTCCCGAGGTCGATCAGCGGGAAGAGCGCAGCCGCCCAGAGAGTCAGCCCCACCGAGCCCGTGACGAGGAGTCGCCGCCGGCCGTACCGGTCCGACAGCATTGACGCGACGGGGATGACGATCAGCCACACGAACGAGACGACCAGCGTGAAGACGAGTACGAGTGTCTTGCTCATACCCAGGACTTTCGTCGAATACGACAGCAGGTACGCCATGAAGATGTAACCGACGGTGTTGATTCCGATGAACGCGCCGGCAGCGAGGAGCACTTCGCGGAGGTTCTCCCGCAGGACGGTGACGATCGGCAGTCGCTGATCGCGCTGTGCGCTCTTGACCTCTTCGAAGTCGGGGCTCTCGGTGATGGTGAACCGGATGACGAGCCCCATCAGCACCATCACTGCGCTGGCCAGGAAGGGAACCCGCCAGCCCCAGGCCAGGAACGCTTCCTCGCTGAGGCTCGTCGACACGCCCAGGAACACGAGGTTCGCCAGGATCAGGCCGCCGGGCACGCCCATCTGCGGAAAGCTGCCGTAGAAGCCCTTTCTGTTGGCGGGCGCGTGCTCCACCGCCATCAGTACCGCTCCACCCCACTCCCCGCCGACGCCGATTCCCTGCACGAAGCGCAGCGTGACCAGCAGTATCGGCGCCCAGACGCCGATGGTGGCGTAGGTGGGGAGCAGCCCGATGCCGACGGTCGCGCCACCCATCAGCATCAGAGAGAGGACAAGCATGGACTTGCGTCCGATGCGGTCGCCGAAATGGCCCATCACGACGCCGCCGATCGGTCGTGCGATGAATCCGACGGAGAAGGTCGCGAACGCGGCGAGCGTTCCCGCGATGGAGGAGAAGGACGGGAAGAACAACGGGCCGAACACGATTGCCGCGGCCATGCCGTAGATGAAGTAGTCGTACCACTCGATGGCGGTTCCGATGAGGCTGGCGCCGGCCACCTTCAGCGGGCGGACGGTCGCCGGTGATGTCACGGAGAGATGGGTGGAGGTCATGTCGATTCCTTCGAGGTCGCCGGGGCAGCAGATGTGCTGCCCCGGCGGGATGGTGACGGGATGCCTACCGAACTGCCGAGCCCACTAGTTCAGTGTCACCTCGCTGGACTTGTGCGCGTCGACCGACTGTTCGGTCAGGCTGTCGGTTTTGCACTGGAAGTTCCGGTACATGTCCATCTGGTCGCTGTAGTGCCGTGACCGCGTGCCGTCCGGTGCGATGAATCCGCTCTGGCCGGGCGGTCCGACGGTGCAGAGGTCGGCGATGCCGTCGCCGAGCACGATGCGGTCGTTCTGGGTTCCCCGGTTCATGTACGGCGACAGGGACAGCACCTCGTCGCTACCGGCCTGAGGGACGCCCAGGTAGTTCTTGTAGTCGAACCGGTTCGCGCTGACCGGCATCTTCCAGGCGGCGGCGTCGGGGCCCTGCACGGTGCGCAGTGTGTCCACGGCCTGGCCGAACGTCGATCGGAGGACGGACTTCGGGTCGGCGCCGTTGAAGAAGTCGGTGGTCTGCGGAACTCCGGACTCGTTGCCGCGCAGCGCGTTGTAGACGAGTTTCGTCGCCTCGGCGGGGCGCGCGGTGCCGGCGGCGGGGTACACCTTGGCCGCGTACGAGTCGTACACGTCCTGCGGAAGGTCGTCGCGGATCACCGCGTCGAACAGGATCGGCAGCCACGTCCGCATGATCGCCGGTGCCGGGCCGTCGTACACGCCGTCCGAATTGTCGTCGATGGCCTGCCCGTCCCAGTCGCGGAGCAGCTTCACGCCGGCGGCAACAGGGTCGCTGTCGGGAAGTTGCTCGGTGGCCTGGGTCAGGTACGGCAGCAGATAGTCGACGTTGAGGTCGGCAAACGACGTCTGCCGGTTGATGTCCCAGATCTCGCCGGGGGTGAAGTGGTCCTTGGCCTCGAGGCGGGTGGTGATCGCCCGCACGCGGTCGACGGGGGACCAGTTGTAGCCGTCGGCGAGCGCACCGGCTGCGGACTGGTTGTTCCAGTTGGCGAGGTAGCCCTGTTCTGGGTTGTACGACCGCGGGTTGTCCTCGAACGGGCGGATGCCCTCCCATTCCATGCTGCCGTCACCGATCGCCGGAAGTCGAAGGTCCTGCCCGGCCGGGCGGACCGGCAGTCGACCGGGGGAGACGTAACCGATGTTTCCCTGGTTGTCGGCGTAGTACCAGTTGATGGTGATGGCCACCTTCTTCGCCTGCTCGAGGAATTCGTCCCAGCTCGTGGCCTTCATGATGTCGATCCAGGCGACCAGTGACTGGATCTCGTACCCAGCCCAGCTCTCCTTCAGGGAGTAGGCACTCCCGTTCGGGGTGTCGAAACTGGTGACCCGGCCGTGGACCGTCGAGTAGACGGGGTACGCCACGTCTGCGCCGCCTCGCACCTTGATCGTCTCGTTCCGTACCTCCATCGGCCGGTACTCGCCGTCGTACCGGTAGGCGTGCTCGTTCGCGGGGTCGAGCACCTCCTGATAGACGTCGTTGACGTCGAGCGGCCCGGCGGTGGCGCCCCACGAGATCGTCTTGTTGGTGCCGAACAGGACGGTCGGGACGGCGTAGGGGGTGTTACCCGCGACGTCGAAACCGGCGCCGTGCAGGCCCACCCCGTAGACGTAGGACGGGTTGAACCAACCGAATTGCGGTCCGTTCATCAGCACGGACGTGCCGTCGGTGGTCTTGTCGGCGCCGACCATCCACAGGTTGCTGGCCTCGGGTTTCATGTGCGGCCAGTCGCCTCCGCCCGCGTTCTTCATCCGGGTCAGATTCGCGTCGGGCAGGGCCTGGGTCACGTCGGAGAGCCCAGCTTCCTGGGACATTGCATGCGGCTCGTCGGATGAATCGGACTCGTCACGCGGAACGGTGGTCGGAGCGCCGGGATCTTCCTCGGGCCAGATCAGCTGGTCGAAGAGTTGCCGGCCCTTCTCGTCGCCGTTCTTCGCCTGCAGGCTCCTGAGGACCTGGAGGTTGGCGAGTTCACTGCTCGACTGGGAGAACCGGTTGGCCATGGTCTGCACCCAGACCATCGCGACGTCGTACCCGGTCCAGTGCTCTGGCCGGAAATCGCCGTCCAGGAACTGCTTCGGCATCAGGTGTGACGGATCCGCCTCGACCTCGTCGATCCGCTTGTTGAACCCCTCGGCGTAACCGTCGAAGATGTCGCGTTCATCCTGCGGCAGCCTGGCCAGTTGATCCTTGAGCGACTGTGGATCGATGCTGTTACGCGCCGTCTTGTCGATCTCGACGTAGTCCGGTCCGAGCGCCTCGGCGGCCGTGCCGACCGACGACCGCTTGGCCATCTCCATCTGGAACAGCCGATCCTCGGCAACCGAGTAACCGTAGCCCGAGTACAGCGCGCGCGTGGTGTCGGCGTACACGTTGGGGATTCCGTAGCCGTCCCTCTTCACCGTGATGCCGGATGTGGGGGACTGCTGACTTCCGGTGGCCGTGCAGGCCGTCAGCAGCACGCTGAGTCCGACCCCGAGGGCAAGCACCGCCCTCGTCGTCTTCATCGACAACCTTGGGTCCGGTCCGTCGCAGACCGGTGGCGATCACATCGATACATCTCGCTCCTATAACCGTACGTTCGGTTGGTATGCCGAGGTATTGTGTCGTGAAACACGATCGTCGTCAAGAGTGGTGGTGGACATGCCGGTGCTGTCCGCTGTCGACGGATGTCGCGCTCGGCGCGCGGGCAGACCCAGGCGGGTATCGTTGCCTTTCCTGGTTGGGCCGGCCTCGCCCCGATGTCACGAAGCTGAAGCGTTGCCGCAGTTCAGCTTCGTTTCAGATCGAACGGCATTGCGGCGGTGGACATGTCGATCACCCGGCAGGAATCGGCGCACGAGCTGTGTTCCCGGCCGGCCGGCACGGGCGCTCGATCTTCGGGCAAGCACTTCCCATCGTCGGCGATTCCAAAGGTACCCAGTAGAAGTCGCCGTCGAACGGCGTTGGTGGTCGTCAACCTCTGGAACCCCGCGACCGCATCGCGGTCAGCACCCGGAGGGTTCGATCAGCGCTCCTGTTCGCTGGGTGCGATCGAACCGAGGAACCGGTCACGGTCGACGATGGCCCGGTCGATCTCGCCCGCCGCGACAACGGTCCCCGAGCTGTCGACAGCCCGCACTGCGAAGGTGAGCCGGCGGCCGACAGCGGCTGCCGGCGGCTCGGCGTCGATCTCGACGCCGGCACCGACGGGCGTCGGGACGCGGTGCTCGATTCGTATGGCCGTTCCGACCGTCGTCTGTCCCGCCCCGATGAACGGTGCAGCGCAGACGACGGTGACCGCCTCCATCCACGCAATCAGTCGTGGGGTCGCCAGCACCGGAACGTCACCGCTGCCCAGCGCGGTCGCGGTATCGGCCTCGGCTACCTCATAGCGCACCGTGACAACTGTACGCCGGGGGCGCCGCGCGTCCGGTCGATTCGGTGTGATGTGCGGGATGTCGCGCTCGCCCACCCGACGTGCGCGCTCCCTTACGTGAGGATGACGAGTTGCCGGGTCGCGCGGGTCATCGCGACATAACGGTCGACGGCTCCTTCGATGCAGTCTCCGAACGACTCCGGATCGACGAGGACGACGAGGTCGAACTCGAGGCCCTTCGACAGTTCCGGGGTCGACGACCGGATGCGGGACGTCGGCTGGAACGTCGGATCCCCGATGACGCAGGCGACTCCGTCGGAGTTCGATTCGACCCAGGCGTCGAGGATCGAGTGCAGATCCGACGCAGATCCGTGTACGACGGGGATGCCGCTGCGGCGGATGGAGGTCGGCACGTTGGCGTCCGGGAGTGCGGCCCGGATGACCGGCTCCGCTTCCGTCATGATCTCTTCCGGAGTCCGGTAGTTGATGCTCAGGGCGGCCAGGTCGATCCGGTCGAACCCGATCCGCCCGAGCCGTTCCTTCCATGACTGCGTGAATCCGTGCCGTGCCTGGGCGCGGTCCCCGACGATGGTGAAACTCCGGGACGGGCAACGGAGCAACAGCATCTGCCACTCCGCGTCCGTGAGTTCCTGAGCCTCGTCCACCACGATGTGCGCGAACGGCCCGGCGAGCAGGTCCGGGGCGACGCTCGGCAGGGCGGACTCATCGACCAGGGTCTCCTGCAGGTCCTGGCCACGCAGCATCGACATCACCAGCAACTCGGAGTCGTCGGCCGCGATCAGGTCGTCGACGACACTGCTCATACGCGCGCGTTCGGCCGCAACGGACGCGTTGTAACGCCGTTGACGACGGGACGCCTCCGGGTCTCCGAGCCGCTGCCGTGCCGCGTCCAGAAGCGGCAGGTCGGACACGGTCCAGTCCTGAGCGTCCGCACGCTGTAGTTTCCGGACCTCGTCCGGGCTGAGCCAGGGCGCACACTTGCGGAGATAGGCGGGCACCGACCACAGGTCGGCGACGAGGTCGGCAGCTTCGATCATCGTCCACGCGTTGTCGAGGATCGTGCGCAATTCGTCGTTCTGCAGCAACGACTTCCGGAGCTGGGCCGGCGGAGCATCACCGTCGTACTTGTCCATCAGGATCGTGAGCAGCAGCTCCCAGACCTGCTCACGCGCTTCGTTGTGCGGAGTACCGGGTTCCGGTGCTTCGAACGCCTCGGCCCAGTCGTCGGGGCTCAGCCAGATGTCGGACCAGTCGGTCGCGACCGTCATCCCCTTCGTGGGTGGCTCCTCGTAGAACTTGACGGCCGCTTCGATCGCCTTCACCAGATCCCCCGACGACTTCAGGCGAGCCACGTCCAGGTCGGATTCGACCTTCGCTGTGGAACCCTCGGCCACGAGGTCCCGCAGGGTGCAGAGCTGCACGCCCTCCTCGCCGAGGCTGGGCAGGACATCGGCGACGTAGGTCAGGTAGGGCTCGTGCGGGCCGACAAACAGCACGCCGTGACGGAGTCGAGGGTCGGAATAGAGCAGGTACGCGGCGCGGTGTAGCGCGACGACCGTCTTGCCTGTGCCCGGGCCACCGTCGACGACGAGGGCGCCGCTGGATCCCGCGCGGATGATGGCGTCCTGATCGGCCTGGATGGTGCCGAGTACGTCCCGCATCCGGGCCGACCGGTTGGTGCCCAGGCTGGCGATGAAGGCGGACTGGTCGTCGAGCGCGGCGTTCCCTTCCATCTCGTCCGACGTGAACACCTCGTCCCAATAGTCGCCGACCCGCCCGCCGGTCCAGCGGTACCGGCGACGGCGCGTCAGTCCCATCGGGTTGGCGTGGGTCGCCCCGAAGAATGGCTCGGCCGCGGGGGAGCGCCAGTCGACCAGCAGCTGATTGCCCGCGCTGTCCATGAGGCCGAGACGTCCGACGTACACGGGCTCGGGGTTCTCTGCGGTGACGATGTGGCCGAGGCACAGGTCCAAGCCGAAGCGACGCAGGGCGCGCAGTTCCGAGGTCAGCTGGTGGACCATCATGTCCCGCTCCAGCGCCTCCTGGCCCAGGCGGCGGGGTGCCTGGCGTTCGGTGTCGATGCGGTTCGACAGGTCGGCCATAGCCTTTTCGAGGCTGTCCGCGATCGAGAAGAAATGCCGCTCGTCGCCCGCGATCAGTGTCGGGTCCGCCTTGGGCGCGAGGTGGTCGGGAAGGTCGAACACGCTGGTGGTCAGGGGGCTCACGGCAACAACTCCGATCTGAGGTTCGTGATGGTGGATCCAGATTCTCGGCTGGTTGCGTCGAGCAGCAGCTTCGCGGCCACCATCGCCCCGTCGGTGCGGATCGCGGCGGCCACGGCGATCGCTCGTGCGCGGGTCTCAGCGGTCAGCGTCGCCCCGAGTGCGGCCGACAGGGACTCGAAGGTCGGAGTCGGACCGTCGTGCGCGGTGCCGATGCCCAGCTCGGCCACCCGGCCGGCCCAATACGGCTGGTCCACCGCCTGGGGTATCACCACCTGCGGCGCGCCGGCCCGGGTGGCCGTCGTCGTGGTGCCCGCGCCGCCGTGGTGCACGACCGCCGCCACCCGGGCGAACAGTGCCTGCTGGTTGACCTCGCCGACGACGAAGCAGTCGTCCCGGTCGTCGATCAGGGCCAGGTCGGCCCAGCCGCGGGAGACGAGTGCGCGGTTGCCCTGCGCCCGGATCACCTCGACGGCCACCTGGGCGACGTCCGTCGATGCGCGCATGGGCATGCTGCCGAAGCCCACGTAGACCGGCGGTGTTCCGGCGTCCAGGAACGCCACCAGGTCGTCCGGGAGCGGGCGTTCGTCCGGCAGGATCCACGCACCGGTCTGCACGACGTCGAGGTCCGCCGGCTTCTGCCACAGATCCAGGGCCGGGTCCGTCGCCAGCCACGGCTGCTCGCCGATGACGTAGTCGCGGACGTTGTCCACCGGAGGCAGGCCGATCGACGCCCGGTGAGTGTCGAGCGCCTCGCCGAACAGCGCGTCGATGCTCT
The DNA here is from genome assembly GCA_004211695.1 of Rhodococcus sp. (in: high G+C Gram-positive bacteria). GTDB lineage: Bacteria > Actinomycetota > Actinomycetes > Mycobacteriales > Mycobacteriaceae > Rhodococcus_F. Next base: position 28,635 of record SEEV01000018.1, read on the forward strand.
GGGAGTCCAGGTCCCACAGCACCCGGTTGTCGGTCACCTCCGGCGGGAACGGCCGGCCCGGATAGGCCAGTGGCGGGTGGTAGGGCGACGGCAGGGTGAGCTGCTGGAAGGTCGCGTACACGTAGCGGATACCGAGCTTCTCGGCCACCGAACGTGCGCCGGCCGCAGCGGGCATCACGCCGGTCGCCACCAGTGCGTCACATCCCTCGGCCGCGGCGTTGATCGCGGCGAACTGGCTGGCGATCAATTCGGATGCTCGCCGGGGCAGGTCCGTCGACGACGGCGCCGCCGCGGTGGTCAGCGCGCGCGCCGACTGGCCGAAGGGCACCATCGGCACGCCCACCCCGGCGAGCCGCTGCGCGAAATCCTCGTCCGGGGGTGCGCACACCTGCACCTCGGCGCCGAGTTCCCGCAACGCCACCGCCAGACCCACCAGCGGTTCGACGTCTCCGCGCGACCCGTACGTCGACAACAACACACGCAATTCGTGTACTCCCATTCGTCGGTTCCGGCTTCGGTCCGACGATTCTGCGGCACGACCCGGGCCTTGCCGCAAGACCCCCTGTGCGCTATAAATTGAAAATGGAAGAGGTTGTACTTCGCTTCCTTCATCGTCCGATATGGACGGAAACTTCCTTGCAAGCGACGAGACGCCCCATGTGGCGGTCGAGGCGTGAATCACGGACGCGCCGCCTCGAGTAAAGCCCCGTTGACTCGACAGATGCAAGATTACGTAGCACGCGCTGTTGATACGAATGAACCGCGAAAAGGCGGTGAAGAATTCACCACCCGAACGCAATTCGCGCTGTCGACGCCGGCCGCCCCTGAGGAAGGCGGTGGCACGAGCACAGATGGGTGTGTTCGTCCTGGCGCACCGAGGATTTCGGGCGCCAGGACGAACTCGTTGTTGCTGCCTACAGCTGGTGGTTGTGACGGCGCGGTTACACCATCCGGCGGTTGTCGTCGGTTTGGAGGCCGAGGATGAACTCGGCGTGGCTTTCGAAGCCCGCCTCGCCCATCACTCCGTGAGCGGAGATGGTGTTCAGGTCGCGGAGGAGTTTCGACAGGATGCTGTCCTCGAGGATTGCGCCGGCGCCGGCGTGCCGGAAGGCGCGGGTGACCACCTCCACCGAGGTTTTCGCGGCAAGTGAGGCGGCGGTCTGCATCTGGTCGAGCAAGGGGAGTTGGACCCGGCCGCAGGCGTCGACAACGTCGTTGACCTGGTGCAGGGTGTCAATGCACAGGCTGCGGGCGGCGCGGATGCGGGCGTCGAGTTCGCCGAGCTCGCGTCGGAACCAGGTGAGTTCGGTGAGGGCGGGGGGTTGTTGCAGGTTGATGCGTCCACCGCGCCGGATCTTCGGTGCGGCGGTGATGATTTCGTCGAGGGCGCGACGGGCGGCGCCGAGGACCATGCCGGGATGCATCTGCAGTACGAACGGCACCATGCCGAGGCGGGACAGGGCGGTATCGGTGCGCCGGCCCTCGCCGAGGGGGTCGTAGATCATGTCGTCGGGGACGAAGACCTGCTCGGCTCTGAAGCTGCTGCTGCCGGTGCCGCGCATGCCCAGGACTCGCCAGTCGTCGAGGACATCGATCTCGGCGCGGGGCAGAAGCGCTGCTCGGCGAACGGTCTGACCGTCCTCGTGGTCGATGAGGAAGGTGGCGGTGACGTAGTCGGCGTGGTGCAGGCCGCTGACGAAGTCCCAGCGGCCGCTCATCACGTACCCGCCGTCGACCCTCGTTGCCGTGCCGGGTTTGAGGGAGCCGGCCTTGAGAGCGATGCCCGAGGCGAAGATCTTCCGGGCGGTGTCGTCGCTGACGACGGTGGCGAGTTCGCCAGCACCTTCGAGGAGGATGGTCGCGGTCCAGGCGGTGGCGGGGTCGATGTGGCCGATCTTCTCGATCACCTCGAACGCGGTCACCGCATCGACGACGTTGCCACCGAGATCGTCGGGAGTCATGATGCCGAGGACCCCGGAATCGCGAAGGGCATTGATGGCGCGGTCGCTCAGTCGGCGTCCCGCCTCGGATTCGGCAGCGCCGGCGGCGAGTTCGTCGCGGATGGCGTCGACGGCGGCAAGTGCGGTCGCGCGGCGGTCGACACGGGCGAGCGGCCAAGCACTCGGGGCGGTGATGGTCATGGTGGCGGGTTCCTTTTCAGCTGGTGGTCGGGTCGGAAGATCCGAGAATTTACATTCGGACCGGGGTTGGCAGGGGGGTGTGGATCCCGAACCGGCGATTGCGGTAGGCGAGGGTTTGGGTGGGTTGCTGCTCGAGCGTGACCACGTTTCCGAGGACTATGACGTGGTCGCCGCCACCGACGATCCGGGCGACGTCGCAGCCGAGCCAGCCTGGGACGTCGAGCAGGCGCGGCAGTCCGGTTTCGGGATGCCAGGGTGTGTGAGCGAACTTGTCGATGCCGCCGGTGGCGAAGTTGAGCGCAAGTTCCTGATCGCGTTCGCCCAGGATATTGACTCCCATCCGGCCGGTGGCGGTGATGGCGGCCAGCACCCGCGAGCGTCGGTCGAGGGCAACGGTGACCATGGGCGGGGTGAGCGACAGCGAACTGAAGGCGCTGACCGTGGCCCCGACCGGGGTGTCCTCGTTCATCGCGGTGATCACCGTGACCGGTGAGCACAACGAGGCCATCGCATCCTTGAATGCATCGGCGATCGACGCCGAGCAGGACGTGCCCGTGGAGTCCGTGATAATCGTCATGATTCCCACACTTTCGTGGTCTGCTGTCGGGAGTTGTTCTGGCTCAATCCTGCTCGGCGTCCGTTCGGTGGGGCATCCCCAGAAGTCGGCATTTGTGCCGGCACCGGGAACTGGTCACTGCCGCCTGCGTCACCGCAGGAGGCGGCGGTCAGCGGCGGATCAGGCCGAGAACGTGGGCGCGGAGCTCGGCGAATGCCGGCTCGAGTTTGGTGCGTAGTTGATCTCGGGGTGCGGGCAGGGGAACGGCAATGATCTCGGTGACTGATGTCGGGGCACCGGACAACACGATGATCCGGTCCGCCAGATAGACGGCTTCGTCGATGTCGTGGGTGACGAGGACGATGGTCATCCTCAATTCTTCCCGCAGGCGAAGCATGAGGTCCTCGAGGTCCGCTCGGGTCTGTGCGTCGACCGACGCGAACGGTTCGTCCATCAGCAGCACCTGGGGTTGACAAGCGACCGCGCGGGCGATGGCGGCGCGTTGCTGCATGCCGCCGGACATCTGCCACGGATACAGTGACCCGGCATCGGCCAGACCGACGGCCTCGAGCGCCTGCTCGGCGAGGCGGAGCCGCTCGGCACGGTTCGAACCGCGTCGGCGCAGCGGCAGCATGACATTGCGTAGCACACTCATCCAGGGCAGCAGTGATCGGGAGTAGTCCTGGAAGACCAGGGAAAGCCCTTTCGGGGGTGCGGTGATCTTCTGCCCGTCGAGTGCGACCACACCGGCGTCGGGGGCCAGCAACCCGGCAAGGCAGCGCAAGAGGGTGGTCTTCCCGGCGCCGGACGGTCCGACGACGGTGACGAACTCGCCCTGATGGACGTCGAATGTGACATCGGCAAGGATCTGCCGGGTGGCTGGGCCGCGGCCGTAGGATTTCGCCACCGCTCGCACGTCCAGACTGAGCGGCGTGCCGGATGTGGCACCGTGGGCCGTGCCGGCCGATGCGATGCTCGAGGTCGTGGATGTGGATGTGGTCATGATGCAGAACCTCCTTGCCCAGCTGTCCTGAGCCCGTGGTACCAGCGGAGTAGATATCGTTCGATGCCGCGAAATGCGATGTTGCTCGTGTAGCCGAGAATTCCGAGAAGTATCAGTGCCGACCACATTTCGGGGATGGCGAAGGTGCGCTCTGCATGCAGTTGCACGTAGCCTATTCCGTGTGTGGAGGCGACGTATTCGCTGGCGATGATGAGCACGACGCCGAGCGCGACGCTGATCCGTGCCCCCGCCAGGATCTGTGGACTCGCACCGGGCAGGATCACCCGCAGCAGCCGGTGGTGGATCGGGATGTGGTAGCTGCGCATCATGTCTCGCACGAGTGGGTCGAGGGAACGGACCCCGTCGATGGTGCCGAGCAGGATCGGCCAGATCGCGCCGTAGGCGATTACCGCAACCTTCATGCCGTCGCCGACGCCGATCAGCACGAGAAAGACGGGGACGAGAACGATGCCGGGAACCGACCGCATGAACTCGAAGACCGGGAGTGCAGCGTCGTAAAGGCTTTCGCGCAAGGCGAGCACCAAACCCGCGCCTATTCCGATCACGGTCGCGATGACAAGCCCGACCAGGAAGTTCCGCACGCTCGGAGCGGCATCGGACCCGATCCGGTCGAACAACCACATCTGCTGAAAGGTCTGCGCCACCTGCTGCAGGGGTGGGAAGTAGAAGCTGCTGCTGCGGGCGGTGGCCACCCAGACCAGGACGATCATCAGGATCGGCAGCCACAGCTCCACGGCCGCCGCGCGGACCGCACGTACGCCTTGTCTCATCACCGCACCGTCTCTCTGTTGGCCGGCGCCCACGGGAGCAGTCGCCGTTCGAGATAGAGCAGGATGACGTTCAGGCCGACCCCGAGCAGCCCCGCGACCACCAGGTAGGCAAACATCACATCGACGGCGCCGGCCTGCTGCGCCATGCCCAGAGATTTCCCTAGACCGGGTGCGGAGCCGAGGTATTCGGCGGCCGTGGTCAGCATCAGCGCGATGGCCGCCGAGATGCGCAGCCCGGTAGCGACGAACGGCAGCGCGGTCGGCAGAACCAGCCGGAGCATACGATCGGTGCGGGGCAGGCGAAGTGATCGCACGGTATCCGCGGCGACCGGGTCGACGTGCCGGACTCGGTCGATGGTGGAGGTCAGTAATGGCCAGCACGCTCCGAACACGACCAGGAGGACCTTCATCTCCATGGTCGAGCCCAGGATCAGGAGCAGCACCGGGGTGAGCTCGACGGCGGGGATGGTCCGCAGGAAGTCGATCACGAGGCGGGTGCTGCGGGTGAGGAACTGCGACGTGCCGATGAGCAGACCGACGGGGATGGCGATTGCTGCGCAGAGCAGCAGACCGATGCCCCATCCGGTGGCCGTCTGCTCGACGGTGCGCCAGAATTCCGGGGTGGTCAGCATCTTCGCGAGCGTGAGCACGGTCCGCGTTGCGGTCGGAATCGACGTGGCGGGGAGTGCTCCGGACTGTACCGTCAGCTGCCAGCACACCAGGGCGGCGAGGATGAAGCCCGCCCGAGCAGCTACTCGGCGGTGGAGTTGTGAGAGCTGTCGCGGAGTTGATTTCGTGGCAGCCGGTGTGGGTCGTACGAGTGTGGTCATGATCGCTCAGCTCATCAACTCGTCGATATCGACCGGGCCGGAGACGAAGGTGTATTGCTCCATCAGGTCGGTCCACAGCGTCAGTGCCGCGTGCGGGTCGGTGGCGTCGAACACCGGCAAACGCATCGCCGGAATCAGTTCGGCCGGAATCGGACTGATCTTCGGGAGCGCCGCACGTACTTCGTCCGGGTGCGTGGCCGCGTATTCGATGCCCTTGTTCAACGCCCGGACGAACCCCTGCACTGCCTCCGGGTGCTCCTTCTCGAACGTGGCCGATGTGGCCACCGTCAGCTGCATCCCGCCGGGCACTGCCTCGGCGCCCGGTGACATCAGTCGGGTGGCGCCCTCGGCGAGGGCGGCGGTGTCGAACGGAGAGATCGTGCTGATCGCGTCCACCCGTCCCTTGGACAGTGCGTCCGTCATGTCCGAGAGCGGCATCTCGAGGAACTTCACTCCGGCGCTGTCGGCGCCGGCCTTGTCCAGGGCGGCGCGCAGGGACAATTCGCCGCTGCCCTCGAGGGCTCCGACGGCGACGGTCTTGCCGTTGAGGTCCGCGGGGGTCTTGACCGCGCTGTTCTTCGCGACGAGTACCACCCCGGTGTCCTCGGCGGGGATGTCTGTGCTCTTGGTGACTCCGCCGATGATTCGAACGGGCAGACCTTTGTCGAACGCTTGGACGACGATTGCAGTCTCGCCGAGCGCGAACTGGTCGGAGCCGTTCGCCAGATTGGTGATCATCGCGCCCGCGTTGGTGACGTCGGGTGTGGCGTTGAGTCCCTCCTCCCGGAAGAAGCCCTTGTCGACGGCAAAGGTGAACGGAACGGAATCGACGATGGGCAGCTGGCCGACCGTGACGTCGAGCAGCCCGTCGGTTCGGGAGTCTGCGTTGGAAGAGCTGCAACTCACGGTCGACACCAGCGTGAGTGCAATCATGCCGGCGAGGACGGCGTGTCGGGAAGGTATGAGCATGGGTGATTCCTTCGTGTGAGGAACGACGCCGAAGTCGGGAACTCGTTCGAGTCCGGGGGATTTCGGGAGCCGGGGTGTGGCGAACATCTCGTAGTCACGAGCCTGGCGGGTTCGGATGGCGCCCACAATGACGAGAACTCGGTATTCTCGGCCGCGGTCGCTCGGCGGAGTCGGCAGCGACTCCGTCAGGCGAGCCACCGTTTCAGGTGCAGCAGGGTGCGGTCGAAAGCGAGGTCGGTGGCATCGGCGTCGAAGGTGTCCCGTCCGAATGTCGCAAATGCGTGTCCGACGCCCTGGTACCGGTAGAGCTCGACATCTTGATGCCCGGCGAACGCCTCTGCAATAGCGGCCCGTGCATCCGGGGGACAGTAGTGGTCGTGCTCGGCGACATGGAACAACACCGGCACGTTGATTCTCTCTGCAAGGTCGAGGTGGTCCTGAACGCCCACACCGTAGTAGCTGACTGCGGTATCGACGTCGGTGTGCGCAGCCGCCAGGATGGCCAGCCCGCCGCCGAGGCAGTACCCGAGTGTGCCGACCCGGCCGTTGCTCGTGGCGCCGCCGCGGAGGAAGTCGCTCGCGACCCCGATGTCGAGAGTGACGGTCGACCTGTCGAGATTGTCCCGAAGTTCGAGTGCGTGGGTGAAATCGTCCCCGCTGTAGCCGAGTTCGACGTCTCGCTCCTGGCGGGCGAAGAGATCGGGAACGAGGGTGTGGAAACCGTGCCCGGCAAAGATCTCGGCCATGGTGCGCATGTAGGAGTTGATGCCGAAGATCTCGTGCAGCAGCACGAGTCCGCCCACCGGTTCGGTGACTTCTGGTGATACCGAGTAGGCCCGGAAGGTGTGGCCGTCGGCGGCGGAAAGGTCGACCATGGAGCCGCTTGTCATCGCTGCGCCTTCCAGTACTCGAGGTGGGGATCGAACGCCGCGTGGCCCATGGGGTGGTGACGGATCTGGGGGCGTCCGTCGCCGGTCGCGAGTGCCTGCGCGATCGGGACCGGTACCATCCGCACGGTGTCCGACGCCCCCGGGAGCGCGGCCAGATCGCGGGACTGCAGCGCGTAGACCACCCGGCCGATGCCGCTCAGGTAGATCGCGCCGGCGCACATCAGGCACGGCTCGGTACTGGTATACATCGTGGTGCTGTCCAGCGTGGACGCCCACCGGGAGTCCGACGCGGCCCGTACCAGATTCGTCTCGGCATGTGCGGTGACGTCGCGCTCGGTGATCTCGGTGTTGATGGCGGTCAGCAGGATTGCGCCGTCGGCGTCGGTGAGAAGGGCGCCGAAGGGCCGGTCTCCCTGCGCCCGGGCCGATCGCGCGAGATCGAAGGTGTGCAGCAGAAGCGTCCGGTCCTCGTCGACCGGGTCGTCCGCGGATCTCACGCCGGCCTCGTGAAGATCGGCACCGAGCGCCGTTCCTGGAACCGCCACACCTCGTCGCCGCCGCGCACGTAGAGGTCCCGGTATTCGGACACCGAATGGGCGACGGGTTCGCCCAGGGTGGTTCCGTCGTGCATGTAGAGGGTGACCAGCACGGTGCCTTCGATCAGGGTGTCGGACAGGCGGACGAGGCGATGGTTGCTGAGCACGCTTCGGGAGGTGCGGATCATCGCGGTGCGCGTGTCGGCAAAATCTTGTAACCGAGCGGGGCCGGCGATCACGCCCTGGCCGGTGATGAAACGGCCGTCGGCCTCGAACAGGTCCGCGAAGCCGGCCGGTTCGGCGTGATCGAGCTTCCACGTGAATTCGACTATCAGGTCGTGAATTTCCGAGCGAGTGGGAGTGTCGACATGGCCCAGAATCTTGTTCATCAGCAGCTCCTGCGATGCGGTTGTCGTGTGGTAGTAGCTTCTCCCGATTCCACCGGCGCGCACATCACCAGAACTCGTCATGTTTGCGGAAGCACACCGCCTCGGCGAAGGCAGCGAGGCGTGTCTCCCTCAGTCCTCCATCAGTCCGGACCTTATGGCGTAGGCGGTGGCCTCGGCCCGGCCGGAGGCTCCGATCTTGCGGTAGAGGTTGCTGATGTGCCGTCCGACGGTTTCGATGCTGATCACGAGTTCGGTGGCGATCGCTCGACTGGTGGACCCGCCGGCGATCAACCTCAGCACCTGCACTTCGCGAACGGTCAGCCCGTCCGGAAACCGTCCTCGCCGACCCCTGCGGGAGTCTGAACGAGTGTTGGCTTCCACGAGTTGCGGGGCATAGGCAAGCACATCCCCGACGGTCATCCCGAAGCCCTGCGCATGCAGCACTGCAAGATTCGATGACGAGCCGGTCGGTATCGCGGTGACATCGATGGCACGGGCCGGGAATTCGACCCAGCCGTGCAGGTTCAGGGTGGAGCGGATCGAAAGGGCGAGACCCACGAGGCGCGCGGCGTAGGAACTTTCGCCGAGGTCGTTGAGGCTGACCGCCAACCCCTCCAGGCACCAGATGAACCGCGGCTTCGCACCGATCTCGGCAGCGAGGGCGAGACTGTCGAGATAGTTCGAGGCCGCCGCCGGAGAGTTGCCGCGCGCGAGGGCGATATCGGCCAGCAGGTTGAGGAACACCGACGTGTTCCAGGCGTCGCCTGCACCGCGGGCAAGCCGTAGGCCTTCGGTCAACAGGGCGACCGCCTGGACGTCGTGGCCGTCTTCGTGGAGGATCCGGCCGAGTTGTTGCAGCGGGAGGTTGGTGTAGGAGCTGTCGCCGATGTTGCGAAATCCTTCCACCGCGTGGTCGAGATTGGTTCGGGCGAGGTCTCGGTGGTTTCCGGTGGTTGCGGCGGATGCCCCGAAGAGGCTGCGGGCGCGCGCTGCCCACCAGAGATCCCGGGCGGCGTCGAGCGTGGCGATTGCCTCCTCGAACAGCGGACGTGCGAGTTCGAACCCGTTCACCTCGTACTGGGCGGCGGCGAGGTCGACCATGGTACGGGCGCGGGCCACCGGTTCGCCGAGTTCCTCCCACCGGTCGACGCATTCCGAGAGGTCGTCGAGGACACTGGCATAGGACGATGCGGCACCGGTGAGTACCGCGCGGGCCTCGAGGGCCCTCACCATGGCCACGGTCCGGTGATCGGACGCGGTTGCGATGCTGTCGGTTAGCCACTCGACGCCCTCCTGCAGCAGGCCGCGGGCGAGCCAGTAGTTGCGCATGCCCGCGGCCACGGCGAGGGCGCGTGCGTCGCCGATGCCGAGGTAGAACCGTAGGGCGGAGCGGATGTCGGCGAAATCCCCGTCGGTGCGGGACAGCCAGGTGTCGGCGTCGGGTCCGACCAGATCGGCGCCCTCGACGACTCGCCGCCGGAAATATTCGGCGTGTGCGGCCCGAAGACCCGACTGACGGGGATCAGCGTGCAGCAAGTGACGCCCGTAGTCGCGGACGATGTGTGTCATCGCAAAGGTGATCGACTTCCCGCTCGATCGTTCGTGAACGGGGTGCAACAGAGTGTGGTGCACCAGTTCCCCGAGGTGCTCGACGACCGTGTCGGGGGTGAATGTGTCACCGCACGCTCCCTCGATTTCCGCCGCCTCGGTGAGAACCTCGACGACCGCAGCCGGTTCGATGACGCCGTCGAAGAGCGCCAGGACCTGGATGAGCTCCGCATCGTCCGGGGCGAGGAGGGTCACGCTGTCCGCCAGGGTGCGCGCCAGTGTGTGGTGCCGGTCGGGCAGATCACTCGGGCCGCGCATGCTCGGCGACCCTCCGGATTCCAGCCGCCCACGTAAACCTTCCAGCGTCACCGTGCTCAGTTGGTTCGCGGCGATCAGCAGGGCAAGCGGGCTGCCGTCGAGTCGCCGGCAGATAGCGGCAACGGTCGGGGTGTTCGATTCGAGGTCGGTCTCGAAGGCCACTCGGCGGGCATGGTCGAGGAACAGTTGCAGGGCAGAGCCGCGACCGCCGTCAGCAGGCACCGGGCCCTCCAGGGGCGGACACGGTAGCGGGTCCAGCCGGTACCGGTATTCGCGGAAGAGGCCGGTCGCTGCCCGGCTCGTCGCGAGCAGTGCGACGTTCGGGTGTGCGACAGCCATCGCACCGATCGCGCGAACCTCGGCCCCGATCCTCTCGAGACTGTCGACGACGATGACACGGGCGATCTCGGATGCGCTGGACCGCGCACAGGCTGCCTCGATCATCGCCAGTCCATCCCTGCCGGAGGCACACTCGGACAGGTCCACCCAGGACACGTCGATCCCCGACGCCGTCAGCCGCTCGGCGACAGCCGCAACGACTGTTGTCTTTCCTACCCCCGCTTGCCCGACGACGGTGAGCATCCCGACAGCTGGGTCGCCGAACAGCGCGCAGATTGCCGCAACATCTTCCGTGCGGCCCACCAGAGGGAGCCGCGGGGGTGGTGCCTCCATCTGTGAATCCTGTCAGAGGTCGACGGCGCGCGGTGTGCCGGCGAAGAGCCGGTCTCGAATCATCCGAGTGGAATGGGGAATTGGACGGAACTCTTGGCCACCAGGTGGGGTCCGATGAGTTCGGTGACGATGCGCCGGTGATCGGGAGACGTCAGGTAGGCGGTGAAAGCGTCCTCGTTCTCGAATACCGCGGTGACGGCGTAGTCGGCGTTCCCGGGACGGTCCCGCTGGTCGGGTCCGTGCCGGTAGGACTCGATGCCGGGACAGGCCGCCGACAGCTCGTCGAGCCTGTCGGCGAGGGTACTGAGGGTGCCGGCAGGAAGGTCGGGGGAGAAGGTGAAAGTGACGACGTGAGCGAGTGGCATGCGGGGTTCCTTATCCGGTGCGCAGGGCGGTGGTGTGAGATGGTGTCGGATCTGCAAGATTCCGTTCGCGTTCGGAGGTTCCGCCCCAGACGCCGTAGCGTTCGCGGCTGTCGAGGGGGTAGGTCCGGCATCGGTCGATCACCGGGCACCGATGGCAGATGCGTTTGGCTTCCCGTTCCCGCCGGATGCGCGGTCCATGGGGCTCGATGGTGGTGGTGTGCCGGGGCCGTGCCGGGGGAATTCGCCTGTGGGCGCAACCCCCGGCACGGGCGGGAGTCACCCTTGGGTGGAGTGTGCTCCGGTCATGAGGGCGGCAAGGTCGTCGGGTTCGAGGAAGGACGGGGGCGGCGGTGGTGGTCCCCAGGCGTAGAGGCCTTGGAGTCCGTGCAGCACTTCCGGTGACCAGAGTTCGTCCTCGGGGACGGTGTCCATGTCGGAGTAGTACTCGGAGAAGTTCCCGGCCGGGTCCTTGAGGTACCAGAAGAAATTCGCGCCGGCGTAGTGCCGGCCGAGTCCCCAGATGTGGCGTTCGGGGTTGTTCTCGAGCATCGCGTGCGCGCCACGGCCGACCTCGTCGATGTCGTCGACCTGCCAGCTGGTGTGGTGCATGAAGTTCACCGGTGCGGCCATGACGAGGACGTTGTGGTGCTCGACGGAGCAGCGCAGGAACGCGGCCTTGTC
>SEEV01000248.1 GCA_004211695.1 Rhodococcus sp. (in: high G+C Gram-positive bacteria)
TCGTATCTGCCGATCATCATCCCGGGCATCCTGGTCCAGACGGTGATCACCACGTCGATCGTGACGGGCACCCAGTTGCGGGAAGACATGGACAAGGGCGTCTTCGACCGCTTCAAGTCGCTGCCGATCGCCCGTATCGCGCCGCTGTCCGGGGCGCTCCTGGCGGACGTCGTGCGGTACGGCATCGCCACGACCATCACGTTCGCCGTCGGCATCGCGATGGGTTACCGGCCCGGCGGCGGCGTCGTCGGTGTGCTGTCCGCCGGAGTGCTCGTCATCATCTGTGCGTTCTCGATCAGCTGGATCTTCGCGCTGATGGGCGTCCTGATGAGCAAAGCATCTTCGGTGCAGGGCATTTCGATGCTCATCCTGTTCCCTCTGACGTTCATGTCCAACGCGTTCGTGCCCGCCGACACGATGCCTGGCTGGATGCAGGCGTTCGTGAACGTCAACCCCGTGTCGCACGTCGTGACCGCGGTGCGTGAACTCGTCAACGACGGCCACTTCGGTGTCCACGTCGTGTGGTCACTGCTCGGCTCCGCCGTGATCGTCGCGGTCATGGCACCGCTGACGGTCCGGACCTACATGCGCAAGGCCTGACAACCGAAATACGAAGCGAGCCGGTGGACGCGGGGTCCACCGGCTCGCTTCGCCTATTTCTCCAGTTCGGGGCCGTCCGCCTGCAACTCCCCCACCTCGGACTTGAGGATCCGCATCGAGCGGCCCAGGCCGCGGGCGGCCTCCGGGAGCTTCTTCGATCCGAACAGCACCACGAGGACCACCGCGATGATCGCCCAGTGGCTGGGGCTCAGCGCCCCCACTACTGCGGCTCCTCACCGTCGGGGTACACGGCGTCCACCTCGACCTCGACGAGCCAGCCGGCGGCGGGCAGGCTCGCGACCTCGAGGGCGAACCGGCTGGGCCGCGCGGAGTTCCGTTCCATCGGGGCGGCCGGTTCCGCGGTGCCGAGGGGCACCAGTTCGGTGTCTCCGGTGTCGAGGTTGGTGTTCGCGAAGAACTGACGGTAGGCGCGATTCCAGCCGGCGTAGTCGGCACGGTCGGTGCCCGGGGCGTTGTCGAGGAACACCCGCATGGTCACGACGTCCTCGAGTGTCAGCCCCTGCGCTTCGAGATTGTCGCGGATCCGCTTCAGCGCGTTGATGCCCTGCGCCTCGGTGATCGTGACCCCGGCGGGGAGTGCGCCGCCCGCGAACACGTCGGTGTCGATGTAGGACTCGGGCGTGCCCTCGGGTGCGGTCTTGTTGGACGCGCCGGGACCGATTCCGCTCGACTTGTAGACGGCGGTGCCGCCGCCGATCGCCACACCCTGCGCGATCATCGGATTCGCCTCTCCGGCTTCGAGAACCGACTTGGAGACGAAGGTGCCGCCCGGCGCCTCCGCTGCCGCCTCGTCGGAGGAGCACGACGTCGCCCCGACGATCAGAGCGGAGGCCGCGAGGGCCGCGGTGACGGCCTTGGTACGAATCGACTTCACAGTGCACAACTCCTTGTTCGAGGGAAAGGTCAGGCTTCCTGGGCCACGCGCTCGTGGATGTGGGTGACGACGTCGCGGGCGGACGTCAGGGCGCCGTGCTGCCAGGCGATGGCGTTGGATAGGTGGTCGCCGGCGAAGTAGATCTTGTCGACGGGTTCGAGCAGCTTCTCGTACTCGGGGGTGGCGGCCCCACCGTGCGAGCCGCCGCTGCCCGCCCAGTTGGCCCAGGCGCTCTCGGAGTACTTGGTGCGACGCCAGCTGCCGGAGAAGGACGAGGAGATGTCGCGGGTGTACTTGTCGCCGTGGATCTCCGAGCCCTCCGCGACGGCCTTGGCGAGCCGCTGCCGGTGGGTGAGGGATTCGAACGCTTCCTGCCGCTTGCCGCTGCTGTAGTAGGCGACGACCACACCCCGGTCGGAGTTGTAGTGGTCGTACGGGAACATGATCTGCGAGATGTCCTTGTCGGTGTTGGACGCGCCGCCGTAGATGCGGTCCTCCGTCTCCCACCAGCGGCGCGAGTACTCGATGCCGAGCTTCCCGGACGACGACGGCTTGGCCGCCTTCAGCGCGGTGAGCACGTCGGCGGGCAGGTTGTTCTGAAGCCGCCCCACGAGGTGCGGTGGGATGGTGCAGATCGCGTAGTCGGCGGTGATCGACTTCCTCGACCCACCGGCGGTGTACTCGACGGTGACACCTTCGGGCACGTTCTTCATCGACGTCACCTCGGCGCCGAAGACGATGTTGTCGGTGCCGATCCTGTCCTGGAACGCGTAGTAGATCCGGTCCATGCCGCCGACCGGGGAGAACATCATCATCGCCTGGTCGTAGCCGAAGTCGAAGCTGAAGTTGCGCCCGATACCGCTGCGGATCACTTCCTGCATCGCGAACGGCTTCTTCTCGGTGCCGAAGTTCAGGCCGGCACCGGGTTCGGAATCGTAACCGCGACGGGAGGATCCGAGGTAGCGGCCGTCGTCGGAGAGGTCACCGAAGTCGCTGAGGAACTCCGACAGCGCGTCCTTGTCCTCCCGGGTCAGCACCTGGTCGAGGGCGCCCTGATCGGTGGCCTTCTTCAGCAGCTCCGACATGTAACCGAACGTGTCGGCCTTCGCCGCCCGGTAGGTGACGGACTGGTTCGACAGCGACGTGTCGCTCTTGTAGTTCACGAACGTGTTCGCGTTCTGGTTCCCGAAGCCCTGGATCTCGACGCCGAGTTCGCGGCAGTAGTCGAGCGTGATGTGGCTCTGCGGGATGCGGGTGGCGCCGACGTTGTAGAAGTGGCCGTCCGAGAAGGTGCATTTTTGCGTCTCACCGTTCAGGTCGGTCTCCTCCGTTCCGGCGCGCGCGGTCCAGACACGGCCGCCGGGCCGGGTGCGGGCCTCGAGGACGGTCACCCTGTATCCGGCCTTCTGCAGTTCGAAGGCGGAGCAGAGTCCGGCGGGGCCGCCGCCGAGGACGACCACGGAGTGGCTGCCCTTCACCTTGCCGATGAGGTCGCCTGCCGCGAGCGGCTGGAAGGTGCGGGCGGGCGCGGCGGTCGACGGGGCGAGCCCGAGCGTCGACATCGCGCCGTATGCGAGGCCTGCGCCCCCGGTTGCCCCGAGGCCCTTCATGAAAGATCTACGTGTGAATGCCAATTCGCGCTCCCATTCTTGCGCCCGGCGACCCGGGTAAGTTGTCCGGATTCATCCTGGGAGGGATGCGAGTCGGGAAGTTGTCGGCGGCGAAACAATGTGAGGCAACCGAGTGAGAACCGGCGCGGGTCGTTCTCACTCCGAAGTCGGAGTTCGACGCGAAACCGAAACGTCTCCGCAACACTGCCCGATTAGTTTCACGCGAATGTCAGCCCTTTCCGACGCCATCACGCGTTCGTTCGCCACCGGCGAGCCCGAACGTCAGGCACTGTCGCCGTTGCGGGCGCTGGGCCGGAGGCAGTTGTCGGGCGTCGAGGTCCTCGCCCAGTCGGTGGCCACGACGGCGCCGGCGGTGTCGATGGTGGTTCTGCCCGTCACCATGTTCACCCACCAGATGCTGCTGAGCGGTCTGATCACGATCGTCGCCGCGACCGTGGTGGTCTCCCTGATCGCAATCTGCGTCTCGCAATTCACGCGACGCATGGCGGCCGCAGGCGGTCTCTACAGTTTCGTGTTCCAGGGCCTCGGCACCCGGGCCGCGCTGACGGCCGGCGTCGCCATGCTCACCAAATACGTGGGGAGCGCGGTGATGACGCTCTACCACGGGGGCCAGGCCGTGATCGCGACGCTCGGCTTCCTCGGGCTCGAGTTACGCAGCCCCGCCGAACGCCTCCTGGTCTACGCCGGGATCGCGATCGTGATCCTCGGCTGCCTGGTCCGCGGGGTGCGGTTCGCGGCCCTCGCCATCCTCGCCGTCGAATCGTGCTCGTTGCTGTTCATCGTGGGTCTGATGATCGTGACGGGCGCGGGCGGACAGCACGCGGCGGTGCCGCCGTCCGATTCGGCGTACGGGCCGCTGCTGATGACGCTGGCCGCGGTGTTCGCCCTGGCCGGTTTCGAGAGCGCCACGTTCTTCGGCCCCGAGGCCAAGCGCCCCCTCGCCACCGTCACCCGCACCGTGATCCTCACGCCGATGATCTGCGGCGGCCTGTTCATCTTCTCGGCGTGGGCCGCCTGGTCCGGTCGCACGGACACCCTGGTCAACGCCTACCTGCACGGCACCGGCACCGGCGTCGGACCGGCGGTGGTGATCGCCCTGAACCTCGGGTTGGGCACGTCGTGGCTGGCGTCGGCGATGGCGTCGTCGAATGCCGCGTCGCGCCTGCTGTATTCGATGGGGATCGAAACTGTCGTCCCCCGGCTGTTCGCGCGGGTGCACCGCAGCTACCGCACCCCGTTCGCGGCCCTTACCGTCATCGTGTGCACCGTGTGCCTCGGTGCCGCGACGTTCGGCATCGTCGGCAAGTCGGCCGCGTTCGGTCACGTGCAGCTGATCGCCAGGACGGCGGTGGTCGCGGCGTACGTGCTGGTGGCCGTGGCGTCGGTGCGGTTCCTCAGCCGGATCGGCGAACACACTCCCCTCGTCCTGGCAGCGGGAGTCGCGGGCAGCGCCGCCGGCGGAATCGTGCTGGCCTACATGCTGTTCGTGAACGTGGCCCACGGCTTCTCGATGGTCCCCGCGGTGGTGCTCACCCTGTTGCTGTCGGGTTCGGCGTGGCAGTTGTACCTGCAGTGGCGGCGTCCGGCGAGCCTGCGGTCGATGGGCGTGTTCGACAGCGCGGAGACGGACGACGTCCTGCCGGGAGCCGGGGTGTTCGCCACGGACGCCGCCGGAAACCTCGCGTTGACGGCGGCTGGACGTACTCCCGGGCCCCAGTGATGGGCGCCCGAGCCGGGGAGATCGCGGGCCACGAACCACGCGCCGTGCAGAAGGCTCTCGCGCTGCTCGAGGCGGTCGCGCAGCTGGGGTCCGGCGCCACCGCAAGAGACATCGCCGCGCACGCGGGTATCCCCCAGGCCACGGCGTACCGACTGCTCAATCTCCTGACCGCGGACGGCTATCTGGTGCGGATCGCGGACCTGTCCGGGTTCGCGCTGGGCCGGAGAACCCGGCAGCTGGCGGGGGCGGACCCGGCACCCGACCCGGTCGACTACCGCGCCGTGCTCGACGAGTTGCGGGAGCAGGTCCGCTTCGGGATCCATCTGGCGTCGTTCGCCGGCGGGCGGGTCCGGCTCGTCGACCGGGACCCCGATCACGAACTCAGCGGCGAGACCGCGATCACCGCGAACCTGCACGCGTCCGCGATCGGCAAGATCCTCCTCGCCTCCCGGCCGGAACTGGTCCCGCAGAACCTGCGGCGGGTCACGGCGCAGACCGTCACCGAATTCGGCGTCCTGCACGGCGAACTCGACGCCGTCCGGCGCACCGGTTCGGCCCGCGAGGTCGACGAGGTGCGGGTCGGGCGCAGCGCCGTCGCGGTTCCGGTGCACGACGCGCAGAACGCGGTGGTCGGTTGCCTCGCGGCGATCGGAAAGACGGGACGGCTGGCCGTCGACGATCCGGAGCTCACCGACCTCCTGCGCTCGTGCGCGGCCCGGGTCGGTGGCCGGGTGCCCGCCTGAAACCTCGACTCAGCGCAGGGCGACGAGTACGTCGAGAATCTCGGCGCGCACCGCGCGACGCGACCAGGTGTCGACCCTCGCCTGCGCCGATTCCCAGCGGTCCGCATCGACTCGTTCGAGTGCGTACGTCACGTGCCGGTGGTGTTGCAGCGAGGCGCTGTCCTGCCGGGCGCGGGCCGGGACGGACAGCGCCAGCAGCGCGAGACCGCGTTCGGAATCACCGCGCGCGATCTCGAAGCATCCGATGCCGGCCGCGACGGCCCCGGTGACCGGCAGATCCGGATACGCGCCCACCCCCAGCCGGGCCGACGCCCACTCCGCGAGTTGCGGAACGAGCTCCACCATCATCTCGGACCGGCCGTGCAGCACGTGAGCGCACACCACCGAGGCGGCCAGCATGAGTCCGAACGGATCGGCGTAGGGCTCGGACATGATCCGGGGATACATCATGTCCAGGGCCTCCCGGTAACGGGCGAGTCCCCGCTCGACGTCGCCGTCCGCCAGATCGGCCTCCGCGAGACTGCTGATGGCGGCGACCCGCCATTCGTCCTGCTCTCCGCCTGCCGACGCGACCGCACCGCGATGCTCGAGTACCGTCTCGGCCAGCACTTTCCGGCCCGCCTCCACGTCGCCGTCCGCGATCAGCGCCGACGCCTGGAAACCCCACAGCTGATCGGCCTCCTCCTGCGCACCCAGCTTCCGCAACCCCTCGACCGCGACCTGATAACGCCCCACCGCGGCCTGGTACTCCCCGGACTGGCTGTGCAGCGAACCGAGGAACTGCGCCGCCATCGCGGTACCCCACACGTCACCGATCCCGACGCACAACTCGGAGACGGCCCGGGCGTCGCGCAGGGCACCGCGGAAGTCGCCGAGGTTCTCCCGCATGCTCGCTCGCGCCGCCAGCGCCGCCGCACGGGTTTCCCGATCGTTCGAGCGCACCCCTTCCGCGACCGCCCTGGCGAGTCGCCGCCCCGAACCCAGGGACAGGATGAGCGTCACCGCGAACGCGGAGACCGGCGGCAGGTCGGCGCGCCCGCGGACGATGTGCCGCAGTCGGGTCCGGGTGCGGGCGAGGGTGCGGGCCTGACCGCCGAACACCAGATGCATCGCCGCGAGCAGGAACGTGTACGCGACCAATTCCGAATCCACATCTTTCAGATCCGAATCGGCGGTCGCGTCGAGGACCCGCGGCGTCCAGTTCATCACCTCCGAGTGCGCGCCCCGAATCGCCCACAGTCCCCCCAGCACCGGAAACACGGTCGCGACCGTCTCGGCGTCGGCGCGGTCCAGCGCCCACCGCAGCACCGCCAGGAGGTTGTCGTGGTCGGCGTCGATGTCGTCCGCGAGCGCGATCTGGTCGGCACGGCACCGCCCGAGCGCCTCCGACGCGAACCGGCGCACCCACACTCCTTGGCGGGCAAACACTTCCGACTCCTCGGCGGCCGCCGCGAGTTGCTCCTCACCGTATTCGCGCACCGTTTCGAGCATGTAGTAGCGCAGCGTGTCCGACGTCTCGGACACCGACAGGAGGGACTGGTTGACGAGACCCTCGACAGCGTCCACGACGTCGTCGACGCCGTCCCACTCCGCGATCGTCCGGGCGGCGTCGAGGGTGAACCCCGCCGGGAACCGGCACAGTCGGCGCAACGCGACCTGCTGCTGCTCGCCCAGGAGTTGCCAGCTCCAGTCGA
The DNA here is from genome assembly GCA_004211695.1 of Rhodococcus sp. (in: high G+C Gram-positive bacteria). Taxonomy (GTDB): domain Bacteria; phylum Actinomycetota; class Actinomycetes; order Mycobacteriales; family Mycobacteriaceae; genus Rhodococcus_F. Next base: position 7,284 of record SEEV01000248.1, read on the forward strand.
TGACGGCGTGCAGGGTGCGATGCCGTTCGGGTGACGTCGGGTCGTGGGACCGCAGCAGCGCGAAGCGGTCCTCGAGGCGACGGCCGATGTCCTCGACGCTCATACTGCGCACCCGCGCGGCGGCCAGTTCGATCGCGAGAGGGAGACCGTCGAGTGTGCGGCAGACGCTGCGGACGGTCTCCGGATCCAGGCGTGCGGTGGGTCGCACCGCGCGGGCCCTGGCAGTGAAGAGTTGCACGGCGGGTGCGTCCGCGTCGTCGCTCGACAACGGCGGCAGCGGGTACACGGTCTCGGACGCGAGCATGAGGGGCGATCTACTGGTCGCGAGGACGGTCAGTTGGTCACCGGCCGCCACCAGGTCGGCGACGATCTCGGAGCAGGCGCCGATGACGTGCTCACAGTTGTCGAGAATGAGGAGCATCGGTCCGGCCGACAACGCTTCCCGGAGCCGTTCCCGCGCGGAGTGCACCCGGCTCACGATGAGCCGTCCCGGCGCGATGTCGACCTCGCTGAGACCGAGGGTGCTGCTGATCGCCGCGACGACGTCCTCGCTGCTGCGCAGCGACGCGAGTTCCACCAGCGCCACGGACGTTCCCGCGGCGGCACGCACACCCAGCTCGTTCGCGAGTCGCGTCTTTCCCGCACCGCCGGGTCCGAGAATTGTCACGACCCGCGAGGACGTGAGCAGTCCCTCGATCTCCACGATGTCGGTGTCGCGTCCCAGAAGCGCGTTGGGAGCCGCGCGGAGCCCGATCGCCGTCCGGTCCGGCGCCGCGGGGCGCCCGGCGGCCGACTCGCGTGGGCTGCCGCCGCGGAGGATCTCGGTGTGCAGGGCGACGAGCGCCGGCGACGGGTCTGCTCCCAGCCGATCCACCAGCCGCTTGCGGAAGGTCGCGAACACGTCCAGTGCTTCGTTGTCACGCCCGAGCCCGGCGAGCGCCCGCATGAGGTCGGCGTGCGCCCTCTCGTCCAGAGGTTCCGCGGCCACCTGGACCCGCGCCCTCGGGAGGGCGGCCTCCCAGTCTCCGGCTTCCACCAGCGCTGCGAGCTCCGCGGCCTCGAGTCGACCCCGGATCACCGCGGCGTCGGTGGCGAGTTCCGTTGCGGCGGCGCCGTCGGGAAGGTCGGCGCCCGGCTCACCCCGCCACAACGCGAGCGCGGCGCGGATCTCGTCCGGTCCGACACTGCGACCGTGATCGCGGCTCCGTAATCGGCGTGCCACGTCCTGCGCCCGGGTCAGATCGACGGCGTCGCGCGGCACCCTCAGCCGGTATCCGGCCGGGCCTATTTCCAGTGCCCCGCCCGGCAACGCCGCGCGTAACCGGGAGACCTGCGTGTGCAGGGCGTTCATCGGGGACCTGGGCGGATCGTCGCCCCACACCTCGTCGATGAGGGCCTGCGCCGACCGGCTGCGGCCGGGATCGCGGGCCAGGGCCACCAGCAGGCTGCGCGCACGGGTGCCGGGCAGCGGTGCGAGCACCCCCGATCGGCACGTCGATACCTCACCCAACAAGGCGACCTGAATCGGTGTGCTTGCCGGTGCCACCCTCTCGTCGACGCTCATGTGCTGGTCCACCGCGTTCGATGGTATTGCACGGCGTGGGTGCAGGCGTCTTCTCGCTCGGTGCAAAGATCGATGCATGGCAACGGCTGCTCAATGGATCGAAGGCGCTCGTCCGCGCACCCTCCCGAACGCGATCGCCCCGGTGCTCGTGGGCACCGGCGCCGCGGCGTCACTCGGCGGCGCGGTGTGGTGGAAGGCGCTACTGGCACTGGTGGTCTCTCTCGCGTTGATCGTGGGAGTCAATTTCGCCAACGACTACTCGGACGGGATTCGCGGCACCGACGACGAGCGGGTCGGACCGCTGCGGCTCGTCGGGTCCAAGCTCGTGAAGCCGTCGGCGGTGAAGGCCGCGGCCATCGCCTGCTTCGCCGTCGCCGCGGTGGCCGGCCTGGCACTCGCCGTCACCACCGCCTGGTGGCTCGTGCTGATCGGCGCCCTCTGCATCGTGGGCGCGTGGTTCTACACCGGCGGCAAGAAGCCGTACGGCTACAGCGGCTTCGGTGAAGTCGCCGTCTTCGTGTTCTTCGGGCTCGTCGCCGTGCTCGGCACCCAGTACGTGCAGGCCGAGACGGTCGACTGGGCCGGACTCGTGTCCGCGATCGCCGTCGGTTCGTTCTCGAGCGCGGTTCTCGTCGCCAACAATCTGCGCGACATCCCCACCGACACCGAATCCGGCAAGCGCACGCTCGCCGTCCGACTCGGCGACTCGCGCACCCGAATCCTTCATCTGGTCACGCTGACGGTGCCGTTCGTCGTGACGCTCGTCCTGGTGCTGCGCACACCCTGGGCGCTCGTCGGACTGCTCGCGCTGCCCCTCGCGGTCCGGGCGAACGCCCCGGTCCGCTCCGGCGGCCTGGGCCTCGCACTGATTCCCGCGCTTCGGGATTCGGGGCTGGCGATGCTGATCTGGGGCGCCGCCACCGCCGTGGCCCTGTCTGCCGCCTGAGCGGTTCAGCGGCTCAGCGGTTCAGTCGCCGTCAGGGACGACGATGCTGAGCAGGAAGTTGACGATCGAGATGATCAGGCCACCCCACAGTGCGGTCCAGAAGCCGTCGACGGTGAGGCCGTAATCGGTCAGGGAGCTCAGCCAGGCGGTGAGCAGCAGCATCAGGGCATTGATCACCAGGGTGAACAGGCCGAGCGTCAGGATCAGCAACGGCAGCGACAGCAGCTTCACCAGTGGTTTGACGAAGATGTTGACGACGGTGAA
>SEEV01000702.1 GCA_004211695.1 Rhodococcus sp. (in: high G+C Gram-positive bacteria)
CCGGAAGCTAAGCCCTCCAGCGCCGATGGTACTGCACCCGACAGGGTGTGGGAGAGTAGGACACCGCCGAACATCCGTTACCGAAAGCCCCCCAACACCGTTGGGGGGCTTTCGGCATTCCCGGGGCATCCACGCTCATGCACCACAACGGCTTTCATGACCGCTCGCCGCCGGCCAGGACCTGAAGTGCCCGGGAGGCCAGGTGAAGATTCAGGCGGGTGTCGACGCTCCGGAGGTCACGTCCGGTCAGTTCGTGAATGCGGGACATCCGGTATCGCAGTGTGCTGCGGTGGATTCTGAGGGCCTGCGCGGTTTCGTCGTACTTGCCACCACATTCGAGGTATTGGGCGAGCGTGGCTGTCATGGTGCTCCGGTGTTCCCGGTCGTACTCGAGGAGCGGCCCGAGCCATTCCTGAACGAATGCCTCGACGTCGCCGGTGCTGCTGTGCGAATCGAGGATGCGGTAGACGCCGAGTTCGTCGAACAGTGCCACCCCGCGGGGTGACAGCGACTGCTTCCGGATCTCGAGCGCACGCATCGCGTGGGTGTACGAATTGGGAAGATCGCTGGGGGAGCCGCATTCGGAGCCGACACCCACCACCCCGACGGCGGGTCCGAGCGACTTCTCCAACGTCTTGAAGATCGTGTTCGCGTCCGTCGTCGCGTCCATGACAGCGGCGAGCACTCCGGTGCGGTGCTCGTTGCCGTGCACGAGGAGGGCCGCGGAATCGGTCGACGTGAGGTGACGCCGGAACGCCTCGGCGACGGTCTCGACGGGAGTGTCCGAGCCCCACTGCACCACCAGGACGCGCTGTGGAGTGTGCAGGTCGTAACCCAGTGCGTCGGCACGCGAGTAGGCGCTGTCGTCGTCGGTCCCGGCGAGCAGGTCGGCTCCCAGGTCGCGGCTCAGCCGCGCCTCCGTCTCGGCGAGGGACCTACTGTGCGCCATGTCGACGGCGAGCACGGTCGTGGCGTACTCGAGCGCGAACGTGTCGAGGTCGGTGGCCCGGTGGTCCGGATCCGACAGATACAGGACGCCGAGAAGGGTCTTGCCGGGGCGGACTATCTGCACGATCCGGTTGTCGTCGCGCAGTGGGCGTCCCTCCATGGTGGCGCGGCGAATGACGTCGACACGGTTCCCACCGCCGACCTTGCGGTACTTGGGAACACTGTCCGGGCCGGACTCGAGAGTCCTGTCCGGGCCGGCCCAGGCCCGAAGATTGCCGAAGGCATCCTCGATCCCGACCGCGAGCCCGGTCAGCCGGTGGAGGGTTTCGGCGATGGCGGTCTCGTCGCCGCCGGTGGCGGAGAGGCGTCCGAACGTGTGATGGATCTTCGCTTCCTGCTCCAGCCGTGCGGCCCGCGCGGTGATCGCGGTGATCTCCTCCGTGGCCTCGCGCAGTTGGCGCTCCTGGGTGGCCGCCCGACCGCGCAGCGACGTCGCGCGGAGTGCCGATCCCGTGTGCTGAATCAGCAACTCGAGCAGCGTGGCCTGCAACGGGGTCGGCGGGTAGTCGGCCCGCAGAGTCAGCGACACCGGCCTCGACCACGAATCGTCGAGCAGCACCCGGTGCCGCCAGACGTCGTCGTCATCGTGGAGTTCGCCCGTCACCGCCGATACAGGCTCCACCGTGAAGGGACCGAGTTCGGGGAGTGCGTCCACCATCAGGGCGAGAATCTCGTCCCGGTTTCCGCAGTCGTGCATGTGCGCGGTGACGGACAGCACCGCGCACAGGTTCGCTGCCCGCGGCGTGTGATCCACCCTCGGGTCTGGGGCTGCTTCCAGATCCATGGCATGGAACTACCCCGTTTTGCGCCGTCGAAACCGGGACGCTGTCCGCCGAGGCCGGATTTCGGGGGATTCTTTCGTTCCGTCGTGACCATGTGGCGCGGCGCGCCAACCGCCAACCTTGGTAACTGAGGGGTGGCAATTATGACCCAATCCAATAACTGGCACGATCCCGATCTGAACATGATTCGCGATGTCGTCGCGCACACGTCGGACGGGTGCGAGGGCTGTCTCGCACTCGGTACCCGCTGGGAGCACCTGATGTTGTGCCTGACGTGCGGCTGGCGCTGGTGCTTCGTGCACGACGTCCAGATCTGCACGCCGTACCTGGCGACCGGGGCCCGAGTGGTCGCGCCGAGCCTGGTGCCCGGACCGTCGGAGGATGTCAGGCACGGTCTCCGTATCGCGAGATCGCAGTGACGATCGCCGACCACACGGCGTCCGCCTGAACCTCGGGGGGAGCGTCGTCCAGCCACCGTGGCCGTCTCGGGGAACCGACGGTGTGCGGCGGAGTGGGAAGCGGTCCGGGCGCTGCGGCGTAGGCGTCCGTCGCCGGCACCGGAGTGTACGAAGCGTCGAACGACGAACGGGACGTTTCCTCGTGCGCGTCGTGCCTGCGCTGAAGTATGTCCTGCCCCTCGCGCCCGCGCAGGAGGAAGAAGAGCAGCGGGTCGTCGTCGAGCACCCACGCCGCCTGATACAGGACCGCGGCAGCGTGGCGGCACGGCACGTCCCACTCGTCACACGTGCACGTCGCGTCGGCGTCGAACATCGACGGCACGAGTGACACGTCGACGGCAGCGAGGTCCTCGTCGAGTTCGCGGGGAAGCGTTCCACTCGACAACTGGGCGACGTGGCCGCTCCGCGACGCGAGGGTCGCGAGTACCCGGCTCCACTGGCGCTCGTCGAGTTGGTCCACCCGAATTCGTACGTGCAGGCTCTCCTCGTCGGTGTGGACGTCCGCGGAGACGAGCCCGGCCGCGAACGTGAGCGGCCCGACCAGACCGCCCCGGGCGTAGGCGCGTCCGCGCTTCAGCGTGTCCGAGTCGAGCGCGGCCTGCTCGACATCGTCGACCCACCGCTGTGCCCACCAGGTCCGGCCACGGGTACGCCGGCCCTTCTGTGCCGGAAAACGGGGACGGGTGACAGCCCCGGTCACAGATCACCTCCGAAGTCGTAGTCGGGGCTCAGTGCCACCAGTCGGGCGAGTTCGCCGTCGCTCAGTTCGGTGAAGGCATCGGTGCCGTGGGACAGGACCGAGTCGGCGAGCTGCCGCTTGGACGCGAGCATGCCGGCGATCCGTTCCTCGATGGTTCCCGCGGTGACGAGCCGGTGGACGACGACCGGGTGCGTCTGGCCGATGCGGTACGCGCGGTCGGTCGCCTGGTCCTCGACCGCCGGATTCCACCAGCGATCGAAGTGGACGACGTGATCGGCACGAGTCAGGTTCAACCCGGTGCCGGCGGCCTTGAGTGACAGGATCAGGACCGGGATGTCGCCGTTCTGGAACCGTTCGACCAGTTGCTCGCGGGCGGCGACGGAGGTGCCGCCGTGCAGGAATTCGCAGTGCACCCCGCGCGCCGTGAGGTGCCGTCGCAACAGCCGTCCCATCGTGGTGAAGTGGGTGAACACGAGCGAACGCCCACCCTCCGACAGGTTGGTGTCGATCAGCTCGTCGAGCAGACCGATCTTGTCGGAGCGGCCGGTGAGCGCGGCGTGCTCCTGGCCGAGGTACTGGGCGGGGTGGTTGCAGATCTGCTTCAGACCGGTCAGCAGCGACACGATGCTGCCGCGCCGGCCGATGCCGTCGCTGTTCTCGATCTGCTCCATCGCCTCGCGGACGAGGGCCTCGTACATCCCGGCCTGCTCCCGGGTGAGCGTGACATCGAGGTCGATCTCCGTCTTCGGTGGCAACTCGGGGGCGATCCCCGGGTCCGATTTCTTGCGCCGCAGGACGAACGGCGAGATCAGCGCCGCCAGTTCCGCCGCGCGATCGATCCCGTCGTCGGGCGCCGAGCTGTCGTAGCGGCGGCGGAACTGCGCGTACGGTCCGAGGAGTCCCGGGGTGACGCCGTCGAGGATCGACCAGAGGTCGCTCAGCTTGTTCTCCACCGGTGTGCCGGTCAGTGCCACGCGGGCCTTACCCCAGGACTCCTGACATGGTGCAGGAATTGATGTTCGGTCACCGGTGGGGTTTGGTGCTGTAGCGCAGGGCGAGGGCGGTGCCGGGGTAGACGGTGTTCGTGTCGTTGAGCAGCTGG
>SEEV01000703.1 GCA_004211695.1 Rhodococcus sp. (in: high G+C Gram-positive bacteria)
GGACTTTCGTGGGTCCAACGTGTAACGAAAACGATAATTCAGAACCCCCGACGAAACACAACTTAGGTTGGCCTATTTACCCTCTGAACTGGGCATTGTCGAGGGCGGACCTCGTCCGAGTGCACTGAGTACATGTTAAGTGAGCGCGCCGAGCACCGCTGTAATTCCCGCAGTCGGATCGAAATCGAGATCCGGGACGGTGAGTTGATGAAGGATTACACCGTCCAGGTAGTCGGTGACGACGACGGCGTCGGCAGCGGGGTTCCTCGATCCCACGAGTTCCAGCATGTCCGCGCCCCATCCTACGAGCGCGCGGCGCGCATCACCGATCTTGTCGTCGAGGCCCGGCGTCACGGACGCCTCCACGAACAGTGCGTAGCGTGCGCTCGTGCGCGTCCGGTCCGGACCAGTGGAGAATTTCACGAAGGCGACCAGAGCCTCGACCAGCGCATCCGCGTTTTCGGGCCGCAGCTGCGCGAATATCTGCCAGTCCTCCCGGTCACGTTCGACGAGGCTTGTGACGATCGCCTCGAGGAGCGCCCCGCGACTGCGGAAGTAGTTGGACGTGGACCCCTGCGGCATCCCCGCCAGCTCGTCGACCCCGCGATGCGTGAGGGCGCGCATTCCCTTCGTGCCGAGCAGCGCGATGGCCGCGTCGAGCACCTGCTCCCGTTTTCCCGACATACCTCGACACTACAACGGTAGTAGTTTCACTACAGGCGTAGTACCCTCGGGGTCATGACACAGTCCGCAGCAGTCCTCGGCGGTGGCATCGGCGGGCCGCCGTCGCCCGCCACCTGTCCCGCGCCGGGTGGCACGTCGAGGTCTTCGAGCGCGCCGACAGCCTCCCCACCTCCGGAACCGCACTCGGGATGTGACCGCAAGCCCTCGACGCACTGGACGCGATCGGCGCCGGCGATCGCGTACGCAGGCTGGGATCACCGCAGCACCGCGGGTCCTTCCTGCGCCGCGACGGATCCGTGATCGGCACCGTCGACAGCCGCGACCGCACCGCCTACCTGCTGTCGCGGCCGGCGCTGCTCGCCACGCTCGCCGAAACCCTGCCCGACGGAACGATCTCGTTCGGCACGCCCGCGCCCACCCTCGACGCGCTGACGGACCACGACGTCGTGATCGGTGCGGACGGTCTGCGCAGCCCCACCCGCCGGCAACTGTTCGGCGAGAAATTCGAGCCCGTATATATAGGTGCGACCGCGTGGCGCGGCTGGGTACCCGGACACCGCGACACCGTCAGCGAAACCTGGGACGCAGACGCGCTTTTCGGCATCACACCGCGCGACGGCGACCTCGTCAACTGGTTCGCGTGCGTCCGCACCGACGCCGGTCACCCCGGCGGCCTCGGCTACCTGCGGTCCCGGTTCGGGAACTGGCACGCCGACGTCCGCGCGGTACTGGACGCCGCCACCCCCGAGGCCCTGCTCCACCACGATCTGTACGACTCGCCCGCTCTCCCGTCGTACGTGTCGGGCAACACGGCCCTGCTCGGCGACGCCGCCCACGCGATGGCGCCGAACCTCGGCCGGGGTGCCTGCGAGGCCCTCGTCGACGCCGTCACTCTCGGCCGATTCCTCACCGCCGACACCGACATTCACGCGGCGCTGCGCCGCTACGACCGCACACGGCGCCCCGCGACCCGCCGGCTGGTGCGTGGATCGCGCGCCATGTCGTCCGTCGCGATGACCGGCCGTCTCCGCCCGCTGCGCGATCTGTCGGTGAAGCTGGCCGCGGGCCTGGCATGACCGGAATCCGGGTGCGCGGGAACACTTGCCCGTCTGGTACTTTGCCGCGGTAGGGGGACGAGAAAGAACCGGGGGCGGTCATGGGGGGCGGCGGACGACGGCTGCAGCAGTGCGCCGGCAGCACGGGCGTATCTCATCAGGGAAACAACACACCCACCGTTTCGGTGGGGGCATTCTGCTGTGCGCGCTTCCCTCTTTCGGTGCCTCTGATCTGCAGCACTCCTGCGTTTTGCATCATCAGCACCAGTCCGTTCGATCACCAGTCCGTTCGACTTCAGGAGTCACGACTTGAGAATCCGCATGCACGCTCCGGCAGCCGCGATTTCGGTGTCCGCCGCCGCACTGCTCGGTGCCGCGACGGCACACGCCGCTCCGACCACCCCGCCGTCCACGTCGCAGCCGGGCGTCACCGACCCCCAGGCCGCGCCCA
>SEEV01000704.1 GCA_004211695.1 Rhodococcus sp. (in: high G+C Gram-positive bacteria)
ATGAATGCTCGGACGTACGGCCAGAATTGTGGGCTCGCTCGTGCGCTCGACCTACTCGGCGAGCGGTGGACCCTGCTCATCATGCGTGACCTGGGAATGGGTCCCCGCAGGTACAAGGATTTGGCGTCGGGACTGCCGGGTATCGGCACGAACCTACTCGCGAGCCGTCTCAAGAGCCTGGAGGAGGCCGGTGTGATCGAACGAATCGTGCTGCCTCCGCCGGCATCGGTCGCGGCGTACGCACTCACCAGCGCCGGGGAAGAACTGCGTCCGATGTTGGGGCAGTTAGCCGCCTGGGGACTCCGGCACGGTGCGGGGTTCGATGACGCGGACATGACTCGCGCAGAGTGGATCATCCAGGGGATGTTCGCGCGCGCCGACGCAGACGCCGCCAGCCGCTTCGGTGGCGTGGTTCAGTTCGACGTGGGCGAAGAATCCGCATGGATCGGCCCGTCAGCGAACGGCATTGTACTCAGGCCGGGCGCCGCTCCCACGACACCGAAAGTGCGTCTTCAGACCGATATCTCGACACTACTCGCCGTCGCGAACGGCGAGGTCACAGTGGCAGACGCCATGAAGTCCGGCACGCTCGTCGTCGACGCGAGCGCCGAGGATCTGGACGAATTCCTTCGCGTGTACACCCTCGGCGGCGTGGGGGCGTCGGCGAGCTGATTCAGGCGCGCCGCGAGAGATCACGGGGAGTTCGCCTCCTGGATTCCGTGCGAAGGATCGTGTCGGCGGCGACTGGTGAATGACGCCGTTGAACTCGACTCGCCTGACTTCGTTGTGGGGCCGACCGGCGAGAGACGGGGTCGAAGCTTTCGGCTGCCAGAGTTGGATGGCGACGATCTCGGCGTCTTGGTCGCCACGGATGCGGCTGCTGCGCATGAGGCGAGTGCATGCCTGGACAACATGGTAAAGGCGGCCTGGAACGTCTCTGACCACGCGTTGGTGCCAGGGGTCGGCGATTGAAGCGGTCGGTAGCTTCCGCGCGTGGACAGCCCGAACACCAGATCGTAGAGGTGCGGATTCTGCTGGGCGAGCAGGCGGCTGGTCAGTGCCTTTGGGAAGTGGTCCGCCGCGGGGTCATCACTGGGACGGACCGCTTCGAAGGCCCGGTCGAGGTCTCGGCTTCCTCGGTGGACGACGGCCTGGAGTAGCTCAGGTAGTCCGCCGAGTTGCAGTAGACCGCCATCGTGGATACATTCGCGGCCTCGGCGACCGAATCGTGCTTGATCTCGGCAGGGCCCTTCCCGGCGAGCAGTTTGGTGGCGGCGTCGACGAGTCGCTCGGTGATCTGTTCCCGCGCGAATCGGGGGGCGGATTCCCTGGTGGGCTTCGGCATGGCGCCGCGAACCTCTGTTTGCCGGACTCCGCTGGTTCTTTGTAGGAACGAGACAAGGCTGACCGTGCCGGACGGGTCCATTACCCGAACAACCCCAAGGTCTCACCGCCGAGGGTGACGAGGACCAGATGCTAGTCGTGCAGGATCTTCGCGAAATCGTTCTTCTTGTAGTCGATCACGGTTCCCGCACTCAGGCGCTTGGCCCACTCGGCATGCGTCGTGCTCGTTGTCGTGGCCACGGACGCACACAGATGCTTGGTCAGTTGATTCGCAACAGTGTGTACACCGCCGGAACCGGCATGACTCGGAAACTTCTGTCCCGCTGGCAGGTTCGCCTTCTCTTGCAGCATCTGCGATCCGGTCACACCGGTCAGAGGGCTCGCCCCCGCCTCTTCCAAGGTGAGTCTGGCAGCGCTTGGATCGTCGGCGCACCCCCGGTTCGTCTCGGACGACGGGCCCGGCAAGAACATTACCCAGAACGGTCGGTAGCCGGTACGGCAGAAGGGGTTTGATATTCTCCGGAGCTGCCGGCGCCATACCGTGAGTAAGAGCGTCTCGATGCGGGTCGGCGGCGCCGCGCTCCTGACCGACCATCAGTTGGTTACGGATGTGCCGGCGGCACGGTGGGGCGCGAGCTGAGCTCGCGCTTGAGAATCTTGCCGGTGGCGGTCATCGGCAGTGACGCCACGATCTCGACGATGCGGGGGTACTTGTAGCCCGCCATCTGCTCCCGTCCCCAGGCGACCAGCTCGTCGACGGTGGTCCGGGCGCCGGGATTGAGGATGACGAACGCCTTGACCTCCTCGCCGTGGCTCTCGTGCGGCACGCCGACCACGGTCGCGAGG
>SEEV01000249.1 GCA_004211695.1 Rhodococcus sp. (in: high G+C Gram-positive bacteria)
TGGGCCACCCGCAGGGCGAGGGCCTGGATCTGGTTGGCGTAGGTCTTGATGGTCTGCTTGAGTTCGCGGACATGGGCGGCGTGTTCGCTGCGCAGGGCTCGTTCGGTCTTCTTCAGCTGTGCCTCCGGTCGTGCCGCTCGCCTGGATCGCTGCTGAGCGTTCATCACCTGAATCGTTGTCCGCCACAGACATCTAGAGTACGTGAATTACGATACGGCGCAATATCTTTAGAAGGCAATCTGAGGGGTGAAATTCCCGCCGCCCATCAAATCACCCTCGCTCGATCAACCCACTCGGCGCATTTGGGACACGCACCGCATCAACACCTTCGACAAGCGCAACGACGCGACCTGCGGCGATGCCAAAGTTAATGGCATTGGCATCAAACCCGGGACGATTCAGTCTTCAATATCTCGTTGGCCCTGCGTAATTCGGCTACTTCACGACGAAGCCGGGCCACCTCGTCCGACACGCCAGATGTTACAGACGATGCTCCGGGAGCGGGATAGATCTCCTCCCGTTCGATCCAGTTCCGCAGCGTCGCCGGCGCGATATCGAGCAGCTCGCCGACATGGCGACGGGCTGCGATCTTCGGGCCTCCGTGCTCGCGGATTCGGTCCCGATACATCCGTACGGCTCGCTCCTGGGTCTCGGCGTCGTACTTCTTCGGTGCAGGCATGACCAACATTCTCCTTGCTATATCAGGAGCCCCCACCTCTTCCAGGACGGTTCACCCATTCCCCGGCCTCGATACGGCGACGGACCTCATCCGGGTCGACGGGTTTGGGCAGCGACAGGTCGACCGGGGCCGGCCCCTGGGTATTGATCACGCCCATGTGCGCGTAGTAGGCCGGGTAGGCGGACAGGCCGGCGAGCAGCTCGTCGACGTAGCCTTGCTCGTCCTGAGTCAGGGCGGGGTTGGTGGTGCGTTGCTCACCGACGGTGGAGGAGTCGCCGGCGGCCGGAGTGGCGGCGCAAAAGTTGCCGAACCCGTGGGACGGGTAGACCTGGGTGTCGGCGGGGAGCTCGTCGGCCAGGCGCCGCACCGAGCGGTACTGGGCGTGGGCCAGTTCCTGGGTGTGCTCCTGCCCGAGGAGGTCGGTGCGGCCGGTGGTGCCGAAAAGCATCGACCCACCGGTGAAAACCCCGTGGGGGGTGCCGGCTGTGTCGCGCAGCACGTAGCTGACGTGGTGATGGGTGTGACCCGGGGTGTGCATGACCTGCAATTGGATCGGTCCGCATCGATGAGGCCGCCGGTGACGTAGTCGTTGTGGATGTGGGTCTCGAGGACATGGGTGATCTGCACGCCCCAGTCGCGGGCCAGTCCCAATACCCGGTCGATGTCGCGTTGCGGGTCGACGACGCCGACAGCGCCGTCGCTGACCAGGTAACTGCGATCGCCCAGACTGGAGGTCTCGATGATCGACACGTCCATGACTTGTACCTTCCTCACATGCTCTCAATTGGTTCAGATACCCGGGAGGGCATGGATGAACCAGTGCTGCGGCGGGGTCGCCGCCACGTCAGCGGAGAACGATCGTGTCGACAAAACGTAGGCGGCGACCGCGAAAACGAGGTAGGCGAACCACCGCTGCAGCCGGTCGGTGTCGACCTTGGTGCCGAAGTGACCGGCGATCAGGGACCCGGCGATCGCGGTGCCCGCGAACGCGGCGGTGATTGCCCAGTCGATGCTCGCGCCGCTCAGGTGCGAGATCAGACCGGCCGCCGAGTTCGCGACGATGATGATCAGCGAGGTGCCGACCGCGACCGACATTTCAAGACCGAGCATCAGCACCAGGGCCGGGATGATCAAGAAGCCGCCGCCGACACCGAACAGGCCGGTCAGAGAGCCCACCGCGACTCCGGCAGGGATGGATCGGGGGGCGCAGCGGCGCCAGTCGATCCCCGAGTCCCCGACCTCGCAGGCGGTGCCGGTGTCACCACGATCCATCAGCATCCGGATCCCGGCGACGACCATCACGGCGGCGAAACCGATCATGACCACCGATTGCGGCAGCAGGCGCCCGACCGCGCTGCCGGCGAAGGTGGCGGGAATTCCGCAGGCGGCGAAGACGCCGGCCATGCGCCAGTTCACTTGGTGCTCGCGAATTTTCGGGATGGCTCCGACGAGGGAAGCGACACCGATCACCAGCAGGGAGATCGGAATGGCCTGGTCGAGGTCGAGACCGAGGCCGAAGACCAGGGCGGGGACGGCCAGGATTGATCCGCCGCCGCCGAGGAGTCCGAGCAGGACGCCGATGATCGCTCCGAGGGCGAGCGCGACGGTCAGAGTCACCGATCCTCCTTTCCGTCGACGGGAATGGGCAGAAGCGGTGTCAGTCCTCCGATGCGCCCGCGCCCAAGGAGTCGATGGCGGCCTGCAATGCGGCGGTGGCGTCCTCGGCGACCGCCCCGAGCCCGGGCTGATCGGCGACCTGAACCATCACCTGCGGGTTCATCGCATCGATCAGCACCGCACCCGGATCGGCCGGGTCGGCGCGCACGACGACATTGCACGGCAGCAGCAGCCCGATCTGCCGGTCCACGGTGACCGCGCGATGCGCCAGCGGCGGATTGCAGGCACCGAGGATCAGATAGTCCTCCATGTCCTCACCGAGTTTCGCTTTCAGGGTGGCCTTCATATCGATCTCGGTGAGGACCCCGAAGCCTTGGTCGGCCAGGGCTTTGCGGGTGCGGTCCACCGCGTCGGCGAACGAGGTGTGCAGGGTGGTCGACAGTGCGAGTGTCATGAGCGTGTACTGCCTTTCTCTCGAAGAAGACGGTTGGGATCGGTCGGTCACCTGCGCCGGTCATCGCCCCGATGGGGACACGGCGCGGCGAGGAGCGGTACGCCGAGGCGGTGCAGCAACAGACTCGCCGGGCACCACCCCACCGCCCCGAACAACAGCAGGTTGGCGCCGACGAAGCCGGTGAGCAGCAGCCACCACGACGAAAACGTCAGCGTGAGTGCGAGGCTCGCGAGCACCACCGTTCCGGCCAGCAGCGGGACCACCCGCTCGATCGTCCAGCTGCGGGCGGGGAGTGCGTCGGTCATGGTCACCTTTCGTCGACGTCGAACGGAGGTCGGGGTGAAGGAGGCTCAGGCGAGGGCGAGGAAGAGCTTCTCGAGTTCGGCCTCGGTCATCGGCTCCTTGCCTTCCTCGGTCTCACCGGTGAGGCATTCGCGTAGGCCGGTGGCGACGATCTTGAACCCGGCCTTGTCCAGGGCCCGGGAGACCGCGGCGAGTTGGGTGACGACGTCCTTGCAGTCGCGGCCCTGCTCGATCATCGAGATCACCCCGGCGAGCTGCCCGTGGGCGCGGCGGAGCCGGTTGAGTACCAATGCAATGCTGTCTTCGTCGCCGACCATGGCGGTTTCCTTTCCTAGACCTCTCACCACTGTACCCCCCGGGGTATCGGTGCGGGGTGGGTAACGGGCGCGCCGGCCCACCCCCGCACCGGCCTCAGTGCGAGAAGTTGATCTTCGGCAGGACCTTGCGCAGCCAGGCCGGTGACCACCAGGCGGCGTGTCCGGTCAGCCGCAGCAGCACTGGCAGCAGGATCAGCCGGATCAGCACCGCGTCGAGGAGGACGGCGACGCCGAGGATGATGCCCATCTCCTTCGGGGGCAACGGGTCGGCGAGGGCGAAGGTGAAGAATACCGCGACCATCACCGCGGCGGCGGCGAAGATCACCCGTCCGGAGTGGGCGAGGCCGTCGACGTGCGCGACCGTCGGATCGCCGGAGCGTTCGTAGTGTTCCTTCGCGGTGGCCAGCAGGAACACGGTGTAGTCCATGGCGATCGCGAAGATCATCGCGAAGAAGAACACCGGTCCCCACCCGTCGAGGAAGCCCTGCGGGGTGAAGCCGAGCAGGCCCGCGCCGTGGCCGTCCTGGAAGATCAGCTTCGCGACTCCGAATGCGGCGGCGGTCGAGAGCAGGCTGACCACGGTGCCGAGGATCGCGATCAACGGGGCCTGCAGCGCCACCAGGAGCAGCGCGAACCCCAGGATCAGGATGATGGCGACGATCAGCGGGAGGTAGTCGTTCAGCGCCTGCTGCAGGTCCAGGTTCTCCGCCGGGGCGCCACCGACCAACGCGCCATCGGGTAGGTCGGCGCGCAGGATGGCGAGGATAGTGCCCATTCGTGCGTCGGAGGGATCGACGGTCGGCATGGCTTGGAGCATCACGTAGTCGCTGCCGTCGGGGGCGGGCTGCGGTGGGGTGACCATCGCGATACCGTCCGTGGCCGCGGCCGCTGCGGCGGTCTCCGCGCCCTCGGCGGCGGGGGTGACGATCTGCAGCATGCCCGGTGCGCCCTCGCCCATCTGGGCCTGGACGAGTTCGTAGCCCTGACGGACCGGGGCGTCGGTGGGCACCACTTCGATCGAGGGCATCGCGACCTTCAGTCCGAGCACGGGGATCGACAGCGCGATCAGCACCAGCAGGGAACCGATCGCGAACGGCCACGGGTGGCGATGCAGTAGTTCGCCCCAGGCGGCGAACCGCGGCGAACGGTGTGTTTGCCGCTTGGCGTAGGGCAGGGAGCCGGCGTTGACCTTGCCGCCCAGCGCGGCCAGGGCGGCGGGCAGAAGTGTCATCGAGGCCAGCAGGACGAAGAACACGGCGAGCATGATCCCGACGGCCATCGTCCGCACGGCCGGCGCGGGCACGAGGAGAACGGCGGACAGGCTGACCAGCACCGTGATTCCGGACAGGACGACGGCCCTGCCCGCGGTCTCCATGGTTTCGGCCACCGCGGAACGCGGTGAGGAGGCGTGACGGATCGCGTCGCTGAAGCGGGCGACGACGAACAGGGCGTAGTCGATACCCAGGGCGAGGGCGAACATCATCGCGAAGTTCATCGCCCACACCGAGATCGGGGTGACCTGGTTGAGCAGCACCAGGCCGCCCGCCGAGGCCACGAGCCCGGCCAGGGTCAACAGCAGCGGCAGCCCGGCGGCGACCAGCGAGCCGAACGCGAGCACCATGATCGCCAACGTCACCGGCCAGGAGAACAATTCGGCCTGAATCATCGCGTCGTGGTTTGCCTTGTTGAAGTCGCTCCACAGTGCGGATGCGCCGGTCGGGTACACCTCGATCCCGTCGCCGGAGAGGGCGGTCAGTGCCGATTTGTGTTCGTCGACGGCCTTGACCATGTCGTCGGTGCTCGCGTTCGCGCCCGCAATGAGGATGCCGGTGTGGCCGTCCGGGCTGATCGACATTCCCGGCTGCGGTGCGATCAGCGCACCGAACCGCGGGTCACCCGCGAAGACGGTGCCGACATCGGCCAGGGTCTGTTGCACCTGCGGGCTGTCGATGGTCTGGGTGTCCGAGTGCACGACCACCTGCACCGCGGCCGAGGAGTTGCCGCCGAAATGCTGCTGGGCGAGCTCGCGGACCTGCACCGACTCCGATCCGTTGGCCTGCCACCCGGCACCGGCCAGCGAGCTGAACACCGACGGCGCGGCGGCGCCGAGCGCGACCAGCAGGATCAGCCAGACCCCGAGCACCACTTTTGTGCGGCCGGCCATGGCCGCGCCCATGCGGCCGAGCACACCGCCGTTGGTGATCGGCTCGGCGGTCGGGGCGTCGCCGCCCAATGCCGTACTGCGGGTCATACAAGTCCTCCTCGAGGTGATGGCCGAACGAAGGCGCTGGCAGCGCGTATCGGCGGGGTCGGGGTGAGGGTGCGCTCACGATCCGTCTCCGGTGTCGAGCGGCCGGCCCAGGGCCGCCCAGCCCGAGGTGCCCCCGGCGACCGAGACCGCGCTGCGGCCGGTGGCCTCGACGATGCGGGCCCCCTCCCGGCTGCGGTTACCGGACGCACAAATCACGTAGACGACGTCCCCCGCGGGAATCTCCGCGGTGTGGGCGCCGAGTTGCCCGAGCGGCATCAACAGCGCACCAGGTACGTGCCCGTCGACGTACTCCCACCGCTCGCGCACATCCACGACGGGAACTCCGTCGGCCCAGCGCACGGCGAATTCACCGAGATCTACCTCACGCATATCAAACTCCTTCATACCCTAGGGGGTATTTGTGCCAGCTCGCTCACTGTACCCCAGGGGGTATGCCGGTACGCAAGTGTGCCGATCGCCCGGCGACGTGAGCGAGCAACGGGACGAGGAGGATCCGGCGCCAGTTCGGCTCGGCGGTGCTGTCATGGGAACCTCGCGCAGCCATGCGCCGCTTTCGCCCGGCGGCGGTGAGGGCCTCACGGCTGGCGGACCTGCGCGCGCTGTTTGCTCGGTTACCCGCAGGGGCGCATGAAATAGACCGCCTCGCCGCGGGGTGCCTCCGCCAGGCGGACGGGGCTGCTCGCCGACGGGATCCACACCGCGCCAGACGCATGCGCCCGGACATGCGCTAGTCCGGCCAGCTTCCCAGACCAAGGCGGAGGCGGCGGTGCCGACTTCCGTCATCGAACGACTTTCCGGTCGGGATAACCGAGCGAGGAGGGATACCCCTGGGGGTACTTGACATACCCTGTGGGGTATGTGGCAAGATGTTGCTCATATCGAGGACATCGACCCGATGGAGGAACGCATGATTCTCGAGCAGTACTACATCGAGTGCCTGTCGCACGCGTCGTACCTGATCGGTGACGAGAGCACCGGCCGAGCGGTGGTGGTCGACCCGCGCCGGGACATCGGCGAGTATCTCGACGACGCCGACAAGCACGGGTTGCGAATCGAGGGTGTGATCAACACCCACTTCCACGCGGACTTCGTCTCCGGCCACCTCGAATTGGTCGAGGCAACCGGGGCGTGGATCGGGTTCGGCGAGGCCGCCGAGACCGACTACCCGATCCGCCGCCTACGCGACGGCGAGCGAATCCGCCTCGGCGAGGTCGAGCTCGAGATCCTGTCGACCCCGGGACATACCTGGGAGTCGATCTCGGTGCTGGTGCGCGAGCGGGCGGGGGCGACCCCGACCGCGGTGCTGACCGGCGACTCGCTGTTCATCGGCGACGTGGGCCGGCCGGACCTGGTCAACCTCGGCCACGGATCCAACACCGACCTGGCCCGGGCGATGTACCGCACGGTGCACGGGAAGCTGCTGACCCTGCCCGACCGGGTCACCGTCATGCCCGCCCACGGCGCCGGCTCGTCGTGCGGGAAGAACCTTTCGACCGAGCTGACCTCGACTATCGGGGAGCAGCGCGCCACCAATCCGTCGGTGCAGCCGATGAGCGAGGAGACCTTCGTCGCGCTGGTCACCGAGGGCCAACCCGCGGCGCCGTCCTACTTCTCGGTCGACGCCGCGATGAATAAGGGGGTCCATGCTCTCCTCCCTCGAGACCGGGCGATCCCCGAACTCTCGCCGGAGCGGGTGCGCGCCGAACTCGTCGCCGGTACCCGGGTGGTCGACGCGCGCAGCGTGGACGACTTCGCAGCCGGGCATCTGCGCGGCTCGGTCAATGTCGGGTTCGACGGCCGGTTCGCCGAAACCGGCGGGATGGTCGCCGAAGTGGGCGAGAAGCTGGTGCTGATCACCTATCCGGGCGAGGAGCAGGACGCGGCGGTGCGGCTGGCGCGGATCGGCTCGGACGATACGATCGGCTACCTCACCGTCGGCCGCGACGGACTCTTTCCCGCCGAGCTGGCTGATCTCGTGCAGTCGGCGCGCCGCACCACCGTCGACGAGCTCGACGCTCTGCTCACCGCCGATGCGGTGACCCTGGTCGACATCCGCAATCCGGGCGAGCGGGAGTTCGGGACGATTCCGGGGGCGGTGCCGATTCCGCTGGCGCAGTTGCGCACCCGGCTCGAGCAGGTACCCGCCGGCAAGCCGATCGTGGTGCACTGCGCGGGCGGCTGGCGGTCGAGTGTGGCCGCGTCGCTGCTGCGGGCGCAGGGCTTCGAGAACGTGTCCGACCTGCTCGGCGGCTACAACGCCTGGGCCGAGGCGCACGTCCCCGCCTGATCGTTCAGGCCACACGCAGTCCCGATCGACGAAGGAGCCCAACCAATGGCAACGAAAAATGTCACCCTCGTGGACTTCGAGTCCACGATCGCCGACAGCGACATCGTGCTTGTCGACTTCTGGGCCTCCTGGTGCGGACCCTGCCGCGCCTTCGCCCCGGTGTTCGAGAGGTCCTCGCCCACGCATCCAGATATCGTCTAAGCGAAGGTCGACACCGAAGCCGAGCAGCAGCTCGCCGCCATGGCGAACATCCGGTCGATCCCCACCATCATGGCCTTCCGCGAAGGCGTGCTCATCTACTCCCGGCCCGGGGTACTGCCCGCGCCCGCCCTCGACGACCTGATCGGCCAGGTGAAGGCCCTCGACATGGCTCGGGTGCACGCGACGGTCGCCGAACGACGCGCAGTCGCCGGCGCCTGACCCGAACCGTTCACCCGAGCCCCGCACTCGTACCCAGGAGGATCCCGATGTGTTACCCCGTCACCTGCCCGAACTGCGGCAACACAGGCTGGGGCGGCTGCGGCCGACTCGGGCAGGGTCGCCTCGGCGGTGAGGGTGTCGACGAAGCGTTCGGCGAGGGTGCGGAGTTTGGTGTTGGTCTGCTGTGAGCGCCAGGTGAGGATTCCGAAGGCGCGTTCGGAGGAGATGCCGTAGACGAGCATGAGGGCACCCTTGGCCTGCTCGATCACCGCCCGTGATTGTTCGAGTTCGGTGACGGCCTCGGTGAGTGCCGCGTTGAGTTCGCGGAGGTCGGCTTCCAAGGTTTCGGTGACGTCGATGTAGTACCCGGAGGTGCCGATGACCTGGTCGTCCTCGTCGAGCATTCGGTCGCCGACCACGATCACGTGGTGGATGCGGCGTTCGGTGTCGATGATCCGGTGTTTGCTGCTGAACGGCTCGCCGGCGTGGATCATTTTGTCGAAGAGCGCAGCGACCTGCGGTTGGTCGTCCGGGTGCTTGTGGGAGAGCCGAAGTTCGGTGGTGGGAGTGATCTCGCCCGGCTGGTAAGTTGGCCCGGTACATCACCTTACCGCCGTGCGGCGGGAGGATGAAGTGCGGAAATCCGGTCGCGTACAGGAAATTAATTTCTGACGGCGCGACCGCGGTAGTCCGTTTTGCGCCTCCGGGGGGATGCACCGAACCCGAACCGTTTGCTGAGAAACTCGGTGCATGATTCGCGGACGATCAAGTCAATGTGTCACCGGGCCCAAATATCGAATGGGGTTCTGCGTCGACGACCCGATCTGTCCGAGGTGAGGTTACGTCGTCACTGCGGCGAGCAGTTTGTCGGTGATCGCTGTGGGCGTTACTGCTACGGCGAGCTGTTGGACGCGGCTGGCGGTGTCGAGGATGTAGCGCCGTTTGGGGTGCGGCGAGGTCAGAGCGTGGTGGACGGCTGTGGTGACGCGTTTCGGGGGAGCTGCGATCTTTTGCATTCGACCCAACAGGGTGCGGCTGCCGACGAGGTGCGCTGCGTAGAGTTCTCTGTTTTCTTGGCTCAGCCGTGCGGTCATGGCGTCGTGGTCGTCGAGCATTCCCTCCCACATGTCGGTACGGATGGGTCCGGGTTCGATCAGGGAGACGGGAATCTTCCATGGACGCAGTTCGATTCTCAGTGCGTCACCGAGGGATTCGATCGCGTACTTCGATGCGCTGTACGCGCCGGTGCCGGGGGTGGTGATCAGGCCGCTGACCGAGGACATGAACACGATACGGCCGTGTGCTGCTCGGATCGCCGGCAGGACGGCTTGGGTGACGGCGATCTGCGAGACTACATTGACGTCGAGTTGACGCGAGAGGTCCTCGATCGAGAGGCCTTCGACCGGTCCGCTGACGATGATGCCGGCATTGTTGACCACTGCGTCCAGCCGTGCTGGAAGGTGTCGTGGTAGTGCCGCGATCGCCGTTCGATCGGTGATGTCGAGCGGGACCGCGTGGACGCGATGCAGCTGGTCGAGGCGGGCGAGCGCCGACTCCGACCGGGCGGTTGCGTAGACGGTCCACCCGGCTTCGCTCATGCGGTGGCAGATGGCCAGACCGATGCCTCGGCCGGCTCCTGTGACGAGTACTGAGGGC
>SEEV01000705.1 GCA_004211695.1 Rhodococcus sp. (in: high G+C Gram-positive bacteria)
GGGTGAGGGGGATGTTGTAGGTGGGGGTGGTGGTGTCGTATTGGTTGAGGAACCAGATGCGTTGTTGGGCGGGGGATAACGGCACGAACTCGGGTTGGTTCCACGGAGTTGGCGCGGGCAGCGGCGCCTCGTCCGAATGGTGGTCGAGGTGGGTGGACAGGACCCGCGGTGTCCGGTCCTCGAACAAGGCCCGGACGTCGATGTGGGTATGCAGGGTCGAATTGACCCGCGCCACTACCCGTGTCGCCGTCAAAGAGTTTCCGCCCACCGCGAAGAAGTTGTCGTCGACACCGACGTGCTCCAGACCCAGCACGGCCGCGAACGCATTCGCGACGGTCTCCTCCACAGGCGACGTCGGTCGGTGTGCGGTATCGGCCGCGGAGTCGAACCGGGGCGCGGGCAGTGCGGTGCGATCGAGCTTGCCGACGGACGTCAGTGGGATCCGGTCGATCGGCACGATCGTGGTGGGCACCATGTACGCCGGAAGTCGTTCGGCAAGATAGGCCGAGAGCCGGGCCGGGGCGAGATCCGGGGACCCGACGACGTAGGAGACGAGAATCAGATCCCCGGCGGGTCCGGTGCGGGTGAGTGTCGCAGCATAGTCCACGTCCGGGTGGGCGCCGAGAGCCGCGTCGATCTCGCCGGGCTCGATGCGGAACCCGCGCACCTTCACCTGGAAGTCGGCGCGCCCGAGATACTCGAGCACCCGACCGCCGGATGAGTCGGCAATCCAGCGGACGATGTCGCCGGTCCGGTACATCCGCCCGCCCACCGGCCCGTACGGGGCAGCGACGAAGCATAGTGCGGTCAGCCCCGGCCTCCGGTGGTATCCGCGGGCCAGACCCGGCCCGGCGATGTACAACTCGCCCGGAACGCCGTCCGGCACGGGTTGGAGACGCACATCCAGCACGACTTCCTCCGCGCCGGCGATCGGGCCACCGATCGTCACCGTGGACCCGCGTCCGAGCGGACCGCTGACATTGCACATCGCGGTGGTCTCGGTGGGGCCGTACCCGTTCCACAGCGTGCGGCCTCGGGACCACCGGGTCACCAGGCCGGGTGGACAGGCCTCGCCGCCGACGAGAACCTCGCCGAACCCGTCGTATCCGTCGAGGTCGTCGGGATCGGCCGAGGCGAGCGCGGCAGTCGGGACGAAGGCGTGCGTGACCCGCTCGGCGGCGACGAAGCGTGACAGCTCCGTGCCGCCGACGACCGTCGGCGGACAGATCACCAGAGTCGCCCCACGGCCGAAGGCCAGAAGATAATCGAACACCGATCCGTCGAACGACGGTGACGAGAAGTGGAGCACGCGCGAGTGCCGCCCAGAACCGAGGGTGGCCGCCTGCGCCGCGGCCAGTGCTGCCAGCCCGCGGTGTGGAACGACCACGCCTTTCGGGACGCCGGTCGATCCGGACGTGTAGATCACATACGCGGGATGGTCGGCTCGCAGTGGCCGCCCGCGCTCGGCGTCACCGACGACACCGCTCGACTGCTGTTCGACCGTCGCGATCGTCTCGGTGTCGTCCAGGACGAGCCACGGCACCGTGCCGGGTAGCTGCTCGCGCTGCGGCGTCAGCGTCACGCCGAGAGCGACACCCGAATCGGCGATCATGTCGGCAATTCGTACGGCGGGATAGCCCGCGTCGATCGGGACGAAAGCGGCCCCGGTCTTGGTGATCGCCCAGACTGCGAGCACGGAGTCGACGGAACGGGGAATCGCCAGGGCGACGGAGCTTTCCGGCCCCGCGCCGCGGGCGATCAGCACACGCGCCAATCGATTCGAGGCCTCGTCGAGGTCGCGGTAGCTCGTCGTGCGGCCTGCGCCTTCGACGGCGACGGCGTCCGGGTCGAGGGCTGCGGCGTCGGTAAAGATCGCGGCGAGCGTGCGGATGGCGGGTGCGCGATCGCCGCGCACGGGCGCGAGCGCACGAAACTCGTCGTCGCCGAGAAGCCGAACCGACGCGACGGTCGTGTCCGGTGCCGTTGCGATGAGGTCCAGCGCGCGGCCCATGCGTGCCGCGATCGCTTCGACGTCGTTGCGGGCGAGGAACTCCGGGAGATACTCGAACTTGAGGTGCAGCCTGTCGTCGGTGGTGGTGGCCGAGGAGTTGGGTGTGGGTTGTGTGGGTGTGGTGGAGGAGGGTGGTGAGGGTGTCGGTGGGGTGGAGGGTGATGCGGAC
>SEEV01000706.1 GCA_004211695.1 Rhodococcus sp. (in: high G+C Gram-positive bacteria)
CCCATGTGGAGAATGTCCTCTTCCCGCACCGGGTAGTCCTCGAGCCGGAACGTGCTGACGTACATCTGGCCGTGCACCACATTGCCCTGCAGGTGGTAGGCCGGGTGGCGACTGTCCGCGACGAAGAAGACGTACCCGTCGCTGCCCTCCACATCGGTGCGCCTGCCGAACACCGACACCATGCCCGCGACGTTGCCGTTGCCGATGTAGTACTTGTCGCCGCTCGCGGTGAACGCCAGATCCGGGTCGTTGTCGGCAGGGGTCAGCAGCATGTCCGTCGAGTAGACGTCCGCGCCGTGTTCCTTCTCCGACAGACCGAACGCCAGCACCCCGCCGTCGTCGAGGAGCGTCGCAGCCCGTTCCTTCGCGGCGCGGTTCCCGCTCATCCAGATGGGGCCGAGACCCAGCATGGTCACCTGCCACGCGTACCAGTACGCGAGACCGTAGAAACCGAAGATCTCGCTGAGGGCGGCGTTGCGCGCGGCGTCCCAGCGCTTGTCCGGATCGCCGCCCGACAACTCGGCGGGTGTGAGGAACGTGGCGAACAGCTTCTCCCGTTTCACGAACGCGAGGAAGTCGTCGGGCCAGACGGCCTCGAGATCGTCCTCGAGCAACCGCTTCTTGCCCCGCGACTCGAACCATTCGATCAGCGCCCGCAGCAGTCTGCGCGTCTCCGGATCGAAATGGTCGGGATCGTAGGAGGTCGGATCGAACAGCAGGGAGTTCGTCACAACAGGCCTTTCGTCCGGACGTGTCAGGCCAAGCTAACAGTCCGGACGAAAGGTGTGGGGCGGTTTGATCAGCCCCTGACGGTCTTCACGATCTCGGTCAGCGCGGACTCGGCGGCCACCTCACGGCTCTCGCCGGTGAAGCGGTCGCGGACCTCCACCTTGCCCTCGCCCCAGCCGCGGCCGACGACCACGACCAGCGGGACACCGAGCAGTTCGGAGTCCTTGAACTTCACGCCCGGCGACGCCTTGCGATCGTCGAGGATCACCTCGAGACCGGCCTTGTCGAGTTCGGCGGCGAGGCCCTCGGCGCCCGCGCGGGCGGTGTCGTCCTTGTTGGCGATCACCACGTGCACGTCGGCGGGAGACACCTCGGCCGGCCAGCGGAGGCCCTTGTCGTCGTGGTGCTGTTCCGCGATCACCGCGACGAGGCGCGAGACGCCGACGCCGTAGGAACCCATGGTCGGGCGGACGGGCTTGCCGTTCTCGCCGAGCACGTCCACGGAGAACACGTCGGTGTACTTGCGGCCGAGCTGGAAGACGTGACCGATCTCGATGCCGCGTGCCGCGACGAGCGCACCGGCTCCGTCGGGCGACGGGTCGCCGCCGCGGACCTCGGCGGCCTCGATGGTGCCGTCCGGGGTGAAGTCGCGGCCCGCCACGAGCCCGACCACGTGCTTGCCCTTCTCGTCGGCTCCGGTGATCCAGCTGGTGCCGTCCACGATCCGGGGGTCGACGAGGTAGCGAACTCCGTTGGCTTGCAGCGCCTTCGGTCCGATGTATCCCTTGGTCAGGAAGGGGTTGGCCGCGAAGTCGGCCTCGGTGAGCAGTTCGAACTCTGCGGGCTCGAGGGAGGCGCCGAGACGCTTGTCGTCCACCTCGCGGTCGCCGGGAACGCCGATGCCGAGCAGTTCCCACTTGCCACCGGGCTGCCGGGTCTTGACGAGGATGTTCTTCAGCGTGTCCGCGGCGGTGACGGTCCTGCCCAGGTCGGCGCCGTTGGCCCAGTCGACGAGCGTCGCGATTGTGGGGGTGTCCGGGGTGTCGTACACCTTCGCTGCGGGCAGTCCGTCGAACGGCACGGGCTCGGGAGCGAGGGTCTTCACGGCCTCGACGTTGGCGGCGTAGCCCGACTCCAGGCAGCGGACGTAGGTGTCCTCACCGATCTCGCTCTCGGCGAGGAACTCCTCCGAGGCACTGCCGCCCATTGCGCCGGACGTCGCCGACACGATCACGTACTTGACGCCGAGCCGGGCGAAGATCCTCTCGTAGGCGTCGCGGTGCGCCTGGTACGACTCGGTGAGGCCCTCGTCGGTGAGGTCGAAAGAGTACGAGTCCTTCATGACGAACTCGCGGCCGCGGAGAATGCCGGCCCGCGGGCGCTCCTCGTCGCGGTACTTGGTCTGCACCTGGTACAGGGTGACCGGGAAATCCTTGTACGAGTT
>SEEV01000707.1 GCA_004211695.1 Rhodococcus sp. (in: high G+C Gram-positive bacteria)
TTGATGACGGCGTTGTCGAAGGACAGCGAGATCTCGAGGATCGAGAGGATCACCACGAGGAGGACGGCCTGGGGGCCTCCGTAGATCGCGGCGACGATGAGGGAGATCACCGTCACGGCAAAGGAGAGACCGAATATTCGCAGAACCACGAAGCGTGCCTTTCTGTGATGGTGCTGTGAGGGTGGCCGCCGCAAGTGACGCGGCGCAGCCCGTGACAGGGAGGGCCAGATTCGAGGGGGAGGGACCGGCGCTCCCCATCACGCGCTGACCCCGAAGCGCCGCAGCCGGTGACACGCGGCACGCCGAGGCATTCGGGAGGCGGTGTTACACCGCTGCCGTCAGGGGTTCGCCGATCCGGCTGAAGTGCTCGAAGCGATCCGCCAGACGCTGCTGTGGGTCCTGCCTCATGAGAGCGAGCAGTGCCGTGTGGAGGGCCGTACCGACGCGTTCACAGAATTGCACCGGTTCGTCCGTGGCGTCGGGGAACTCGGGTATCACCGTGTGCACGACACCACCGGCGAGTAGATCTGCTGCCCGAATGTTCTGTGCGGCGGCCATTTCGGGCGCATGGTCGACGTCGCGATGGATGATCGCGCTCGCCCCTTCCGGCGGCAGCGGTGAGAGCCAGCCGTGCTGGGCGGCGAGAACTCGGTCCGCCGGGAGCAGAGCTAGTGCCCCTCCGCCGGTGCCCTGGCCGAGCAACAGCGACACCGTGGGTGTTCGCAGCTCCACGAGTTCGGCCAGGCAACGGGCGATCTCGCCGGCGAGTCCGCCTTCCTCCGCGTCCTTCGACAGGGCCGCCCCGGCGGTGTCGATGACGGTGACGAGAGGTAGGTCGAGCTCCTGTGCCAGCCGGATGCCGCGGCGCGCCTCACGCAGCGCCGCCGGACCGAGGGGGCGTTGCGCGGTCTGGCCGTGCCGGTCCTGGCCGAGCAGAACGCAGGGGACATCGCCGAAGCGGACCAGCGCGAGGGTCAGTCCGGGATCCTTTTCGCCCTGTCCGGTGCCGGTGAGGGGCAGCACGTCGGCGGCGGCGTGGAACAGTAGTTCGCGGACTCCGGGGCGGCCGGTGCGGCGAGAGGCGAGCACCGATTCCCATGCGGGGGTCTCGGGAAGCGTGACGGGTGCGGCATCGATTGTGCGCTCGTCGTCGGTCGGGCGTGAGGTCATGATTCGTAGCGCACGGTCGAGGATCTCGGCGAGTTGTTCCGGCGGGCGGACGGCGTCGATGAGTCCGTGCGCTTGAAGGTTTTCCGCCGTCTGCACGCCCGGTGGGAACGGGGCACCGTACAACGCTTGATAGACCCGGGGTCCGAGGAACCCGACGAGCGCACCCGGCTCGGCGACCGTGACGTGTCCGAGTGACCCCCACGACGCGAACACCCCTCCCGTGGTGGGGTTTCGGAGATACACCAGGTACGGGAGATGAGCCGCTTTGTGGGCGGTCACGGCGGCGGTGATCTTGACCATCTGCAAGAAGGCGGTGGTTCCTTCCTGCATGCGCGTTCCACCCGAGACCGGCAGGGCGATCAGCGGAATCTTCGCTGCGGTGGCCCACTCGATCGCGGTGACGAGCCGTTGGCCGGCGGCCACGCCGATCGAACCCGCAAGGAACCCGAAATCGCAGACCAGGACCGCGACGGGGCGACCGCGCAACAGTGCCGCTCCGGTCACGACGGATTCGTCCAGCCCGGTCTTCTCGCGCGCCGCCACCAGTTCGTCGGCATACTCGCCGCTCCCGGCGGGCTGGATGACGTCGGTGTCCCACGATTTCCACGAGTCACGATCGAAGACCAGGTCGATCAGTTCGTGTGCGGTCAGGCGGGTCATCGGACCGTCTCCCGCAGCCACTCGGACACGGCGTCGTTGTCGGCGCCGAGCACCGGTGGTGCGGAGTGCTGGGTGCGGGTGACTTCGGTGCCGTCCGGCTCGAAGAACCGCAGGGGCGGGCCGGGCAGGGTGATGTTGCCGAGGGTGCGGTGGTCGACGTCGATCAGCAATCCCTGCGACTTGGTCTGCTCCCATTCGTAGACCTCGGAGATCGTCCGGACCCGTCCCGCGGGCACCCCGATGCGGTCGAGTTCGACGAGAAGTTCGTCGCTGGTGTACGCGCCGAACGCATCTTCGACCAGTTCCAGGACCTGCTTGTGGTTCTCGACGCGTTCGGGGTT
>SEEV01000708.1 GCA_004211695.1 Rhodococcus sp. (in: high G+C Gram-positive bacteria)
GACATCGGAATGGACGCCGTCGCCGACGATCCCCCGTTCACACTCGACGAGTTGACCGAATACCTCCAGCTGGAATGCATTTGGGTCGCGGTCGACGCAGACGATGCCCCGGTCGCATATGCACTCGTCGCCGTGGTCGACGGGGCCGCCCACATCGAGCAGGTGTCGGTCCACCCCGGCCACGCCCGCCAAGGGCTCGGCGCCCTGCTCCTCGACGAGATCTCGTCGTGGGCAGCAGTCCGCGGGCTGCCCGCCCTCACCCTCACCACGTTCGTCGACGTCCCGTGGAACGCCCCCTATTACGAGCGGCTGGGTTTCCGCCCCCTGCCTGAAGACGCCCTGACCCCGGGCCTGTCGCGCATCCGCGCCGACGAGGCCCGGCACGGTCTGGCCGCGTGGCCGCGGGTCACGATGTCCCGCCCGGTGACGGCGCCGGTGCGTACCGCCGCGACCACGCCTCAGGCAGGCTGACCGGGCCACTTCCCGGTGGCCGCGAAGCTGTCGAGCACCGCGGTCGGACCGGTGAGGTCGATGCCCTCGCCGGCCACCCAGCCGTCGTCGAAATAGGTGTCGGCGTATCGCTCGCCGCCGTCGCACAGGATCGTGACCACACTGCCGGACCGTCCGGCCGCGAGCATCTCCGCGACGACGGTGAACGCCCCCCACAGGTTCGTTCCCGTGGAACCGCCGACCCGGCGCCCCAGCACCGAACTGGCGTGCCGCGCCGTGGCGATGGACGCGGCGTCGGGCACCCGCATCATCCGGTCGATGACCTGCCCGACGAACGACGGCTCCACCCGCGGCCTGCCGATGCCCTCGATACGCGACGGCATCCCCGTCGCGTACTCGCACGAGTTGGTGTCGTAGCCGCCGAAGAACGCCGAGTTCTCCGGGTCGACGACGAGCAGGCGGGTCGCGTGCCTGCGGTAGCGGATGTACCGGCCCAGGGTCGCGCTGGTGCCGCCGGTCCCGGCGCTCATGACGAGCCACTCCGGCACCGGGTGCTCCTCACGCGTCATCTGGTGGTAGATCGACTCGGCGATGTTGTTGTTGCCCCGCCAGTCGGTGGCCCGCTCGGCGTGCGTGAACTGGTCCATGAAATGACCGTTCGTTTCCGCCGCGAGGCGACGGGCCTCGCTGTAGATCTCCGGCGGCCGGTCGATGAAGTGGCAGCGACCGCCCTGGGCCTCGATGAGGGCGATCTTCGCGCCGCTCGTGCTGCGCGGCATGACGGCGACGAAATCGAGTCCGAGCATCTTCGCGAAGTACGCCTCGCTGACGGCCGTGGACCCCGACGACGCCTCGATGACCGTGGTCCCCTCGGTGATCCACCCGTTGCAGATCGCGTAGAGGAACAGCGAGCGGGCCAGGCGGTGCTTGAGACTGCCGGTGATGTGGGTCGACTCGTCCTTCAGATACAGCTGCACACCCCACTCGACGGGCAGCGGGTAGCGCAGCAGGTGCGTGTCGGCGCTGCGCTGCGCGTCGGCGTCGATGAGACGGACGGCATTGTCGACCCAGTCACGCGGAAAGCTCCGGTCGATGACGACGCAGTCGCCGTCCGTCACCGGGACGTGCCCTCACCGCGGAGCCGGGCACGCAGGTCAGCCTGGTCGGCGCGGCGCTGCGCGTCGAACGCGGCGATGCCCTCGTTGACCCGCCGGCGGAGTTTCGCGAACAGCAGCAGCGACAGCGGGAGCGCGATCAGGACCGCGAAGATGGCCGCGACGAGCAGCGGAACGGCGACACCGACGAGTGCGGCCACCCCGAGGATGATGGCGCCGATCACGACGACCAGCAGCAGCCGGGCGATCGAATAGATCGCGACGTCGCGCGCCAGTTGCCCCTTGGTCACCCGCCCGTCCGGCTTCGCCGGTGCGCTCGAATCGGCTGCAGCGGGGCGCTCGACCTGGTCTTCTGGCTTCTCGGATGACTCACTCACGCTCCCAGGTTACCCATCGCCCGGGCCGCTCCTCACACGTCCGACTTATCCGATTTGTCTATTACCTCCCCTTTACCAACATTAGATCGTTCGAGTACCCGGGGGCCCGGATGTCACGATGACCGAGATCAGTCGCAACAGCGGCCGGCTTCAGCACAGACCAGTCGAAAGCAGTGGAGGACCGTCGATGAGCGCACCCACCTACAACGGACCCGGATTCAGCGGATC
>SEEV01000250.1 GCA_004211695.1 Rhodococcus sp. (in: high G+C Gram-positive bacteria)
TGGATCGGGCGATTCAGGTGCACGGTGGTGCGGGTGTGACCGACGACTTCCCTCTCGCCATGGCCTGGGCGCACCTGCGCACGCTGCGTCTGGCGGACGGCCCGGACGAGGTCCACAAGCGCGCCATCGCACGGCAGGAACTCCGGCAGTACCGCGACACGTCCGTCAGCGCCTCCACCAACGGACACAAGGTCGCGGTGAGCTGACATGGCCGGACTCGACCTCACCGGACGCACCGCGATCGTCACCGGCGCCTCGCGTGGCATCGGCCTGGCCGTCGCCCAGGCCCTCGCGGCGGCCGGCGCGAACGTGGTGCTCACCTCCCGGTCACAGGAGTCGGCGGACGCCGCCGCGGCGCAGGTCGGGGGCACCGCGATCGGCGTCGCCGCCCACGCCGTCGACGAAGAGGCCGCCCGGCGCTGCGTCGACATGGCCGTCGAACGCTTCGGCAGCCTGGACATCCTGGTCAACAACGCGGGAACGAACCCCGCGTACGGGCCGGTCATCGACCAGGACCATGCACGCTTCGCGAAGACCTTCGACGTGAACGTGTGGGCGCCGGTGCTGTGGACCGGGCTCGCCACGAAGGCGTGGATGGGCGAGCACGGCGGCGCCGTCGTCAACACCGCCTCCATCGGCGGCATGGCGTTCGAGGCGAACATCGGCCTGTACAACTCGTCCAAGGCCGCACTGATCCACCTCACCAAGCAACTGGCACTGGAACTTTCACCGAAGGTGCGGGTCAACGCCGTCGCACCCGGGGTGGTGCGGACCAAGCTGGCCGAGGCGCTCTGGAAGGAACATGAGCAGGCCGTGTCGGAGTCGACCGCACTCGGCCGGATCGGTGAACCCACGGACATCGCGTCCGCGGTCGCGTTCCTCGTCTCCGACGCCGCCAGCTGGATCACCGGCGAAACCATGGTGATCGACGGCGGCCAGCTCCTCGGTGACGCGCTTCCATTCCGGCAGGGGGCCCAGCTCGGTGTCTAGCGTGGACGTGATCGGCATCGACACCGACGCCGTCAGCCGCTGGTTCGGCACACTCGGCATCGAGTTTGCCGGACCGCTGACCTTCGACCGGATCGGACTCGGCCAGTCGAACCTCACCTACCTCGTGCAGGACCGGGCAGGCGGCAGATGGGTGCTTCGGCGCCCACCTCTCGGACACCTGCTGGCGTCCGCGCACGACGTCGCCCGCGAGGCGCGGATCCTGTCCGCCCTCGAGGACACCGCGGTGCCCACCCCGCGGGTGTTCGGCCTCACCGACGACCCGGACGTGACCGAGGTGCCGCTGCTGCTGATGGAATTCGTCGACGGCCAGGTGGTCGATCGCATGTCGATCGCCGAAGGCCTGACGCCGGAACGTCGCCGGGCGATCGGCCTGTCGCTGCCGCGGACGCTGGCGAAGATCCACGCGGTGGACCTCGACCGGACCGGGTTGACGGATCTGGCCAGTCACAAGCCGTACGCTCAGCGGCAGCTCAAGCGGTGGTCGGGTCAGTGGGAGAAATCGAAGACCCGGGAACTGCCCGCCCTCGACGACCTGACCCGGCGGCTCGGCGCCGCGGTGCCGGAGCAGCGGGAACTGACGCTGGTGCACGGCGACTTCCACCTGCGCAACGTCATCACCTCCTTCGACACCGGCGAAGTGACCGCGGCCCTCGACTGGGAGTTGTGCACCCTCGGCGACCCGCTCGCCGACGTCGGCAGCCTGCTCGCGTATTGGCCGGAGCCGGGCGAGACGACCGGCGGCGACTTCCCGGCGTCCACCCTCGACGGTTTCCCGGACCGGGTGGAGATCGCCGCGGTGTATCTCGAGGCGACCGGGCGCGACCCGAAAGCCCTGGCCTTCTGGCACGTCCTCGGACTGTGGAAGGTCGCGGTCATCGCCGAGGGCGTCATGCGCCGGGCGCGGGACGAACCGCAGAACAAGGCCGCCGCCGGCACACCGACGGTCGAGCGCATCGACGACCTCGTGGCCATGGCGGGCGACATCGCCGCCCGGGCCGGAATCTGAACCGACAACGATGGAGAACTCCATGAAGAGAACGGCAATCGTCACCGGCGCGGCGCGCGGCATCGGTGCCGCGGTGGCGAAGAAGCTGGCGAGCGACGGACACGCGGTGGCGGTGCTCGACCTCGACGAATCCGCGTGTGCGGCCACCGTGGACGCGATCGTGTCCGCGGGCGGCCAGGCGCTGGCCGTGGGTGCGAACGTGGCCGAAGAGGCGTCCGTCGCCGCGGCGGTCGAGCGGGTGGCGACCGAGCTGGGCGCCCCCACGATCCTGATCAACAACGCCGGAATCACCCGCGACAATCTGCTGTTCAAGATGACCGTCGACGACTGGGACGGTGTGATGAACGTGCACCTGCGCGGTGCGTTCCTGATGTCGCGGGCCGTGCAGCAGCACATGGTCGACGCCGGATTCGGCCGCATCGTGAACCTCTCCAGCACCTCCGCACTCGGCAACCGCGGGCAGGTCAACTACTCCGCCGCCAAGGCAGGCATGCAGGGCTTCACCAAGACCCTCGCCATCGAACTGGGCAAGTTCGGGGTCACCGCCAACGCGATCGCCCCCGGCTTCATCGAAACCGAGATGACCGCCGCCACCGCCGAACGCATGGGTGTCGGCTTCGAGGACTTCAAGAAGGCGGCGGCGTCGCAGATCCCGGTGAACCGCGTCGGGCAACCCGAGGACATCGCCAACACTGCGTCGTTCCTGGCCGGTGAGGGTGCCGGATTCGTGTCCGGACAAGTGATCTATGTGGCCGGCGGACCAAAGGACTGAGGAACATGACCACTGACGAACAGTCGATCGCGCGCAACCTCAGCGATCGCATCGCGACCCTGGTCGAACAGAACGACCTGTCGGATCCGACCGGGTTCCTCGGAGCCCGATTCGACGCCGGCCTCGCGTGGGTCCACTTCCCGCCGGGACGCGGCGGACTCGGTCTGCCGCAGAGCTTCCAGGCGCAGGTCGATGCCGAACTCGCGGCCGCCGGAGCGCCCGGTCCGGCCAAGGGCCGCAACGGGATCGGATTGGGCATGGCCGCGCCGACCATCGCCGCGTTCGGCACCGAGGAACAACAGCAGAAGTGCCTTCGGCCGATCTTCACGAGCGAACACATCTACTGCCAGTTGTTCAGCGAACCGGGGGCGGGCTCCGACCTGGCCGCGGTCGCGACGCGAGCCGTTCGTGAGGGTGACGTCTGGACGGTCAACGGGCAGAAGGTGTGGACGTCGGGGGCGCAGAACGCGCAGATGGCGATCCTCGTGGCCCGGACGGATCCGACGGTGCCCAAGCATGCCGGGCTCACGTACTTCCTGTGCGACATGAGCGATCCCGGTATCGACGTCCGGCCGCTGCGGCAGATCACCGGTGAGGCGGAGTTCAACGAGGTGTTCCTCACCGACGTGCACATCCCCGACTCCGACCGGCTCGGCGACGAGGGACAGGGCTGGCGGGTGGCCACGGCGACCCTCAACAACGAACGGGTCGCGATCGGCGGGTCCGCGGCCGCCCGCGAGAGCGGCATGATCGGACCGGTCGCCGCGGCATGGCGGCAGCACCCCGAACTCCGCGACCCGGCAATGCACGACGAACTGCTCCGGCTGTGGGTCGAGGCGGAGGTCGCGCGGCTGACCGGGGAACGACTGCGGCAACAGCTCGCGGCCGGTCAACCCGGCCCCGAGGGGTCCGGCCTGAAGCTGGCCTTCGCCCGGCTCGCGCAGACCATCTCGGGTTTCGACATCGAACTCCACGGCGAGGCCGGGCTGCGGTACGACGACTGGACCATGCGCCGGCCCGACAAGGTCGACTTCACCGGGCGCGAACCCGGATACCGGTACCTGCGCGCGAAGGGCAACTCGATCGAGGGCGGCACGTCCGAGATCCTGCGCAACGTCATCGCAGAACGCGTCCTCGGCCTCCCGCCGGAACACCGCGTCGACAAGGACATCGCCTGGAAGGACCTGCCCCGATGAGCACCGCAGACCTGCTGTATTCCGACACCGAAGACGCCCTGCGGGACAGCGTCCGCCGACTTCTCGCCGACCGCTGCCCCGCCGAGCTGGTGGGCGGGGCGTACGATCAGGCGCCCGCCGATTTCGCCGGAGTGTGGAAATCCCTCGCCGTCGAACTCGGACTTGCGGGACTGCTCGTCCCCGAGGAGCTGGGCGGCGCCGGCGCGAGCGCACGCGAGGCCGCGGTGGTCATGGAGGAGATCGGACGTGCCGTCGCACCCGTCCCGTACCTCTCCAGCGCCGTACTCGCCACGGTCGCGCTGCTGAAAGCGGGAGACACACAGACGGTCGGTGCACTCGCCGACGGCACGACCACCGGTGCCCTGGCGGTCGGGCTCGCGACCGCACCGGGACGGTTCACCCCGACCGTGCGCCGGGAGGGCGACTCCCTGACCGGGACCGTCACCAGTGTCGCGGGCGCCTCGGACGCCGACATCCTGATCGTGCCCGCCCTGGGCCCGGCAGGACTCGAGCTGCACACGGTGCCCGCGGGCACCGCCGGAGTCACCGTCAGCCCCGTGCTGACGCTCGACATGACCCGACCGTTGTCGGACGTCGTGTTCGACTCCGCAGCCTCCACCCGCATCGACGACGGCAACGCCGCCGGCGCTGTCCGTGAGGCCCTCGTCGTCGGCGCCGCACTACTCGCGTCCGAGCAACTCGGACTCGCGCAGTGGTGCTTCGAGACGACCCTCGCGTACGTCAAGGACCGCACCCAGTTCGGCCGCGCCGTCGGGTCGTTCCAGGCGATCAAGCACCGCCTCGCCGACCTGTGGCTCGAGGTCACCTCGGCGGCCGCCGCCGCCCGCTACGCCGCGGACACCGCCGCCCGGGGCGACGCGGACGCCGAAGTCGCGGCTGCCGTCGCGCAGGCCTACTGCAGCGGCGTCGCCGTCTACGCCGCCGAGGAGTGCGTCCAGTTGCACGGCGGGATCGGCATGACCTGGGAGTACCCGGCGCACCTGTATCTGAAGAGGGCGAAGAGCGATCAACTCGCGTTCGGCACCGCGTACCGGCACCGGGCGCGTCTCGCCGAACTGATCGACCTGCCTGCGTAACCGAAGCCGCACCACCGACAGTCAGGAAGCAATCCATGAAGGCATGGCGTGTCCACGAACTCGGCGAACCACGCACCGCGCTGCAACTCGAGGAGGTCCCGGACCCGACGGCCGGCCCCGGCCAGGTGCTGGTCAGGGTTCTGGCCGCGCCGGCCAACTTCCCCGACGTTCTGCTGTGCCGCGGCGAGTACCAGATCAAGCCGCCGCTGCCGTTCACACCCGGAGTCGAACTGTGCGGCGAGGTGGTCGCGGTCGGTGACGGGGTCACCAGCTTCGCCGTCGGCGACCGGGTGGTCGGCAACCCGAACCTGCCCGGCGGCGGATTCGCCGAGATGGCCGTGATGGACGAGGTCAACACGTTCGCCGCCCCGTCCGCCCTCGACGACGCGGAGGCGTCGGCGCTGAGCATCGGCTACCAGACGAGCTGGTTCGCCCTTCACCGGCGCACCCGGTTGAAGCCGGGGGAGACGCTGCTCGTCCACGCCGCCGCGGGCGGGGTGGGCAGCGCCGCAGTGCAATTGGGCAAGGCCGCGGGTGCGAAGGTGATCGGTGTGGTCGGTGGCGCCGACAAGGTCGAGTACTGCCGCCGGCTGGGGGCGGATCTGGTGATCGACCGGCGCACCGACGATTTCGTTCCGCTGGTCAAGGAGTTCACCGGCGGGCGCGGAGCGGACGTCGTCTACGACCCGGTCGGCGGCGACGCCTACGCGAAGTCCACCAAGTGCATCGCGTTCGAGGGCCGGATCCTGATCATCGGTTTCGCCGGCGGCACCATCCCGACACCCGGCCTCAATCACGCCCTGATCAAGAACTACTCGATCATCGGACTGCACTGGGGCCTGTACAAGCAGTACAACCAGCAGGCCATCGCCGACTGCCACGAGGAACTCACTCGCCTCGCCGACTCCGGCGCCATCAGGCCGCTCATCAGCGAGCGGCTCTCGCTCGCGGACGTGGCCGACGGCATCGGCCGGCTCGGTGACGGCAGCACCGTCGGTCGCCTCGTCTTCCAACCCTGAGAGGAACGCACATGGATGCCGGTTCACTGTTCGACGTCACAGGCAAGACCGTGGTGGTCACCGGAGGTTCGCGGGGTATCGGCCGGATGATCGCGCAGGGATTCGTGCAGTCGGGCGCGACGGTCGTGATCTCCGCACGCAAGGCCGAGGCGTGCGAGAAGGCCGCCGCCGAACTGTCCGCCCTCGGGCCGGGGACGTGCCACGCGCACCCCGCCGACCTGTCGACCGAGGAAGGGATCGCGAGCCTCGTCGCACGGGTCGCCGAGGTGTCACCCCGCCTCGACGTTCTGGTCAACAACGCCGGCGCGACGTGGGGTGCGCCGATCGACGAGTTCCCCGCCGGCGGATTCGACAAGATCTTCGACATCAACGTGAAGGGCGTGTTCATGCTCACCCAGGCGCTGCTGCCGAGTCTGCGGGCCGCGGCGACCGACGACGACCCGGGCCGGGTGATCAACATCGGGTCGATCGACGGACTCGTCGTGTCCGGCACCGACAACTTCTCGTACGGGGCGAGCAAGGCCG
Source organism: Rhodococcus sp. (in: high G+C Gram-positive bacteria) (assembly GCA_004211695.1). GTDB lineage: Bacteria > Actinomycetota > Actinomycetes > Mycobacteriales > Mycobacteriaceae > Rhodococcus_F. The sequence continues at coordinate 6,627 of SEEV01000250.1, forward strand.
CGGTCCACATGCTCACCCGCAAGCTCGCCGCGACGCTCGCCGCCGAGCGGATCACCGTCAATGCCATTGCGCCGGGACCGTTCCCGAGCAAGATGATGGCCTTCATCCTGGACGATCCGGAGCGGAAGGACGCGGTCGAGGGTTCCGTTCCGCTCGGCCGGGTGGGCACCCCGGAGGACGTCGCGGGCACCGCGATCTTCCTCTCCTCACGCGCCGGGGCGTACCTCACCGGCACCGTGATCCCCGTCGACGGCGGGATGTCCGGAACACGCTGAACACCCGGTCACGCTGAACACCCAGTCACACAGTCAGTCACGGAAAGAGCGAGAGGCGGTACGGCGGCGATGAGCTGGTACGACGACAGGCCCTGGATGGACCGGTACGACGAGAGCACGCGTTCGGTGGGGGAGATCCCCGCCCGGACGGCGCTCGAGGTGTTCTCCGCTGCGGTCGACTCGGTCCCGGACGGGCCGGCCATCCGGTACCTCGGAGGCACCCTGAGTTACCGCGAGGTCGACGAACTCAGCGACGGTGTGGCCGCGTACCTCGCGGAGAACGAGTTCGGGAAGGGCGACCGGCTCGCGATCTATCTGCAGAATGTCCCACAGTTCGTGCTGACGTTGATCGGGACGTGGAAGGCGGGCGGTGTCGTCGTCCCGCTGAACCCGATGTACCGGGACGAACTCGCCCACATCCTCACCGATGCCGGAGTCACCGCGATCGTGAGCAGTGAGAACGCGTGGGCCGACCGCGTGGGGGAGCGGGCCGCCGATGCCGGAGTGCGGATCGTGTTGACCGCCAGCGAACTCGACATCCAGACGTCGGACGACGAGCGGGTCTTCGCGGGGGTGACGCGGGTCCGCAGCGCGGGCGTGCCCGACCTGCTGGAGGTCGCCCGGGCACGCGCCGGCGCCGACGTGCCGGATCCCGGTCTGGTTCCGGACGACATCGCGCTCGTGTCCTACACGTCTGGAACGAGCGGAGTTCCCAAGGGTGCGACCAACACCCACCGGAATCTCACCGTCAACTGTTCGATCCTGCGCCTGTACGAGGACAAACCCGCCGGCTCGCCGATCTTCGCGCTCGCGCCGCTGTTCCACATCACCGGCATGGTGTGTCAGCTGCTCACCGCGATCGACCTGGCGTCGCCCCTGATCCTCGCGTACCGGTTCGAGGCCGGGGTCGTGCTCGACGCCCTCGAGCGGGAACGGCCGGTGTTCATGGTCGGCCCGTCCACCGCCTACATGGCGCTGATGGCGCACCCCGATTTCTCCGGTGAACGCTTCGCGTCACTGGAGGCCGTGATGTCCGGTGGTGCCCCGCTGCCACCCGCCATCGTGGAGCGCTTCCGGCAGCTCACCGGAAAGTACATCCGCAACGGTTACGGGCTCACCGAGACCAGCGCACCGTGCGTCGTCGTTCCGCCCGACCTCGAGGCGCCCGTCGATCCGACCTCCGGCACGCTGGCGATCGGCCTGCCCCTGCCGTCCGCGGTGATCCGGATCGTCGGGGAGGACGGCGCCGACCTCGATCCCCTCGAAGTCGGGGAGATCGCCGTCGACGGGCCGATGGTAGTGCCCGCGTACTGGAACAAACCCGATGCGACGGCGCAGTCACTGCCCGGTGGCCGGTTGCTCACCGGCGACGTGGGATTCATGGACGCCGATGGCTGGGTGTACGTCGTCGATCGCAAGAAGGACATGATCAACGCGTCCGGGTTCAAGGTGTGGCCCCGCGAGGTCGAGGACGTCCTCTACCAGCACCCCGCGGTCCGGGAGGCCGCCGTCGTCGGCGAGCCGGACAGTTATCGCGGCGAGACGGTCGCCGCGTTCGTCAGCCTCCGCCCCGGGCAGACGGTGGAGGCGGACGACCTCGTCGAATACTGCCGGGAACGGCTGGCCAGCTACAAGGCACCACGGCGCGTCGAGATCGTCGACGAACTGCCCAAGACGGCCGGCGGGAAGATCCTCCGACGCGAAATGCGGCGCAGTACGCCGGCCTGACCCCGGGTTTGCCCTCGCACGAACGGGACGCTCGTTGCGTCAGATCGAACGAGCGTCCCGTTCGTCCCGTCGATCAGCCGACCACCGGATGCGGGTAGTCCGCGGAGCGGTGCTGGAACGACAGGATCCGGTCGTTCCGGACCACTCCGTCGCGGATCTCGATCGCCCGCCGGATCGTGTCGCTGCGGTCCCAGGCGGCGGGCCCGTCGAGAACCGTGCGCAGGTGGGGGAGTAACGCCTCGCTGATCTCCCACGTCGCCGAGTTCCACAGGTAGGACGGGCTGTGGTCGACTCCGTAGTAGCGGACGTTGTCGCCGATGACGAACGTCGGGTCCGCGAACGATGTGGGGCGAGCCCAGCTGAAACCCATTCCCTCGTCGCAGGACACGTCGACGACGAGGCTGCCGGGCAGGAGGGTCTCGATGTCCGAGTCGATCAGGAACGTCAGCGGCGACTCCGTGTCCTGCAGGACGCAGTTGACGATGATGTCGTGCCGGGCGAGGAATCGGGCGAGCGGCATCCGGCCCTCGTCCGTCGTGACGTGGCTGCGCCGCGGATCGGCATCGTCGTGGTCGAACTGCACGATCTCCGCAGAGTGGATGGGCGAGCTCACGGCGGTGACACCGCGCTGGGTGACCACGTGAACGTCGTGGATGCCCAAGGCGTTCAGAGCCGTCACGGCGCCGCGGGCGGTGGCGCCGAACCCGAGGACCACTGCGCGGAGTCGCCGGCCGTAGTCGCCGGTCGAACCCGCGATCGACAGGGCGTGCAGCACCGAGCAGTATCCGGCGAGTTCGTTGTTCTTGTGGAAGACATGGAGCTGGAACGACCCCTCGGCGCTCCAGTGGTTCATGGCCTCCCACGCGATCAACGTCAGGTGGCGATCGATGGCCACCTGGGTGAGCTCGGCGTCCTGGACGCAGTGCGGCCACCCCCACAGGATCTGGCCGTCACGCAGATCCGCCAGGTCCTTCGCGAGAGGTTTGGGGAGCAGGAGGACGTCGGATTCCTCGATCAGCTGTTCCCGGGTGCGCAGTCCCCCCACAGTGAGGGCCAGTTGCTCGTCGGAGACACCGAACGGCTCGCCGTAGCCGTATTCGAGATGGATGCGGCCACGGAGGTCGGCGTCGACCCGATCGAAGTGGAGCGGGTGGATCGGAAGCCGGCGTTCGTCGGTCTTGCTCGAGCGCGCGACGATGCCGAGGGTGAGTGGATGAGAGCGGTGTTGCTGCACAGGGGTGTCCCTTGGTCGACACTGCCGGAGAGAGTCTTCGGCAGAGAGTTGTTGCCGCGGAACCCGCAATGGAGGAGGCCAGC
>SEEV01000709.1 GCA_004211695.1 Rhodococcus sp. (in: high G+C Gram-positive bacteria)
ACGAGGTGATCTTCCCGATCGGGCTCGTAATGTCGGCGATCGTGTCGGCGTGGGTGGTCCCGAACTACGGCTACAAGATCCTGTTCGCGCTCGGTGCGCTGCCCGTCGTGCTCCTGCCGATGCTGTGGAAGCTGCCCGAGTCGCCGCGCTGGCTCGCGTCGCGGGGCCGGTTCGAGGACGCACACAACGCCATGACCCGCATCGAGAACGAGATCACCGAGAAGTACGGCAAGACGCTCCCGGCCCCGCAGCCGCTGCCTGCTGTCGCTGTCGACACCCGCCGCGGAACGTTCGCAGAGGCCTTCCGGGGTATCTACCTGCGCCGCACACTCATGCTCGCGGCCATCTGGGGCTGCGCCTACTTCGTCAACTACGGCATCGCGTCCTGGCTGCCGACGCTGTACCGATCCGCATTCGACGTCAGTGTCGACACCGCACTGCACTACAGCATCGTCACCAGCGTCGCCGGCCTGATCGGCTGCGTCCTCGTCGCGTTCCTCATCGACAACCTCGGTCGCCGCATCTGCATCACCGCGTCGATGGTCCTGTGCTCGTCACTGCTGTTCCTGCTCGCTGCCAGCGGCGCCGACACCGCGACGAAGGTCCTGTTCTGGTCGGCCGGATCCGCCCTGTTCGTCTTCGCCGTCAACATGGCGCTCTACGTCTACACCGCGGAGCTGTACCCGACCCGGATGCGGGCCATCGGCTGCGCGATCGGCGGAGCGAGCGGACGCCTCGGCATCATCGTCGGCCCCCTCGCCGTCGGCGCCATCCTCGACGGCGGCGGCACGCTCACCGTCGTCTTCGGAATGTTCTCCGCCGTCGCCCTGATCGGCGCGCTCGTGGTCGGCTTCTTCGCCGTCGAAACCCGCGAGAAGACCCTCGAGGAGATCTCCCAGTGACCATTCTCGACACCGCACCACAGACCCTGCCGTTCGTCCCGGTCGCCGACCGGATCCTCGTCGCCGGCCAGTGGCGGCAGGCGAGCGGCCCCGCCTTCGCGGTCACGGACCCGTCGAACGGGGAGACCCTGCAGGTGATCCACCAGGCCACCGCCGACGATGCCGACGAGGCGGTCCGGAAGGGCCGCGCCTCCGCCGACGACCCGGCGTGGCGCGGGCTTCTCCCGCACCAGCGGGCGAAGTACCTGCACCGCATCGCCGACGCCATCGAGGCGAACACGTCCCGGCTGGCACTGCTGCAGAGCTACAACACCGGCAAGACGGTCACCGAGACCACCGCCCTCGTCGGCAGCGCGGCGGGCACGTTCCGCTACTTCGCCGCCGTCCTCGAAACCGCGGACGACGACCTCACCACCCCGCGCGGCAACTTCCTCACGATGAGCGTTCTCGAACCCATCGGCGTGATCGGCGCCATCGCGCCGTGGAACTCGCCGGTGGCCAGCGACGCGCAGAAGATCGCCCCCGCCCTCGCGGCGGGCAACGCCGTCGTCCTCAAACCCGCCGAGTGGACGCCGCTGGTGTCGCTCGAACTGGCGCGACTCATAGACGAGACCGGATTGCCGAAGGGTCTGCTGTCGGTGCTGCCGGGCAAGGGCTCCGTGGTCGGCGACGCCATCGTCACCCACCCCGACGTCGGGAAGGTGACGTTCACCGGCGGCACGAACACCGGACGGTCCATCGCCCACGCGGCCGCCGACAAACTGATGCCGGTGTCGCTGGAACTCGGCGGCAAGTCGCCGACCATCGTCCTCGACGACGCCGACCTCGACGCCGCCGTGAACGGCGTGATGTTCGGGATCTTCTCGTCCACCGGGCAGAGTTGCATCGCCGGATCCCGGCTGTTCGTCGACCGTCGCATCTACGACGAATTCCTCGAGAAGCTGGTGGCCAAGACGCAGCGACTGCGGCTCGGACCCGGCCGCGACCCCGACACCCAGATCGGACCGATGGTCCATCGCAGGCACCGCGACAGCGTCGCCGCCTACGTCGACCTCGCCCGCGAAGAGGGTGGACGCGTCCTGTGCGGCGGGGCCATCCCCGACGACGAGCGGCTGCGTGACGGCGCGTACTACCTGCCCACCGTCATCGACGGACTGCCCAACAGCTCGCGCACCTGCCAGGAGGAAATCTTCGGACCCGTCCTGGTCGCCCTGCCGTTCGACGGCGAAGCGGATCTCATTGCACAGGCCAATGATTCGGTGTTCGGG
>SEEV01000251.1 GCA_004211695.1 Rhodococcus sp. (in: high G+C Gram-positive bacteria)
GTCCTGCACGAAACCGATCGTGGCCAGTCGGGCGGACAGCGACCGTTGCACGGCCTGCAGCGCACTGGTGTCCCACCGGGCAATGTCCCTCAGATTCACGATCCCCCCCAGGATGCATACTTCCCGTACCCTAACGGATCGATCGCATCCGCGGGAGTCCGATCTCGTCTCGACCGACACGAAGGATCGAAAATGAGCGATTCCACCCACGTCGACACAGCGGCCCTGCGCGCAGCAGCCGGTCAGCTCGACATCCTGTTCGACGAGGCGTCCTCACAGCTGAACACCACCGAAGCGACCCTCGCCGATTCGGGTGCCGCGTGGCCGGAGGCGGCCGGCGCGGCATTCGGCCGGTTCGCGTCCTACTTGGACGGGCGGCGGGAGTCGTTGCAGCGCACACTCGCCGAGATGTCGACGACCCTCGTCGAGTGCGCGCACCGCTACGACGAACAGGACGAGGCCACGTCGGCGCACCTCGATGCCGTCGCGCCGACCACGAGCCTCAACCTCTAGGCGCTTCGCGCCCGTGCGCCTTTGTGGTTGCGGGAACAACCAGAAAGGCGCACGAGCGGCGGAGCCGCCTATCCGGCCTGTCGGAGCTCCGCCTCGACGGCAGCCCAGAAGGCTACGATCTCCGCGGCCATCTCTTCGGGGCACTCCTCCGGCAGGTGATGTCCGATGCCCTCGAATACTCGGTCGCGGACGTCGGTACTGAACTGACGCATCGTATGGAAGAGGTTGTCGGCGTCAGCGTAGGAACCGCCGAGAGTCAGGATCGGCATGCTGAGCTGCTTCTGTTTGCGAGCTTCGCCGGCGGCTCGGCCTCGCGGGCTGAATACCTCGCGGTAATAGTTCAGACCCGCCCGAACCGCCCCGGGCTTGGAGAACACACGAAGGTACTCTTCGAATGCTTCCGAATCGATAACCCATGTGCGCGCAAGCTTGGACGGGCCGAAGAACCAGCTGAGGAACTCTCGTTCCCGGCCGTGAATGAGAGCCTCCGACAGTCCTTCGACTCGGTTGAAGTAGAAGTGCCACTGACGCGCGTTCAGACTGTCGTCGGGATAGCCGCGCTCCGGCAGAGGCGACACCCAGGGGATGTGAGCGTCCGATAGCACCAGAGTGCGTACATCCTGCGGATAGGCCGCAGCGTGCGCATGTGCGATCCAACTCCCCGTGTCGTGGCTGACGATGTCGAGACCGTCCGGGCCCGCGAGTCCGAGTTGCTCGATCAAGACGTGTACGTCCTCGGCGACGTTGTCCAAACCATATCCCTCACTGGGCATATCGCTGTCGCCGAATCCGCGGGGGTCGATGGCGTAGACGCGGCGCCCTGCCTCTACGAGAAGGGGAATGATGAAGCGCCACGCATACCAGCTCTGCGGCCAACCCGGTATCAGCAGGACTGGGTCGCCCTCACCCGCAACGACGTAGTGCAGTCGTACTCCCTCGGCGACGGGGACGAGGCCGTGCTGCAGATCATGCATCTGGGCGCTCATGTGGCTGTGCTTCGGCACCGGATAGGGTGGGGTTGCGGTTCCGAACCGTGACGAAGCCGACGGGGTCGATGTAGTGGCTCTGTCAGTCATGACAGCGTGTTACCTCCGTTTTGTGTGTGTGGGTTGCCGGGACGCATGTTCGCGAACGCCTCACACGGCTATTTGATGAAGCTGTATCGGCTTCTGTCGATCGTCAGTGCGACCGACGCAACCACTACGAGCCCTTTCACGATCTCCTGGGTGAAGTTGTTCACGCCGGTGAGGTCCATACCGTTCGACAACAGGGCGATGACGATGACGCCCAGAACCGTCCGATGGGCTCCTCCCAGTCCTCCCGACAGGGCTGTCCCGCCCATGACGACCGCTGCAATGGAATCCAACAGGAGCGCATCACCGGCGCTGGGCGAGCCGGCTTGAACCTGACCCGTGAGAATGACGCCACCCAATCCACACAATGCTCCGCCGAGAACGAAGGCGAGAATCTTGTACCTGCGCAAATTGATTCCGGACAGTACGGCGACCGGCTCACCGCCTCCGATCGCATACAGATACCGCCCGAACTTGGTTCGGAACGACACGGCGGTCAGGAGAGCCGCTACGGCCAGCACGATGAAAATCACATTGGGTATCCCCAGGAGCGATTTCGAGTTCACGAAATCGGGGAGCGCTGCGCTCGAGTACACGATCGCACTGCCGCCGGACACATGTCCGGCAACACCGGCACATACCGACATGGTTCCCAGCGTGACGAGAAACGAGGGCACCTTCAGTCCCGTGTAGATGGCGCCGTTGGTGAAACCGATTGCCGCACCGGCCAGCACGCCGGCGACGATGGCGCCCAGAAGCCCGATCCGATCAACCGCTGCCGCGGTAACGAGCCCCGACAGGGTGACGTTGGCACCAACCGAGAGGTCGATCGACCCGATCAGAATGACAATCGTCCCAGCCAATGCGACGAGAAGGAGGACCGCAGCTTGCCTTCCGATATTCGTCGCATTGTCGAATGTCAGGAACTGTGGGCTGGTGATCGTGAAGTACGCGATGATCGCAAACACCGAAACGAACGGGTACACGAGAGTACTGTTCTTTCGCAATGTTTCCGATATATCGAGTGTGGTTCGTTCGAGAGTCGCACTTGTCATGATCACACCATTTCCTTGACGATATCTCGCTCATCGGGCTTTGCGCTCGACGGGCTCTTCAGTGACGCAGTGATCGCACCCGATCGCATTACCAGAATCTTGTTCGACAGCCCGATGATCTCTGGCAGGTTGTCCGACACGAGGATTACGCTTCCCCCTGATTCCGTGAACGAGCGGACCAGTTCGTACAGTTCTTCCTTGGCACCGACATCCAGGCCGCGACACGGATCATCGAGTACCAGAATCGAGGGCTCACGTTCGAGGCATCGGCCGAAGACAACCTTCTGCTGATTGCCCCCGGACAGCCGCCCGATCAGCGCGTCCGGGCCCGGCGCCTTGATTCGCAGCCTGGCGATCCAGCGCTCCGTCATCGTGCGACTTCTCCGCAGGTTCAGGACTGCGGTGCCTCGGTACCTGAGCTTGTCGAGCACCGTGAGTGTCAGGTTCTTCTCGACGCTGTGAGAAAGAATGACGCCTTCGGTGGTCCGCTCCGCGGGAACATACTGAATTCCCTGCCTGATCGCGTGGGAGATCGAGCCATTACGTAGGGGCACGCCCGCGATCTCGATGGATCCCTGGTCCGACTTCTGGATACCCGCCACGGCACGTGCGAGATCGGATTTCCCGGAACCGAGCACGCCGGCCAATCCAATGATCTCTCCCCGGCGAAGCTGGAAGTCCACATCCCGGAATCGTCCTGCGCTCGCGAGACCGGAGACGTCGAGAACCACCGGACCGAGGGTGTCCCGTTGGGCAGCCTCCTTGTAGTACTCGATATCCCGCTTGCGGCCGACCATCAACTCGTGCAACTGATCGTCCGTGGTCTCGGAAATCGGCAACTGAGCGATCAGTGAGCCGTCTCGCAGTACCGCAACGTCGTCGCAGAGCGCCTGAAGATCCGATAGTCGATGCGAAACCAGCACGAAGGTGGCACGATCTCGCCACCTCCGCACGTTGTCGAAGAGGAGATCCGTTTCCACGGCCGACAGAGCGCTGGTCGGCTCGTCCAGGAGGATGATCGGATGTGCATCGTGCGCGGCCGTCGTCGCGAAGGCCTTGCCGATCTCAACCAGCTGCCTCTGCCCGAAGGAAAGGCTCCGGGTTGCCACGGTGGGATCGACTTCCACACCGAGATCGTGAAGCACCTTCGCAGACTCGTCGATCATCCGGCGGCGACGCAGAATCCCGTGGTGGATGAATCGCTTCTCCCGCCCGAGGAACATGTTTTCGTACACCGGTAGCGAGGGGATGAGACCTTGTTCCTGAAAGACAGTCGCAACGCCGTGCTCGGCGGCCTCGAGCGGATGCCCGTAGCCCACGACCGAGCCGGCGATTTCGAGAGTACCGCTGTCAGGTCGGTTCGTTCCGTTGATGATCGACAGAATCGTCGACTTTCCGGCGCCGTTCTCGCCGACGAGTCCCAGAACTGTGTTGCGACGTACACTGAGGTCGACGCCGTCGACTGCCGTGAACGATCCATACCTCTTGGTAATTCCGGCCATCCGGAGAGCAAGAGTCCCAGGAGCGTCGTGCGTCGAAGCGAGCGAATCGGAAAGGGTCTGACTGAGTTGTGATTCCACGGTTCCTCCTTCAGGACTTGAACGGGCCGGACTTGTAATGATCCGCGTATTCCGCTGCCACTCGGTTGAACTCTGCCTTGATTCCTGGCTCCGAGTACGCTCCATTGAGGGAACGACCGGCCTTGTCGAGACCCCGCCAGTGCAGTTCCGGATCGATAGGAATCATCAGGTTCTGGGGATCCCACTCTCTCGGATTCAGCGTGCGACTCATCTTTGCGACGTCATAGGGAAGTCGGCCTCGGTAGACCTTGTCGTACGCAGACTCCGCATTCTCACGGGTGATCAGGGTCGATTCCTGGTACATCATCCGCTCCGGCAGTGCGGGTTTCCATCCGTTGAGCGCGTCGAAAACCGCCACCGCAGAGTAGGCCGCCAGGTGGGGTGGAACGGACATGTGGGTGACCGCCATATTGGGTCCGGTCATGATCTTCTGCAGGTTCTCCTTGTTGCCGTCGATACCGGAGACCTTGACGTGTCGCATGTTCCGCTCCTCGAGCACGCTCAGAACACCGTTGGCTTGTGCGTCACTCTGAGCGAACACCGCGACCATGTCCGGATACGCAGTGACCATGTTCAGCATCACGGATCGCGACTTCTCGCGATCCCACTCTCCGTACAGGCCGCCGACAAGTTCGATTCCAGGGTTTTCGGCAACGGCGCGAGCCAGCCCCGCACTCCTGTAGAGATCGGGCGTCGAGCCCCTCAGACCGGCAATGTGAACAACTTTTCCCGTGTTACCGATCTGCCGAAAGAGCTCCGTCGCAACCTCGTACGCGATCTTCTCGGAGGGCGGCGTGACATGAGTGACCAGGAAGTCCCCCACGTCGATCGGAGTCAACCACGGCTGGAGTTCCCACGAAGGCGCCCAATAGGTCTGATTTTCCTGAATGGTCCGGGCCATCGCTGGAACGATCCCGGCGGTCGCGGGTGCCCCGATCAGCATCCGGCTACCGGTCGCCTTCACAGTCTGCAGTTGTCCGACCTGCTTCGCAGGATCGTTGTCGTGGTAGAACTGGCGAGCGTTGCACTGCAACGCCTCCGTGGCTGCCTCGTATCCAGCGTTCCAGCTGTTCCAGTAGTCGTTGGTGAGACCGTAGATCTGTTGCGAGATGCGCCCGGTCTGTAGATCGACGCCGGTCGCCGACTGGATCGTACCGCTCGTGGCGGCCGAGTCTCGAGTACAGGCGGCGAGAAGCGGAGCAGCCGCAATACCCGCGCCCGCCAAGGTCGCGAGCTTCAGGAAGGACCGGCGGGCAAGAGGATCCCTGAGACCCGATGCCGCGTTGATGAGCTTCTGCTCGTCCGAGACCCTACGCATCGGACATCCTTACCGCCGCGTCGTAGATGGTCCCGTTGAACGCACGGACCCGGTTGACGAGATCGCCGTAAGGCTCGTCTTCATGGTCTTTCAGTCCCCAGCCACGAGCGTCGTTCTCGATGTATCCGCACCAGTGCCAGCCAATCAGCCACGGCTCACCGAGTACGCGGCCGAGACTCTGCACATAGTCGTCACCACGTGCCGCATGATCGGGGAATGCAGTGCGATCCGGGTTCAGCACAGTGGGGGCACAGTTCCCGATGTCCGCGATGAGGACGGGCTTGTCAATGCCGGCGGACCACCTCGCGAGGTCGTTGCGCATGACATCGTGATTCTGGCGCTCATCCGTGAAGTACTGAATCGACAGGACGTCGATGAACGGTCGCGCGGCGTCGAGGACCGGCTGCGGAATGCCCTTGTTTCCGTTATATCTGTCGCCCAGAATCAGGTGATTCGGGTCATGCGCTTTGATGTGACGGGTCACCGTCTCGTAGTATTTGTGCGCAACCTGATACAGCCGTTCGTTGCGCTCGCGGGAACTGAGGCCCTGCAACGACGGGAAGTCTGTTCCAGACGCATGAGGTAGCCAAGCCGGGATGTCCACCATGAAGTATCCGAGCAACTTCTCGTTGTCGGCCTGGTCGAAGCAAACCCGGCGCGCCTGGTACTCGACGAAGTCTTCCCAATCGGACGAGAAGACGTCAGGATGGATCGGGTTGCCGTTCCAGTCCTCGATCTGCGCCACCCGCAGGTTCTGTACGAAGGGCATCCCCGCGGTCTCGTAGTCCGCCGCGCTGAATCCCTGTGAGTGCTGCAAGTCGAAGGTCTTGTTCCAGTCGGTGATCAGCTCCCCACCACCGCTGACCCACTGCTGTGTCCAACCGAGAGTGTTGAAGCCCCACTCCCCCAGATCGTGTACAACGCCTTCTCGGATCCAGGTCTCGCGGTCGCCGTACTTCTCCCGCCAGATGTGTGCGTTGTAATGGTGCTTGAGGTCTGTGTCCTCCGCGTGGTTGACACCTGCCGAGAGGAATCCGTTCCCCGCCGGATCGATGAACCACCATCGACCGTTGATCCTCTCGACTCGGAAGAATCCTGTGGCCCTCGAGGTGACCTCGGTGGTCCCACCCCATTGATTGAGACGCCTAGGCGCACGTGCACTCATGTTGTTCCTTTTCTGGTGATCCAATTGCCTGACCTCGACGAGGCGCAGAATTTCTCGAGACGTTTACTCTCGGCGAGGGCTGTCCTGGGATAATTGGGTGATCCCCAACATTGCGATGCGTGCAAGAGTGCTACGTCACATGTGAATTGTCAACGGCTAATCGAGAATGGACGCGGAATTGTCCGATACGCGGGCAGCGCAAGCATTAAATTGGCACTCCACCTGCATGGATACCGCAACTGTCCGATCAGAATCGATGTTCAGAATGCCTATTCAGACGCAATAATCAGAACCACTGTTCCAGGCGTCAATCAATTCCGAAAAGAATTCTTCTGAGACGCTGTTTCCAGTCGCCGACGAAGAGGATCCTGTCCGAGCCGATCCGGATTACGCGTTCACCACGACGACACAATCGAATCGACAAGGTCACGTAGCTCGTGTCTGCTCGTGCCATGTTTCGCCTGAACGGCCATCCCCTGGACAATGGTCGATATGTAGAAGGCGGCCCTCGCCGGCGTCATGCTCGGAGGCAGTGGCTCCTGGCGCATCGTCGCGGCGAACCGCGCTTCGAGCGAAGACATGGTCTGGTCGCGGCTCCGAATCAGTTCCAGCCGAACATCGTTCGACTCCGCCGAGCACGAGAGTGCGGAATTGGTTTCGAGGCACCCCGGAGGTGTGCTCAGATCTGTGTGAAGATCGGCCAAGCCATAGAGCAGCTTCTCGACAATTCTGCGTGGTGTGGGCTCGGCCAACGCATCGTCGCGAAAGGAAAGATACTTCTGCTGGTAGCGTTCGACCGCACGCGTGAACAGATCCTCCTTGCTGTCGAACACGCGATAGAAACTGGCGCGGTTCAATCCAGTCGCACAGAGGAGTTCGGCAAGGGACGCGCCTTCGTATCCACGGAGCCAGAACAAGCGTAGAGCTCCGTCGAGTGCACGGTTTTCGTCATATCCCCGCGGCGCGCCCATCAGAACGTCCACATGGTTGCTGCGACACACGCGGTTTGACTGACCAGCAGGGACATCGGTATCTCCAGAGAAGGACGCCACAACATGACTAGTACGTTCTAGTGCAGGAGGCTAGATGCTGGGACGGGGATCGGTCAAGGTCGCTGGAACGCCGATGTCGAACCGGAGAAACGACTTCGGCGGCAGATCAACGATCAAACGGTTGATCCGCCGCCGAAGCGGGCTGCGCCTCCAACGTCGAAACAGCCCGAGCGCGACGCGACGCTGTCAGACGCTACGCATCGTTCCACCGTCGATTGCGTACTCGGCTCCGATGATGGAGGGGCACCGATCAGACACCAGAAAGCCGACAAGCTCCGCCACTTCGGAGGTCGTGGCCACGTCTCCCAGCGGAACTCCGCCGAAGAGACCCATCAGTTCCGCTTTCCCGTCATCCAGAGAGTCTGCGAAGTCTTGTGACATCTCCGTCTCGACAATCCCCGGCGCGATGCTGTTGACCCGAACTCCGTACGGTGCCACCTCGACTGCGAGCGCCTTACTGTATGCGGTCAGGGCCGCCTTGCTCGTCGCGTAGGGCACGGAGGCGCCGAGGGCGAATCTCCGTTGGATGGAACTGATGTGAACAACTGCGCCAGAGCCCTGGCTCTTCATGGCGGGAATGAGTTCTCGGTCCACCCGGACCGCCGCCATCAGGTTCGTTTCCAGGGCGACGTTCCAGTCGTGTTCCCCCATGGACAGAACTCCCCCGTCCGACAACGTCGCCGCACCGGCCGAGTGGACGACGATGTCGATACCACCCAGCCGGTCCAACGCTGCGTGTGACACGCGCTGCGCTTCGGCGGGTTGCGTGAGGTCACCGGTGATCAGGTCCGGAACCGATGGGTTCTGCGAGGGCCGAGCGCGGGCCACCGTCGCCACTCGTGCGCCGCGTTCGCGCAGATAATGCGAGATCGCGGCTCCGATACCGCGTGAGCCCCCGGTGACGAGGACGCGCTTTCCGTCGAACTCGCCGTCAGGTACCGACTCGGATGCGATGCCCCGGCCCCCGTTGTCCGATGAGGACATGAATACTCCTTTTTCACTTGCGTTTCCACTTGCGTCCAGTGGTGCGCGATGGGGCGCACCACTGTCCGTACTACTTACGCCGGTACCTCTTTGAGGAACAACTGGACGGACTCGAGGAACTCGGCAGGCCGCTCCTCCGGGAGCCAGTGACCGCAGTTCGGCACCACTACGCCGTGTACGTTCTCGGCCACCGCCTCCATGGAGCTGACACACAGATCCCGAATGCTGTTCTCGCCGCCGAGCGCGAGGACCGGGATGGTCAACTTGGTCTTCGACAGTTCGGCATTGTCGATACCGTCCTGGTAGAACGCCCTGTAGAGCTCGAGCCTCAGACCGCCCGGGCCCGAGTAGCTACGTGCGTAGACGTCGATGTCCTCGTCGGTGATGCCGTCAAGGTTGTACATCTGCATGCGGTAGAACCACCGGAGGTACTCGCGTTCTTTGCCACTGATCAGCATTTCAGCCACGTGGCTGGCTGCATGGAACGACAAGTGCCACAGTCGAAGCTCGTCGCGCTGATCCATGAAGTACTCGATGCCCTTGTCCCCTGCGACGCCCTTGAGCGCCATCTCGCAGAAGACGAGGCTACGGACCTCGTCGCGGTGAGTCGCCGCGTATGCATAGGCAACGGCGGCGCCGTGGTCATGGCCTGCGACGTGCACGGGGCCCAACTCGAGCTTCTCCACGAGTTGGTGGATGTCCTGAGCGACGGTCTTCTTGTCGTACCCCGACAGCGGCTTTTCGGGGACGCCGGAGTCGCCCAGGCCACGCAGATCGGGAACGATGACCGTGTAGTGATCGGCCAGCTGAGACATGACCTTGCGCCACATGTACCACGTCGAGCCCCAACCGTGCAGGAGCACCAGCGGCGGTCCGTCGCCGCCGCGAACGTAGTGCAACCGGACCTCGTCGAGGTCGATCATGTGGTGTGCGAATCGTGGGTCCAGTTCGTATGGCATGGTGATTTCCTTTGAGGAGAGTGTGTTTCAGCGGAACAAGACGCCACCGTTGACGTCGATGGACGCCCCGGTGACATAACGTGCTTCGTCGGATGTGAGGAACAGAACGGCGTTGGCGATGTCGACGGGATCGGCCGAACGCCCCAGCGGGATGTGGGCGTACTCCTGATCGCGGAACTCTTCGAAAGTGATCGATCTCTTGGCGGCCTCCTCGGCCAGCGCCTGGCGGTGCAGATCGGTGT
>SEEV01000710.1 GCA_004211695.1 Rhodococcus sp. (in: high G+C Gram-positive bacteria)
GACATCGTCTCGAGCACGCCGCGCGGCAGCACCAGGTCGTCCGGGAGGAGCACGGCGATGGCGTCCTCGTCGTCGTCGAGGACCGACTCCGCGCAGCCGACCGCGTGGCCCAGGCCGAGCGGTTCGTCCTGGACGACGGACTCCACCTCGAGCAGGCCGGGAGCCTTCCGCACCTTCTCGAGCAGGTGATACTTGCCGCTGGCTTCGAGCTTGCTCTCGAGAACGAGGTCCTCGACGAAGTGGGCGACCACTCCGTCCTTACCCGGCGACGTCACGATCACGAGCCGGCTGGCGCCGGAATCCGCGGCCTCTCCGGCCACAAGTTCGATACCCGGGGTATCCACCACCGGGAGCAGCTCTTTCGGCACGGTCTTGGTCGCGGGGAGGAATCGCGTACCCATTCCCGCTGCGGGCACGACAGCCGTGCGAAAGGCGCTGACGGTGTGCGGTGCGGCGTCTGTCATGCCCACACCATAACGGTGCGGACCTACTCTTCAGTCACCAAGATCCTGACAGTGACCTCCGGGAACCCCTCGGGAACCCTCCGCGGACGGCTCTAGAGTTGGGGCATGCAAGCACGAACGAAGGCCGAGTGGCGGGAGCTGGTGCTCTCCGGGCGACGCGCACTGACCCCCGAACTCCGCGCATCCGAGGACCAGGCAATTGTCGGACTCGTCACAGTCGGCGTCGCCGACGGATCGACGGTCTGCGCCTACGTCCCCACCGCACTCGAGCCCGGCTCGCTGGAGTTCCTCGACGCTCTCCGCCGGGTGGCCGGCCGCGTGCTCGTCCCCGTCACCCACGGTCCGGGCCCCCTCCACTGGTCCGAGTTCACCGGGGCGGACGATCTCGCCGACGCGAGTTACGGCCTGCGCGAGCCGACGGGACCCGTCTGGAATCCCGACGAAATCCGCTCGGCCGGCACCATTTTCGTTCCCGCCCTGGCCGTGGATCGGCGGGGCGTGCGACTCGGCCGCGGTGCCGGCTTCTACGACCGGACCCTCGGCCTCGCCGCTCCCGACGCGCGGTTGATCACCGTGGTCCGCGACACCGAACTGGTGTCCGAGCTGCCCGAGGACCCCCATGACATCCGTATGGGGTGGGCACTCACTCCCGGCGAGGGCCTGGTCCGCCTGGGCGATCGGTGAGAACGGGGTCGGCCCCGGAATAGTTCTCTGATTAGCGTTGTTGGCACTGTCGGCTGTAGAGTGCTAAAACCTGCGGTTTGACTACACAGTGCGGAGGAACCCCAGTGCCCACCTATTCATACGCGTGTACGGAATGCGACAACCGTTTCGACATCGTCCAGTCGTTCAGTGATGACTCCCTGACCGTCTGCCCCGCGTGCTCGGGCAAGCTTCGCAAGCTGTTCAACTCCGTCGGCATCGTCTTCAAGGGCAGCGGCTTCTACCGCACCGACAGCCGTGGCACGTCCGGCGCGGCCAGCGAGCCGGCCAAGACCGATTCCGCGCCCGCCGCCAAGACGGAAAGTTCGTCGAAGGCCTCGTCCAGCTCGACGAGCACCGCGACCGCCGCACCGGCCAAGGCTGCTGCCAGCTAGTTCACGCGTCACACGCGGGTTATCCACAACTTCTCGTCCATCCACAGGCGGGCCTTTACCGGTCCTCCGAAGGCGTGCCGGTCTCCTAGCGTCGAACCATGTCGTTCGATCCTGTCCAGACCGCCCGCCGCCGGCCGAACCGCGCGCACCGAAGCCTGAGCCCGTCCTGGGCCGACCGGCTGTCGGATCTCACCCGTCCCGGTTGGGCCCGCACCCTCGTCGCCCGACGCGTGCTGGCCGCCGCACTGGCCTGCCTCGCACTGGGTCTCCTCGCCCGCGGAGACCCGAACTCCGCGCGTTCCGCGGTCGTGGTTGCCGCGCGGGACCTGCAACCGGGCGTCGTGCTCACGGACGCGGACGTCGAACTGGTGGAACTCGAAGCGGGGAGCGTCTACATAGATCTCATACTTCCTACCACTGACGTGGCTGGTGTTGGAGATGTATGTACTTCACGGCTACCCGTGACACCCTGCGGTGTTGCGGGTTTTACCGTGTCCCACACCGACGCTTGTGGCGCAGGAACAGTCTTTGTCTGGTTCACCCCCACCCGGGGTGTCGCGGCGGGAGCACTGCGACGGACACGGCGATGCCGCGGCCTGCTCGGAG
>SEEV01000711.1 GCA_004211695.1 Rhodococcus sp. (in: high G+C Gram-positive bacteria)
CTTGGCCATGAACAGATTCTACCGGACAGTGACCGACAGTGCAATGATTTTAGTGACTACATTTCGGAGTCTTCCGGAAACCTTCACGCAGCTCACCCGCCATAACCACGCCAAAACCCGCCGCAACTTCGGCTTAGAGCGCGTCGGACGAAATTCTGGGACAGTGGTGATCAGCCAGTTGCCAGGAGGTTCGATGTCGGAAAGCGCCCACTACGAGGAGCGTCGTGCCCGCATCTCGGCCCAGGTTCGCCACTGGTGTGAGCGGGCCTCGATCGCGGGCAAACACGCCCCGCTGTCGGACGCCGCCGCGGTGCTGATCGCCGCCGGACATCTCGATTCGCCGACACGTCAGGTCCTCACCCAGCGACGTCGTGCGGGCCGGACCATCCCGTCGATCGGGGGCTTCGGGGCGTTGCGTCTGCTGACGGACGAGTACAACGAGGTCGCTCGGCGCGCCGACACCCTGCGCCCCGGGCCGGCGCAGCTGTTGTTCAAGTACCGCGCCACCGAACTGGGCCGCAAGCTGCAGTCGTACCGGTCTGCGGTGGTGATGTCGACGGCGCACTACGGCAACGGTGTCCGGGCGATGCGCCGGGACCGGCGTGAGGGCGTGCATCTGGACCTCGAACAACGGGAAGCCCTGTTCCGGGCGCTGCAACGGACACCGGTGCCGATCATCGGCACGCCGCTCGAACGGGCCGGGAACTACGCCCGCGGCACCGCTGCGGAACGGATCGGCCAGGCGGTGGAGAACACGCCGATGGCCGCGGTCGGACGACGCGTCGCCGAGGCGATCGGCAAGGGCGCCGATCTGGACGACGACACCTTCGCCGACGGCTACGACACCTTGCTCTACCTGGCGGGGATGCTCTTCGACAGGATCGACGGTTCCGCGGTCTGGCATTCGGAGCACTTCGCGGTGCAGCGGCATCAACTCGACCTCGCCGAAGAACTGACACAGATCGCCGTCGACACCGTTGCCCTTCGCGGCATCCGTCTCGAACTCGACGAAGCGCTCCGCGTCACCCATTCCGGCAGTGGGCGGCAACAGATCGAGGCCCGGCAGAACGCGGTGAAACCGGTGTGGGACCAGCTCGTCGACCGCGTCGCCGCCCTCGCCCGAATAGGCGATCTGCTGTCCCGAGCCGAGGTGCAACTGCGATCCGTGCTGGCGGTCAACCGGGCGATGAGCCTCGACAGTCGCATCGACGAACTCATCGCACGCTCCGGTGATCGCGAACTGTCGGCAGAGAACACCCACTACGTGGGAGATCAGTTCGGCGGGGTGGAGGAGCTGATGCTCACCTACCAGTCGGCGCTGTACGGAGACATCGCCGAACTCACCTCCTGGTCGGGCGGGAACAAGTGACCGTGGCGACGCCGGACGCCTCCGCGGAGTTGATAGCGTCGTTCGCAGGGTCGGTAGGACGGTCCGTCCGTCAGGTTTGCCGGCGATGGCGCGATCCAGGTCATGCAACGGGTACAGGGTGAATCATTGTTCACCCCGTGGTGCAACATGATGGAGAATGCTCAACTCGATGATGTTGGTGAGGAACTCCATGGACCCCGTAGTCACACAGTCCGAATTCCGCGGTGACGGTGTCACGCTTGCCGCCGACCGGTGGGATCCACCGTCCCAGGGTGCCGGCGGATCGGGTGTCGACAGGAAAGGCTTGGTTCTGTTGTTGCACGGCGGCGGGCAGACCCGGCATTCCTGGCGGAACACCGGGCGCAGCCTCGCGGCGGACGGCTGGTCCGCCATTGCTGTGGATGCACGTGGGCATGGCGACAGTCAGTGGGCACCGGACGGGGACTACGGCATCGATGCGCTGGTCGCCGACCTCACCTCGATCATCGGCGAACTGGGGGAGAAGCCGGTACTCGTCGGTGCCTCGATGGGCGGGATGACGTCGTTGATCGGGCAAGGGGAGAATCCCGAGCTCGCTCGCGGTCTGGTCTTGGTCGACATCGCACCGAAGGTCGAAACCGCCGGCACCGCGGAAATCATGGCCTTCATGCGCAGTGGCCTCGATGGTTTCGAGAGCCTTGACGACGCTGCAGCAGCGATCGCGGCGTATACCCCGAACCGTGTCCGCAAGCCCAACCCGCAAGGATTGCGCAAGAACCTTCGCCTGCGTGATGGCCGCTGGTATTGGCATTGGGATCC
>SEEV01000252.1 GCA_004211695.1 Rhodococcus sp. (in: high G+C Gram-positive bacteria)
GCACGTCTCTCCGACGCGTCGTGCTGTCGGGCGCCAAGGTTCCACCCGAACTTTTCGACCGCGTCGACGACGGTGCCGGGCACTGGGCAGGTCAGCTGTTCGGCATGTCCGAAGGGCTGCTCACGGTGACCCCTCTCGACTCCCCCGCACACGCCCGACTGACAACCGTGGGCACCCCGATCGCCTCCGACGACGAAATTTCTATCCTCGAACCAGGTGCCGAGAACGAACTCCGCGACGGCGGCGTAGGAGAACTGTGCTGCCGCGGGCCTTACACGATCCCCGGCTACTTCGACGCCCCGGAACACAACCAGAATGCCTTCACCTCCGACGGGTTCTACCGCACCGGTGACCTCGCCGCGATCACCGTCATCGACGGCAAGAGGTACCTGTCGATCGAGGGCCGAATCAAGGACCTCATCAACCGAGGCGGGGAGAAGGTCAACGCCGAGGAACTCGAATTGCTCCTGCTCGAGCACCCCGGCATCGCCAACGCGGCGGTCGTCGCCATGCCCGATCCCCGACTGGGCGAGAAGGCCTGCGCGTACCTGGTGTCCGTCGACGGAGAACCACTGTTGCTGAAGGCCGTTCAGGAGCATCTGGCGCAGCTCGGTGTCGCGAAGTTCAAGTGGCCCGAACGGCTCGAATGGGTGCCGTCCTTGCCCCACACCAATGTGAACAAGATCGACAAGAAGCGGTTGCGTGCCGAGATTGCAGCGAAACTGCTCGCCGAAGCCGACGCACACGGCGTGGTCGCGTAGGACCGCGCGTCGGCCGGTTCCGTTGACGATCAACGCCTTCGGGGCATGTCCGCATGGGCATGCCCCGAAAGCCACACCGGAATTCGACGACGTATCGCATTTGACTGTTCGACACGTACGTAGAATAATCGACTTACACGTCACAGACTGGAGTTTTACCATGAACCTCGAGCGAGTCGCAGTTC
Organism: Rhodococcus sp. (in: high G+C Gram-positive bacteria); assembly: GCA_004211695.1. Classification (GTDB taxonomy): domain Bacteria; phylum Actinomycetota; class Actinomycetes; order Mycobacteriales; family Mycobacteriaceae; genus Rhodococcus_F. The sequence goes on from SEEV01000252.1 coordinate 947, forward strand.
TCGGAGGTGGACCTGGCGGCCTCTACGCCGCAAGACTGCTCAAACTCAGCCATCCGGATGCCGAGGTGGCGGTATACGAACAGAGCGCCCCGGACAAGACATTCGGATTCGGCGTCGGACTCGCCTCCCGCACCCAGCGCAATCTTCGCGAGGCCGACTCGGGTTCGCTCGAGGCCATCGTCGCCGCCGCACATCCGCACGACATGTCGATGCAGGTCGGCGAGCACATCGCCCGGCTGGCGAACGGCGATCTTCTCGCGATCGCGCGCACCTCCCTGCTCGACGTACTGCAGCAGCAAGCCCGACATGCCGGCGTCCGTCTGCATTTCGGCGAACGCCGGGACCCCGCAGACCTCGACGCGGACCTGATCATTGCGGCCGACGGGATCAACAGCAGCACACGCACCCAGCTCGCAGACCGATTCGACCCGCACATCAGCACCGGCGCCGGCCTGTACCTCTGGTGCGGAACGGATTTCGCTCTGCCGAGTGCAATTTTCATCCCGGTCACCACCGAGCACGGCACGTTCGTCGCGCACGCTTACCCGTACGCGGCAGACCGCAGCACCTTCCTCATCGAAACCGACGAGGACACGTGGCGGCGGGCAGGGTTCGACGTATCCACCGAGCACACAGCACCGCTCGACAGCGACGAAACCTCACTGCAGTACCTGCAGGAGGCATTCGCCGAGACCCTGCAACAGCACCGGCTGATCGGGAACCGCACCCGCTGGATGCGCTTCCGAACCATCTCGTGTGGGCACTGGCACAGTGGCAACGTCGTCCTGCTCGGCGACGCCGCCCACACCGCGCACTACTCCATCGGCTCGGGCACCAAACTCGCCATGGAGGACGCCATCGCACTCGACCACGCACTCACCGCCGCCCCGAACATCGAGGAAGCGCTCGCGCAATACGAACGGGCTCGCCGCCCCGCCGTCGAACACCTCCAGCAGATCGCGCACCGCAGCGAACTCTGGTGGGAATCCTTCCCACAGCGGATGGACCTCCCGATCGAACAGCTGATGATCGCCTACATGACCCGCGCCGGAAAGGTCAGCCTCAGCCGATTCCACGACACCGCGCCCACACTCGTCCGGGAAGGCCTGGCGAGCTACGCGGACCTACCCGCCGACGCGATCCCCGACACAGACATCACGGACTGGACGATCGCGCAACCACTCGACCACGGTGATTTCCGATTCGAGCACCGGATCGCGCCCACGGACCTCCGTGACGCCGAAACCACCACGGTGCTCGACGTCGACTTCGATTCCGCCTGGGGTCCGGAGGCCACCGCACTCATCGAGACCGCACCAACCTCGCGAACCCTCTGGCTCACCGGCCCATCCACCCGCTCATCGCTGCTCAGCCGACTCGATTTCGCCGAACGGCTACGGCACCACACAGATGCGATCCTCGTCGTCGAGGCCCCCACTTCCTGTCGCGCCGACGTCGCGGCAGGGTTGGCCAGCGTACGCATGCACCTGACGTTCTTCAATGATCCGGCATCGTCGGAGCCTGATCGAGCGCTGTCCGGGTCACGGGTCTCGGCATGAGTACGCGACCAGCGGCGCGCGCCCGTTATCCTTCGGACATGACAAGCGAGGAGGCCGCGAACGGGCGCCGACCCAGAGGCCGGGGCAAAACCCGTTCCACCGAGCAGGCTGCACCCGAGACCGCGGCCGGCCGCAGCAACCCTCGCCGTGAGCTGGTGGAAAAGCAGATCATGGAGCAAGCCACCCGACTGTTTGCCGAACGAGGATTCGCAAGCACCACGCTGCAGGACATCGCCGACGCAACCGGCCTGACGCGGCCCGCCCTCTATCACTACGTAGCCAACAAGGACGAGCTCCTCTCCCGCCTGGTCAGCGAAAGCACCGAGACACCCGCCGCCCTGCTACACACCATCAACGAGCGCACCGACCTGGGTCCGACAGAGAAACTCCGCGAGATGGCGACCGCCATCGCGCTGCACCAGGCGCAAGCTCCAGATCGATTCCAACTGATCATCCGATCGGAAGCAGAGCTACCCGACGACATCTCGCGCAATTATCAGCAGAGCCGCCGACACGTGCTCAAGGAATTCATTCACGTCATCGAAGACGGAATCCGCACCGGCGAGATGCGACCGGTCGATCCGCGAACCGCAGCACTGGGCGTCATCGGCATGCTCAATTGGATCGCCTGGTGGCATCAGCCCGGAAACGCGGACGACGATCGCGCCATCGCCACTCAACTCGCAGACATGGCAGTACGCTCGGTGGTCCAGCAGGACCCACAGTCCGCAACCCCGGAGGGTCCCGCACGAGCGATCGCCATGATCCGTCAGGACCTCAACTACCTCGAACGGCTGCTCGACGAATCCTCACCACCCGACTGATCTGAGCGTCGCCTCGAGTCATTCCTATTGATCTGCACGATCCGAACCGTTCCTATTCCCTCGTCGTTCGACGACAGTGTCCGCATGACCGAAATCCCCTTCGAAGTCACCTACGCCGCCGCCGACGACCGCTACGAGAAGGTCCCGTACCACCGCACCGGAAACTCCGGTCTTGACCTGCCTGCCTACTCGTTCGGCCTGTGGCAGAAGTTCGGTGCCGACTACGCCTTCGCGACGCAGCGGGACATCATTCTCCACGCGTTCGACCTGGGGATCACCCACTTCGACAACGCCGACCGGTACGGCCCACCGCACCGCGCAGCCCAGAAGAACTTCGGCACGGTACTCGCCAAGGACCTCGCGCCCTACCGGGACGAGCTCATCCTGTCGACCAAGGCAGGCAACCCGATCGGTCCGAGCCCGTACCTCAGGGGCGGCTCGCGCAAGTCGATCCTCACCTCGCTCGACCACAGTCTGCGCGACCTCGGCACCGACTACGTCGACATTTTCTATCACCACAGTCCGGACCTCAGCACGCCGCTGGAGGAGTCCGTCGGTGCACTGGTCAGCGCGGTCGAGCAAGGCAAGGCGCTGTACGTCGGCATCTCCAACTACTTACCCGACCGCACCCATGAAGCCGCCGAACTGCTGCGCCAGGCCGGCGTCCCGTTGCTCATCCACCAGTCGCGCTACTCGATCTACGACCGCCGCCCCGAACAGAACGGCCTGCTGGACACCGCCCGCCAGGACGGATTCGGGCTGATCGTGTATTCGCCGTTGGCGCAGGGTTTGCTGACCGACAAGTACCTGGAGACGATTCCCGAGCACGCGCGAGCGCAGAACAGCACCTTCCTGACGCCGGACGTGATCGACGAGACGTACCGGCAGCGCACCGCCGAGCTCAACAAGATCGCCGAGTCCCGGGGGCAGTCACTCGCACAGCTCGCGCTGCAGTGGGTACTGCGACGGCCAGAGGTCACGTCGGCGCTGATCGGTGCGAGTTCTACCGAGCAACTCGACCACAACATCGCCGCCCTGAACTTCCCGGCGCTCACGGACGAAGAACTCGCGCTCATCGAGGAACACGGCGTGCACGGGACCGGACTCAGCCTGTGACCGGCGACGAGATGCGATAACGAGGGGACGTCGCAGAGCTGAGTGACGGACGGGTCGGAGCTGGGTACCGCGCTCATTCTCGTAGCAACGGCAGCAGCTGGTTGCCCTGACGCTCGATTTCCGGCAGATACGGGGTGTCGGAGAGTACGAAATGGGTGATGCCGAGATCTTGGTACTTGCGCAGTGACTTCGCGACGTCCTCCGGGGAGCCGACGAGCCAGGTGGTGCCGGCGCCGCCGCCACCGACCTTCCCGGGTGCGGTGTACAGGTTGTCGTCGAGCACGTCGCCACGGGTGGCGAGGTCGAGGAGTCGCTGCTGTCCTACGGCGGTCTGGCGAGACGGGTTCTGCGGAGGCGCCCCCTGGTTCTTCGCCATCTCCGCGACCTTCGCCTCTGCCTCGGCCCAGGCCTGCTCGGTCGTGTCCCGGACGAAGGTGGTGATCCGGAGACCGAACTCCAGCGGCGCATGCTCTCGGCCGAGCTTCTCGCTCAGTGACCGCAACCGCTCGATCCGTTCCTCCACTCCCGCGAGCGGCTCACCCCAGAAGAGCTGCACGTCTGCCTCGGTCGCCGCAACCCGCTCGGCCGCTTCGGATGCGCCGCCGAAGTAGAGCTTCGGGTGAAGCCGGTCTCCGCGCGGCACGATCCGGGGCAGCACCGTGGAATCGGTGACCTGGAAGTGCTCACCTCGGTAGGTGACGTTCTCCTCCGTCCACAGCTTGCGGACGAGTTGAAGAAATTCCTTGGTGCGGGCGTACCGGTGAGCCTGGTCGCTCTCGTGCTCGCCGTACGCGCCGAGATCGTCCTTCCCGGAGACGACGTTGACCCGGACCCGGCCACCGGTCAGATGATCGAGGGTAGCGACAGCGGACGCGACATTCGCCGGCCGCCAGTAGCCGGGCCGGATCGCGATGAGCGGCTCGAAGGTCGTCGTCCTGGCAGCAAGGGCGGCGGCGACGGTGAGTGTGTCCGGGCGTCCCCAGCCGGTGCCGATCAACGCACCCTTCCAACCGTGCTCCTCGAGGGCCTTCGCCTGGGCGGTCAGGGTCTCCAGGCTGTTGTGGTCGGCCGCGACGGGCTCGCCGCGGTGCCCCGGTGCGACCTGATTCGGTATGTACCAGAGGAATTCGAGACTCATCGGGAAACTATTCCTGTTCGGTGGTCGTGATCAGCGGCGAGCTGGGCGAGCTGCGCTCGGCGAACGTCGGTGATGACTCGCTGACGTGACCAGCATCCGGACGTCGAGAAGGTTAACGTCATTTTCCACCATCGGTTGTTCACGGCTTGCGTCATCCACGAAAAAAAATAGGTCCTGACCTGGGATAGGTCGACGCGATCGGACATTAATTCGTCCAGATCGGAAGCGCCCTGTGCAACTTCACATTCACGCACGGTGGAGCTGAGATCGGTGGGTGGTATTGGCGTCACGATGATTTCAACTCTCGAAGTCAGGATGACGATGGTGAAGCATCGACCACACTGGCGGCTTCATCCACGGAGAAGGTACATGCCCTCTGAACTTGCGCTCTCGACACTGCAGGTAAGCGACGTGTCGTGGTTCGATCCCGACGCGGAAGCATTGCGAGCAGCCATGGCCGCGGAAGTCGGGCCGCGATACTCCGACCGAGTGTCGACTGCAGACCGCGCCGCCACCAATGCGGTTGACCCGCAGTCCGTTTTCCTCACGGTGGTGGTGTACGCGGCTGACGAAGGCACCGACAAGCGGGAAGGGGTCGGTCACGCTGCACTACGGTGGAACGGCGAGGACCTGGAGTTGAAACGGATGTTCGTCACAGCTGAGCACCGTGGAACCGGCGTGTCGACAGCTCTGCTGCGCGCCGTCGAGGATGCCGCCAGGAGGGCGGCACGACCTCGCCTGATTCTCCAGACCGGCGACCGGCAACCAGATGCGGTCAGGCTGTACGAGAAGAGTGGCTACTCACGGATTCCGATATTCTCGCCGTACGAGATCCTGCCCTTCTCGAACTGCTTCGAGAAAGTATTCGATCAGGGGTGACGACTGCCGGCTGCAGCACGGACGAGGACCTCACGACGGGCTGCCGTGTCCAGATGCGCGGACGGTGGCGGCGTCGACGAGTGCAACCACCCGCCCGGATTCGGCGACGACGACCGGGCCACGGTAGCCCCCGATGCGCCGCACCGCTTCCGGCAGTGGTTCGGTCACACCGACCACGGGTAACGGCTCGTCGAGGTGCGAGTCGACGGGGTCGCCGTCGCGCACCCCCGCGAGGGCGGAAGCACTGACGGACCCCAGGATTTCCGCGACGATCGTCGACCCGGCCGTCTGACGCGCGAGGACGACGGGCAACGCCGGACCGTCCGCGAGCACCTCGCGGGCCTCGGCCACGGTCGCGGTGGACGGCACTGCCCTGGGCGCGATTTCCCTGCCCCGCCGCGCGTCACCCACCACAGGCCCGGTCGCTGTGCGGTAGAGAGGGAAACCCAGTCGCCCCAGCCACTCGTCGTCGAAGTACTTCGACAGGTACGCCCGGCCCGAGTCCGGAACGATCACCACCACAACGTCGTCCGGACCGAGGGTCCGAGCGACCCGCAGGGCGGCGGCGACCGCGGTACCGGCGGAGCCTCCGACGAGTAGGCCTTCCTCCCGGGCGAGTCGGTGCAGCACCTCGATTGCCTCGACGTCCGGGATCCTCTCGAGCCGATCGACGACGTCCGGACGATAGGAGTCCGGCCATTCGTCCTGCTCAGTCTGCGGGTGCAGGAAATGACCGACGGATTCGATGTACCAGGCCCGGCCGTCTCCGCCGCCGTACACGGAGGTATCGGGATCCGCTCCGATTATCTGCACTTCCCCGCCGGAGACCGTCGTCAGGAACTCCCCTGTCCCCGTGATGGTCCCACCGGTCCCCACTCCCGCGACGAAATGAGTGATTCGGCCCTGGGTCTGACGCCAGATCTCCGGTCCGGTCGTGGTGCGGTGCGCACCCGGATTGGCCGGGTTGTCGTATTGGCCGGCGAGCCAGCCGCCGGGGATTTCTGCCGCAAGACGAGTGGCGACGTTGCGCACGAACTCGGGATGGTGGCTGGGCCGACCACCCGGGGTCACGTGCACCTGCGCCCCGTGCGCCCGGAGCAACGCGATCTTCTCGGCGCTTGTCTTGTCGGGTACCACGACTACCGAACGATATCCCCGAGCCGCGGCCACCAATGTCAGCCCCACCCCGGTATTGCCCGAGGTGCCTTCCACGACGGTGCCGCCGGGCAGGAGCTCCCCGGACTCCTCCGCGGCGTGGATCATGGCCAGGGCGGCGCGATCCTTCACGCTTCCGCCGGGGTTGAGGAACTCGAGCTTGGCATACACCGTCGCGGAGATGCCCCTGGTCACCCGGTTCAGCCGAACGAGGGGTGTGTTGCCGATGGCTTCGGTGATCGAGTCGTACACACCGAGGCTCGCGGCGTCGACCGTCGGGGGATCGAGAATGGTCATGCGTGTGCCTTTCGCGGCCGCCCGGGTGTCACTCGGTCAGCATCGCAAGAGCAGTGGACGGACAACAGGGTTCGCGTCACGCCGATCCGATCTTCGCCAGCTCACCCCGAAATCCCGGAGATCGGAATTCTTCTCGGCCATTGGCGAATGCTCTGTACTACGGGACGACCCGAGAGAGAAGGGGGTAATCGATCCGATGTCGACACCGGTGACAACACTGCATCGTCACGACACCGAGTTGTGGCAGTGGCGATTGTCTGCGCGCTGCCATGGAGAGGACGCGGAGATCTTCTTCCCCGCGGACGCCGAACGCAGAAATGCTCGCTCCGAGCGGGAAGATCTCGCCAAGGAGTTCTGCCGCGCCTGCCCGGTGATGAGGGAATGCCTCGCGTATGCACTCGACACCGGCCAACAGCACGGCGTCTGGGGTGCCACGACACCGGGCGAACGGCTCGCACGGCGCGGCCGGTGAGCCTCGGCGGTTCTGTGCAGGTCGCACGCTTTCCGCGTGTCCGTGGGTGGGATCGGTCATCGAATTATACTCTCAGCGAGTTGATTTGGTGTGCGGCGTCGAGGGTCCAGGTACGTTCATATCGCCGTAGTCCCGGGAGAGGCTACGGTGACAACGGTGTTCGAGAAGAGGGGCGAGAACACCGAGGTGGTGGATGACCCCGTCGACGTCGCCTCGAGGCGGGTCGGCGGGGTCTCCCCGTTCGACCCGCTGATCGCACGTTTTCTGCCTACGTCGCCGATGTGTGTCTGGGAACGATCATCACGGGCACGGGAGCGTGACGCAGGATCTTCGAGGCGGCCGAGCCGAGGAACACGTGGGCCGCGGGTCCGGCCGCTCCCGAACCCAACACCAGCATGTCGCCGGCTTCCCAGGAGACAGCCTCTACTGCCTCGCGCCAGTCGTGGCCGCTTCCGACCACGACGTCTACGTCCGGAACCGGGATGCGGGCGCGAACCGCGTTGAGCTGCTTGATGATATCGTCGCGCGTCCGGCGTGCCCACTGTCGGACGACGAGGTCCTCCGTCGATCGCTCGATCGCGCCGCCGAACATCGTCATCGGCCGCACCGTGAACGACACGATCCGCAACTGCACCGGCCACTGCCTGGCCAGTTCGGCGCTGGCAGCAACGAGACCGTTCACGTCGGCCTCGCCTCCGTACGCGACGGTGATCCGGCGGATCGACTCGCGCACCGGCGGGTAGCCGCGCGGAGCGATCGCGACGGGCACCGCCGCGGTATGGACCAGCCGTTCGGTGACGCTGCCCAGCGTCACCCTGCCCAGCAACCCGGACGACGACGACCCGACAACGACGAGACGCGCGTCGTGGGTGGTGACGAGTTCGATCAAACCTGTTGGAATGGAATCGGATTGGTGGACGATGCCGGGAATGTCCAGACCCCCGGGCAGCTGGCCGACCACCCTGTCCAGTGCGCGCGAAGCTTGCTCGGTGACGTAGCCCAGGTATTCGCGCTCGATGGGGTCGTCTTTCGCAGGCCACGGTCGTTCCACGATCGCCGCGGCGACAATTTTGTCGCCTGTCCAACGTGATATCTGCGCAGCCAGGTTGAGGGGCGCAGTCCCCTGACGACCCGAGCTGAATCCGGCGATGATCGTCATCGAGCGGATTCCCCTGCGCTGATCGGCGTTACCACGACGTGCGTCACCGGCACATCGTGCTCGGCGCGGGCGCGGTCCACGACATCGAAACGGTGCCACACCGACTCTTCCGGCGGCAGCGTCGAGATCACGATCTGATCCGGACGGAACGAATCGACGGCGGCGGCCAAGGCGCGCAGAGGCCGGTAGTCGCCCAGCTCGCCGTCGGCGTCGAGGTTCTCGGAGCGAAGCGTCGTCAGCGTGTCGTGCAGCCGCTGCTGTGCGACCTCTCGGGTCGCTTCCGCGACGTCGAGTGGACCGTGGGTGGCGGCAGTTCCGGTCTCGATCGGACTGGCCGGCACGACCACGAAGTAGGTGGCATCCCGATCCGCGTCGATTCCTCCTGCAGATACATCTGCACCAGGATCGCCACGATCGCCGCCGTGGTGATGATCGACAACACCGGGAAGAGCCACATCTTGACCTGTAGCTGCGAGTCCGGGGTGCGGTACCGCAGCACGATCTGGGAGACGGCAATGAGCAGGTAGACGAACAGGATGATCGCGCCGCTCGAGTTCAACAGGAACGCGAAGATGGTGTCCGGCGACACTGCCGCGGCGATGACACACAGAAAGCCGACGACCGAGGAGGCGAGAATCGCGACGGCAGGCACCCCACGACGGGTCACCCTGACCAACTGGGCGGGCGCCTCCCGGCGCGCAGCGAGGACGAACAGCATGCGGGAAGCGGTATACATGCCAGAGTTGAGACAGCTCAGCACCGCCGTCAACACCACGGCATTCATGATGTGGTCGGCGTACGGGATCCCCATTTCGGTGAACGCGGCGACGAAGGGGGACGCGGCCGCATCCTCGTCGTTCCACGGCAGGATCGTCGCCAGCAGGAACGTGGAGCCGACGAAGAACACGGCGATCCGCACGATCACCGAGTTCGCGGCCTTGGTCACCGCCCGCTCCGGATCCGCCGATTCCGCGGCGGCTATCGTCGCAATTTCGGCGCCGACCATGGAGAAGATCACCGTGACCACACCGACCGTGATGGCCATGGCGCCGAACGGCAGGAACCCGTCATGGCTCCAGAGGTTCGAGAAATCGAGCGATTTGTTCGGCCACACCCCGAGAACGAACAGTGTGCCCAGCCCGATGAACACCACGATCGCGGCCACCTTGATCCCGGCGAACCAGAATTCGAACTCGCCGAACGACGACACCGAGAACAGATTCGTTGCCGTCATCAGAATCATCAGAACCAACGCCGACAACCACAGTGGGATGTCGATCCAGTACTGGATGATCGTCGCGCCGGCGATCGCCTCGAAACCGACGACGATCACCCAGAAGTACCAGTACAACCAGCCGACGGAGAAGCCGGCCCAGTTGCCCATCGCGGCGCGGGCATAATCGGCGAACGATCCGGTCGACGGGTTGGCCACCGCCATCTCGGCCAGCATCCGCATGACCATGATGATCAGGACCCCTGCAAGCGCATAGGTAATGAAGGCCCCCGGCCCGGTGTCGCCGATGACGACGCCCGACCCGACGAACAACCCTGCGCCGATCACCCCGCCGATGGCAATCATCGTCAGCTGCCGCTGGCTCAGCGCCTTCTTCAATGTGGGTATTGCACTCATTGCATCCCTCCGATACTCGACGCACCGGCTGCTCGCTCTCTTGGCGAGACCGGCTGTCGAATTCCGTGGATGTACTCGGCTGGGCGCGCGACCAGAGGGGATGAGCCGCAGGGCTGGACATCAATCGTAAGCCGCGGCGCTGGTCCGGCGAGCGAGTTTCTCAGCAGGATCCGGGCTCTGTATCGGCCGCCTACGCGGGCGCGTGTCGTCCCATCGCGCGAGGGCAAGACCGCGGTGTGCACGCCTTGCTCGGGTCGGATGGAGGTGGGACATCTCGGTGCCCGTCGCCAGGAACGTTCTTACGCGTGAAGCGCTCGAAGGACCTGTCTACACATGTCGGCGCAGCGGCGAGTCGCTTCCGCGCACATCCGGCAGTGCACATGGTGGTCGGCGTGTTGGCTACACAACTCGTGGCTGCGTTCGCAGGCGAGCAGGCAGGCTTCGACCTGGGCCGTGATCAGGGTGTGGTCGGGGCCGCTGCCGCGGGTCAGGACGCGGCGGGTGACGCCGAGGAGGTCGGCGCAGTCCAGGTCGCAGCTGATCGAGGGGGCCAGTTGCAGCGCGTCTTGCGCGCCGATCATGCCCATCGCGCAGGCGGCGACGATTTCCTCGCATTCCTGCAAAGTGTCCACGGCGCCGGCGAGCACTTCGCTGCTCAGCCCAGACTTGGCGGTCATGGTGTCGAACAGTTCTCGGGTGAGAGTCATAGCCCCTCCTCATCGAGGTCGTTGCGGTTCTTCTTCGACGCTAGTCCCGTTCGGGCGCCGCGCGCGTCCCCACCTCGGGATTCTTGCCACCGACCCCGTGCGTCGTCGTGACGGGCATCCGCCACCCCGCCCAATCACATGCTGTCGAAGATGAGGTGCTCGGGGACGCCCGCCGTCTCCGCCGCGGTGACGGCGTCGAGGAGGTCGTCGGTGAGTTGTTGGAAGGTCGCGGATCGGACGCGCTCCCTGGGCGGGTCTCCCGGCTCGGTGTTCATGAAACTGTGCAGCATGGCGCAGGTGTCGCGCACCTGCTCCAGCGCTCGGCGCTGATCCTGGTTCATCGGCCGTTGGGTCGGCGCCCCACGCTCGACATCGGCCTCTCGGGCCGAGCCGGGGGCGGGCAAGCGTGACCGACGGCCCGAAGCAGATCGCGCCGCAGGCGCTCATAAGTGGCCAACCACCGATCGTCGACAGGTTCGTCGCGAAGATAAGCATTGAGGGCCGCACCGTTGCCACCTGTATCCAACCATCGGCGCAGATCGGTCGTGCGGTCCTGCACATGCTGCAACAAGACGTGTGACGAAACGGGCATCGGGTCTCCTATGTCTTGAGTTTCCCTACAGCGATAATGGTTCGACATACGTTGCACCTCAAGCTCTTTCGGTGGCCATTGTGGAGTATTCGGGAGCCGAGTGGGGCATTTCCCGGGAATGTTTCCGCCGGTCCGCATCCGCGGGCGAACACCCAGGCAGTGATGGACAGGCGCCCAGCAGTCGGAGGCTGCGGAATGCAGGCCCACCGATCCCACACCCGCAAACTGCTGGACACCCGACCGAGTGGCGTCGGAGTCGGGTGATCAGGTATACCTCTAAACAGGGTGTCCGGTTTGTTATCTGACACGAGGCGTAACCGGAAAGAAGTACACGAACGACATCAATATCAGTTTTCCCGGCGTGCGGATCTGTTCACAGTTCCACCGTTCGGGACGGAAGGAACCGCAGTGCCCCCGCACGACCCTTATCCACCGACACCGGCCGACGAGATCTTCACCAGCCCAGGCAGTTGGGAGGGCCGCGCCGCGTGCCGCGGCATCGAATCGTCGGTCTTCTTCTCCCCCGACGGAGAACGCGGCCACGCCCGGGCCCGACGCGAATCGGGCGCCAGACAGATCTGCCAGGACTGCCCCGTCCTCGCCCAGTGCCGGGACCACGCTCTGAGCAACGACGAACCCTATGGAATCTGGGGTGGTATGACCGAAGCCGACCGCCGACGGCACACCCGCAGACTCCGCCGCGGCGAGGCCCAACCACACACGCCTGTGCACCCCGGCCCGAGCGTCGATCCCCGGCACGCCACCTCCGCCTCCCGCTAGCTGCCGGAAATTCGAGAGACAACGAAAGGTCGCCACTCCCCCGCCCAGATACGAAGTGCGGTTGCACCTCGTACCTACCCGAGCGGAGACCTCTCGGATATCAGGGTGTGAGTGGCGACCTGTTTCGTCGCAGCGAGAATGTACCTCGCGCCTACGACATGAAGTCTCGGCTCAGAGTTTGGTCGTCGCCCTACTGCTTGTTCTCGTGGATTGCGACCCGAACTATCCCGCGCTCGACGGCGTCGGATTGCTGTAAATGCGGTTCGGCCGGACGAGCACCGCGGTCCGGCGGTCGGCGGCCATCACGCGGTCGAATTCGGACCAGTTGTCGTGAGTTCCGCCTGCCGCGACGAAGATGTCGCGCAGCAGCAGCCGCAACCGCTCGGAGTCCAGCCACGGCTGAGAATCGTCCGGACCGGCGAGCTCCGCACGACCTTCGACGGTGGCCCACTGCCAGCCACTGCGAAATGTCGTCGTCACCTGGGGTCGGAGCCTCAGATTGGCCAGCTTGACCTTGCCGTGGGCAACGAACGCCAGCACACTCTCGCTTGTGACGGGATGAGCGAGGATGCCGGTGTTGACCACACTCGACTGAATGGTTGCGTCGGCACGGACCGTCGCAACGACGGCCAATCCTCGATCGGCGCGGGCGAGCTCGAAAGCGTCCTGAAGCGTAGTCACCGGTTTACCTCCGATTTCGCTCTGCTCGCAGCCCAGTATGAGCGTCTACATAGATCTCATACTTCCTACCACTGACGTGGCTGGCGTTGGAGATGTATGTACTTCACGGCTACCCGTGACACCCTGCGGTGTTGCGGGTTGTACCGTGTCCCACACCGACGCTTGTGGCGCAGGAACAGTCTTTGTCTGGTTCACCCCCACCCGGGGTGTCGCGGCGGGAGCACTGCGACGGACACGGCGATGCCGCGGCCTGCTCGGAG
>SEEV01000253.1 GCA_004211695.1 Rhodococcus sp. (in: high G+C Gram-positive bacteria)
ATCTGCCCGGCCGTGTCCATCATCTCGATCTTCACGTTCAGGCCGGCCTTGCTCAGCGAGTTCTGGATGACCTCGATGGTCTCGTTGATCTTGGGGAACTGGCCCGTGCGCCCGATCAGGCGGATCTGGTTGTCGACCGGAACGCCATCGGCCTTGGCCTCCGCCACCAATTGCGCGGCGCGATCGGGGTCGTAGGGGGCCGGCTGAAGGTCGGGGTCGAACCCGACGATGCTGCTGCCGACGAGTTGCCCCGCCGGCTCCCCGAGACCCTGGAAAAGCGCCTTGACGATCCCCGCCCGGTTGACGGAGAGGTCGATGGCTTCCCGGACGCGGTAATCGTCGAGCGGCGGTTCGGTGGCCATCATGCGCAGCGCCGTCGTCTCGTTGTTGGGATACGCGACGCCGAGGTCGCCGGCACCGTCCTCCGGACCGAGGTACGTGGCGAGTTCGGCCTCGTCGTTGGCGACCATCGCGGCCCGGACACTGCCCTCGGTCCGCCACTGGTAGATCGCCCTCGCGTACTCGGGCGCCGTGCCCCAGTAGGTGTCGTTGCGGACCAGCGCGAGTCGCTGCCCGTGATCCCAGTAGTCGATCTTGTAGGGGCCGGTGCCGATCGGATCGCGCACCTTGTCCTGAGCGTCGGTGGTGGATGGCACCATCTCCACGAACGAGATCCGCAGCGGCAGGATCGGGTCGGCGACCGGGGTTTCGACCGTCACCGTCATCGGGTCGACTGCCTTCACCACCAGTTCGTCGTCGCCGAACACGTAGCCGTCGACGTCGCAGCCGATCGTCGAGTTGACGGTCCGGTCGATCGAGAACGCGGCGTCCTCGGCGTCGAAGGCGCTGCCGTCGCTGAACGTGACTCCCGGGTGGATCCGGAACGTCCAGACGGTGGGCGCGGTCTGCTCCCACGAATCGGCGAGCCTGGGTTCGAGGTCGCCCGTGTCGGCGTTGCGCTCGACGAGCGGTTCGGTGATGTTCGACCGCACCACGACCCCGGTGGACGTGAGGGACGCGTCGCACGGTTCGAGAGTGGGCGGCTCCTGTGGGAGCACGATGCGCAGAGTGTCGGGGCTCGCGGCATCGCTGTGGCTCGAGTTGGCCACCGAGCAACCGGTGACCAGAGCCGGCACCGTGATTGCGGCGGTGACCGCGACGACGACGCGGTAACGGGTTCCCTGCTGCAGCGAACGTGCAGGGCTCATGGTGTCCTCCGTAGGATGTGTCGCGTACTCGACGCGAGTGAAGAGGGCCCGCCTGTGACGGTAGACACACGCTATGAGCGGCCCGGAGGAGCGTCAACAGCGGGAAACGGCGCAAAACCGTCCGTGAGGGCAGTCACATGTGTGATCTGGGGAGATGGCGATCACGCCCGCAGGGCTCTGACCGGCGCATTCGGGAGGTTTCGGTATCTGCGCACGTCAGCGGGCCGGCAACCCATGCCGTTTGGGTATCGATCCATGTTATTTACGTGTTGGACAGCCATTCCGAGGGCCGCTTAACGTACGGGTAACCGGTGGTGCGGAGAGTCGTGCCGCCACTCGTCAGGAGGCACGATGGTGACCGCAGAGGCGTCCGTGAAAGAAGCTGCCGTACAGACCGTTTCGGGCGGTCGCGTCCTGAAGGTCGGCCCGCTGAAGCCGTCCCTCGCCGCGACGCTGACGGAGAAGTACGACGCCCTCGACCTCCCGCTCGGAGACGGCCACGCCGACTTCCTCGCCGAGCACGGCGAGAGCGTCACCGCCGTCGTCACGTCCGGCCGCACCGGCGTCGACGCGGCACTGATGACCGCCCTGCCGAACCTCGGCGCCATCGTCCACTTCGGAGTCGGTTACGACACAACCGATGTCGCGCTCGCCGAGGAACTCGGCATCGGCGTGAGCAACACCCCCGACGTTCTCACCGACTGTGTCGCCGACACCGCCGTCGGGTTGCTGATCGATACCCTCCGTGGCTTCTCCGCCGCCGACCGCTTCGTGCGCGACGGCCGGTGGCCCGCCGAAGGCAACTTCCCCCTCACCCGGAAGGTGAGCGGCACCCGCGTCGGCATCGTCGGGCTCGGACGCATCGGTTCCGCCATCGCCGCCCGCCTCACCGGCTTCGGTTGCACGATCTCCTACCACAATCGGAACGAGGTGCCCGGTTCCCCGTTCACGTACGTCGACTCGGCGGCGGAACTCGCCGCCGGGGTCGACGTGCTGGTCGTCGCCGCGGCGGGAGGCAAGGGCACCGCAAAACTCGTCGACCGTGAAGTGCTCGAGGCACTGGGCCCCGACGGCTACCTGATCAACGTGGCACGCGGAAGCGTCGTCGACGAGGACGCACTCGTCGAACTGCTCACCGACCGCAAGCTCGCCGGCGCCGGACTGGACGTGTTCGCCCGGGAGCCGCAGGTCCCCGAAGCCCTCCTCGCACTCGACACCGTCGTCCTGCTCCCCCACGTCGCGAGCGGCACCACCCAGACCCGGGCCGCGATGGAGGCCCTCACCCTGCAGAACCTCGACGACTACCTCGCCGACGGCACCCTCACCACCCCCGTACTCGAGCCGAGGTCACGATGAGCGTCATTCTCAGCTACGTCCCGACCGTCGAAGGTCGCGGGGCCCTGGCCTTCGGTTTCGCCGAAGCCCGCATGCGCGCAACCGATCTCGTGGTGATCGCGGACGGTGACAGCGCCTCGGCTCCCGGTTTCGGTGCCGAACTGCAGTCCGCCCGTGAAGAAGCGGACGCGGCCGGCGTCGACTTCTCCGTCGCACGCAACGAGCCCGACCGCTCCCACGCCGACAACCTCATCGACGCGTCCTACGATTCTGCCGCCGAACTCCTCGTTCTCGGCATGCGGCGGCGCTCCCCCGTCGGCAAACTCCTCATGGGCAGCGTCGCCCAGCGCGTGCTCCTCGAGGCGCAGTGCCCGGTGGTCGGGGTCAAGCCTCCCGTCGCGGCCGAGGTCTGAACGATCCGCTCGTAGTGTCCGAACCGCGGCGGATCGCGTCGTGGCGGTTGTATCCTTCGCGGCACGTGCTACGAGAGGACTGCCGATGCGCCGATCACCGTTCACCCGGATCGGCCGCCGGGCGGCGGTCACCACCGGCGCACTGCTTCTCGCCACCGCCGTCGCCGCGTCCCCCTTCGCCGCGGCCGTGCCGGCCACGGGCACGCTCTACGTCACCGAGAACGGCACCGGTTCCGTCCTGTCGCTGCCGGCCTCCGGCGGCACCCCCACCGCGATCACCACCGGCATCGACGGACCGGGCGGGATAGCGGCGTCGCACGACACCCTGTTCGTCACCGCCGGGGCCACGGTGGTGTCGGTGCCCGCGGCGGGCGGCACGCCGACCACCCTCGCCACCGGACTCGGCAACGCCTTCGATGTGGCGGTGTCCGGCGGCACGCTGTTCGTCACCGAATTCGACGCCGGCAACGTCGTCTCCCTGCCTGTCACCGGTGGCACGCCCACACCCGTTGTCACCGGACTCGCGCAGCCAGTCGGGGTCGCCGTCTCCGGCGGCACCCTCTACGTCACGGTTGCAGGCGACGCGTCACCCGGCAGCGGTTCCGTGATCTCCGTACCCGTCACCGGTGGAACCCCCACCACCCTGGCGACCGGCCTCTCCCTTCCGGCGGGGGTCGACGTCTCCGGGGGCACCCTCTACGTGGCCGTTGCCGGCGACGGTTCCGTGGTGTCCCTGCCCGCCACCGGCGGCACCCCCACCGTCCTCACCACCGGTCTCACCCGGCCGTTCGGTCTCACCGTCTCCGAGGGCACCGTCTACGTCGCCGCCGCAGGCGACGCCGGCGCGAGCAACGGCGCAGTGGTCTCCCTGCCCGTCACGGGCGGCAGTCCCACCGTCCTGGCCGGGGGCCTCGACGAGCCGTTTTCCGTCGCCGCCGCGGCGGCGCCCTGCACGGGATCGCTGTGCATCCCGTTCGGCAGCTAGCCGTCTCCGGATTCTCTCGCGGCCGGGGACCTTTCGGGACCCACTGAGCGGCGGCGACATGCAGACTCCGGCACGCCCGCCATTCGGCTCCGACGCGGCGTCGGCGACGGTAGATTCACGTATCGCTGCTTCCGCAAGATTCCTGCGCATCGAAGGGATCGTCCGTCATGAGCAAGCCGACTCACCGGTGGATGCACCGCGCTGCATCTGCCGCGCTCGCCGTCGCCATGGGATTTGCCACCATCTCCTGCGGATCGGATGAAACCGGTGGCGGCGGGACAGAGTCGACAACCCAGGAAGCCCCCGAAGCCGCGAAGATCGAAGAGATCGTCCGCGACAAACTGACCGGGCTCGACCTCACCTCCGCTGTGTTCGGTGTGTGGCGCGGCGACGAGCAGATCGCCGTGGGTGCGCTGGGCGGTTCCCCGATCGGCGTTGCCGCAACGCCCGATATGCAGCTGCGGGTGGGCCAGCCGATGGAGCCGATGCTCTCGACGGTGCTGCTGCAACTCGACAAGGACGGCGTCGTCCCCCTCGACCGGCCGATCGCAGAATGGGTGCCCGATTTCCCACGCGCCGACACGATCACCCCGCGCATGCTCGCCAACGGCACCACGGGAATCTCGGACTACGTGACCAATCCCGAATTCCTGAAGCAGTTCTACGCGAACCCGATTGCAGGATTCACCGCGCAGCAGATCTTCGACCTGGCCAACTCACGGCCGCCGCTGTTCGAGCCCGGTACCAGTTGGGCGTATTCCCACAGCGACCTGTGCCTGCTCGGTCTGGTCCTGGAGAAGGCCGCCGGCAAACCCCTCGGCGACCTCATCGGGCAGCACGTCCTGGACCCGCTCGGTATGAACAACAGCGAGGTCGTGCTCACACCCCAGATGACGGAGCCGACTCTGCACGGCTACACGAATGAACGCGGCGTCTTCGAGGACTCCACGTTCTGGAACCCCACCGCATTCCTCAACAGTGGCAACATGAACTCCACCCTCTCCGACATCTCCGTGTGGGTGCGCGCGCTCGCCGCAGGCAAGCTGCTCTCCGAAGAGCAGTTCGACGAGATGATGGCCCCAAAGACCGCCGGCCTCGGCCCACTGACTGCGCAGAAGTACTTCGCGTACGGGGTCGTCCACACCGGCGACTGGCTCTTCATGAACCCGGCATTCGGTGGCTACAACGGCGTCGCCTTCTACGACACGAAAACCGACACGACAATCATCGTCTACTGCACACTCGGACCGAAAGCCAACGCCGACACCAACAACGCCGTCCCCATCGGCCACGACATCGCCGCGCTTCTCGTCCCCGACCGACCCCCGAGTCTCTGATCGGCGGGTTTCCGACCGGAGTCGACTGCGAGATCCGTGACTGACCGTTGCCCGGCCGGACGGTCCTCAGCCGGCCAGCCGCTGCAGGATGGCGTCGAGTGCCGCGTCGCCGCTCTCGCCGTTCTCGCCGTCGAAGATGTTCTGCGCGTGAGCGGAGCCCGGCAGCAGGATCACCTCGTTGTCCTCGCCCGGTGAGCTGTCGGCGAGCTGCTGAGACACGCCGGCAACGGGCTCGTCCTCGCTGGCGATGAACAGCTTGGGCTCCCCGCCGAGGCCGTCGACGACCTTGGTGGGCGAGAGCAGCACCAGCTGGTCAGGCAGGTCGGGCTGCTGCGAGGCCAGTTGCAGGATCGCATCGGCGCCCGCGCTTCCGCCCACCAGCGCGACGGCGGCGTGCCCGTCGTCCTGGAGCTTGGCGACGGCGGCCGCCGACCTCGATCTCGGTGCCGTGGGTGTCGCCGCCCGTCGACGGTGGGTCGGCATCGTCGGAGCAGCCCCCGACGACGAGGGCAAGCAGCGCCAACAGGACGAGTAGCGCCTTGTGGTTCAGCATCAGCTGCCCGCCGGCAAGTGATACACGCGCCTGGCGGTTTCCCCGAAGAAGAGCGCCTCTTCTGCCGACGACACGTCACCGAGGGCTGCCTGCACGGTGGACACCATGGTGTGGCTGTCCCACAGCAGATGGTCGACCGGATAATGAGAGGCGAACATGCATCGCCCGGCGCCGAAGATTCTGAGCGCCGACCGAATCCACGGACCGATCGCTTCCACGGATGTTCCGAAAATGAGGGCGATCCCCTGCAACTTGAGGACGACATTCGGAAACCGACTCACCGCCCTCAGACGTTCCGCCCAGCGGGCGAAGCCCTCGGCGGTGAGGTCGACCGGCCAGCCCACCGCCTCCAACACAAACGTGGTGTCGGGAAACGCCGCAATGAGATCGTGAGTCGCGGACAGCTGCTCGTCGTAGACGAGGAGATCCCACACCAGCCCCGCATCGGCGACCTGCTCGAATCCGCGCAGCCACGCGGGGTCTGACAGGTAGTCGCCGCGCGCTCCCAGGCGCTTGACGGGGTCGGCCGCCCAGTACAGCGGCTGGCGCACGGCCCGGACCACCGGCAGATCGCGATAGTGCGCGAGAACGCCCGCCAGATCGCCCGAATCGAGCTGCACGGCCGCGATGAACGCGTTCGGAACACCGACACGGTCGGCGCAGTGCTGAACCCACGCAGCCTCCGCGACACCGTCTGCCGCACCGAACTCACACGCGACCGACGCCGTGACGGGTACACCGTCGACCTGTGCCCGATAGTCCTGTGGCTGGTATCGATGCGCAGCGTCATAGTAGTTCGGCAGCAAGGCAGTCAGCGCGGCCGGCCGACTGTCGATCCACGGGTACGCGAGGCCGGGCGTGTTGATGAAATGGTGATGAGCATCGACGATGTCCACCTCACGCAGCCTATTTCATTCTTCTAAAGGCCGGACACCATTTCGAGTGTGATCTGTGATCTAATCTGGGTGCCCTCGGAAATCGGTAGTTCGCCTGGGTTCGACGACCGCGACGGCCTACTTCGACAAGGAAACACTCGATGACGACGACAAACACTCTCGACGATGCCCCGCTGTCCGCATTTCACAAGCGGCTTGCGTTCTCGGCTTCGGGCGGTCCATTCCTCGACGGTTACGTGTTGTCGATCATCGGGGTCGCAATGGTGCATTTGTCCACCGAGTGGGGATTGACCACCGCCGCGCAAGGCGTGGTCGGGATCTCGTCGATGCTGGGCATCTTCGTGGGGGGCATCCTGGGTGGCCGTATCTCCGACCTGTTCGGTCGAAGAATCCCGTATACGGTGACCGTGGGCTCGATCGCCGCCCTCTCACTACTACAGTTCTTCGTGGACGGGCTCGTATGGCTGCTCGTACTTCGGGTTCTCATCGGTGTAGCCATCGGGGCCGACTATCCCATCGCAACTTCGCTGTTGACCGAGTTCTCACCGAACAAGCACCGGGGGCCCGTTCTCGGCTACTTCGTCGTCATGTGGTTCGTCGGTGCCGCCGCCGCGTACGTGTGCGGACAATTACTGGCACAGCTTGGCGACAACAGCTGGCGCTGGATGCTCGTGAGCGCAGCTGCTCCGGCCGTGCTCTTCCTGCTTGCACGAGCTGGAACGCCGGAATCTCCTCGATGGCTCACCAGCAAAGGCCGGATCGACCGTGCGAACGACGCCTTGCGGAGAGCATTCGGACCTGATGTCACTGTCGCGGACATTCCCGACGAACCCGCAACGAACGTCGATCTTCGTGCCCTCCTACGATCCGGTTACGGAGGCCGGCTGCTGTTCGTCACGGCGTATTGGACTGCCTCGATCGTTCCTCTCTTCGCTGTCTATGCATTCGCTCCAGCCATCCTCGACGGTCTCGGTTTCGGAAACAGCATGGAGCAGATCGGCTCCGCCATCATCACTGTGACGTTCATGGTGGGATGCATCGTTGCTGCCTCCTTGGTCAACAAGATCGGACGTCGTCCACTCATGATCCACAGCTTTCTGTGGTCGGCGATCGCGCTGCTGCTTCTCGGTCTGTTCCCGAACTCGTCGACGATGGCGGTCATGGCCCTTTTCCTGGCATACGCCATCTTCATCGGTGGCACTCAGATCATGCAGCAGGTCTATCCGAACGAGCTGTTTCCCACTGACATTCGAAGCTCGGCCAACGGCCTGGCTACCTCGCTCAGCCGAATCGGAGCTGCGATCGGCACCTATTTGGTGCCAGTTTCGCTCACGTCGCTGGGAGTCGGTACGACTATGCTCCTCGGCGCCGCCATCACAGCTTTCGGTGCAGTGATCTCGGTCTTGTGGGCCCCCGAAACTCGGGGATTGTCGTTGTCCGAGAGTTCGGGACTGTCCGCCCCGGAACAGTCGAAGTCGGAACCCGTAGCCGTCTGCGGCCTTTCGGAGTCTGACGACTGACCAGACGCCGGCATGCCGGCTCGGCGACAGGAACCGGTCCTGTCGCCGAGTCGGCGTCGTGTGTGGTGTTGCGTCCCGTGATCAGGCAGCTCCTGGCACGGCACGGTTGTGGGCCGGGATCGGCCTCCGCTCCCAATCGACCTGCCGCGGCGGAATGAACGTGGGATGCCGATCGGCTCCCATCTCGATTTCCCAGTCACTGTGGTGGAGCAGTCTGTGGTGAAACCCGCACAGGAGCACGAGATTGTCCATATCGGTCGGACCACTCTTGGACCAATGGATGATGTGGTGGCCTTCGCACCACGACGGCGGCGCACCGCACCCGGGGAACGCGCACCCTCGATCCCTCGCCACCAACGCTTTTCGCTGCCTCTTGGTGACGGTTCGGGTGGACACACCGAGATCGAGCGGTGCCCCGTTCGCGTCGAGCACGATCGGGGTGACGATCGAATCGCAACTGAGGAGTCGCGCCGCCGTGATGCTCAGCGGCCCCATCCACTCCGTCCACGCCACCCCATCGACCGCGAAAAGGCCCTCGTCTGTTGCCGCAGCACCGCGCTGTTCCCGCGCACCGCAGCCGGTATGGTCGACCAGATCCTTCACGTTGACATGCAGTGAGACGTGCGGCCGTTCGCCACCCTCCTCGCCGGCGACCCCCGAGTCGAGGTAGCGGCGGAGCAGTTCGGTGAACCCGTCGGCCCGCCGCTGCCCCGGGGTGCGCTCGTCCTTGGTTCCGTCCTGCGCCGGCCGCGGCTTCGACAGTCCGGACAGCGCGGAGAGCAGCATTTCACCGGTCACGGCGTCCAGGTCGCCCTTCACCGCGACCCGGCCGTTCAGTGTCTTCGAGGCGTGGAACTCGTTGCGTTCGGTGTCTTCACTGGGCGGTGGATCATCGGATTCGAAGACACGCTCCAGCCGGGCGATCACCGCACGCACCGCGTCGGTGTTGGCGGTCGGACCGGTGGCCGCGAGCAGCAGTGCGTTCCGGCAGTCACCCAGCGCCTCGGTCGGCATGCCCTTCGGTGGCCGCTCACAGAACTTCATGACCAGCGCAGCGTGCTCCGCCGAGATGGTGGTGCCGAAGAAGTGGTCCGCGATCTCCGGCTGGAACCGCAAACCTCTGCCCAGCATCACGATTCGCCCCGCCGCACCCACCTCGAGCAACGTCTTCGACGCCAGCCACATCTTGACGTTCGGAAATCCCAGCACATCGACGTGGCAGCGATGGTCCACCGCGCCGACCAGCTTGACGCGCAGCGCCTCGAGCCGCTGGATCTCCTCCGAGACCCGCACCACCGAGTCGAGCAGTTCCGCCTCGGCCAGACGCCACGCATCACCGACCGCGGTCGTCAGAATCTCGTCCGACAACGCCCCCTGGATATCCTCCCCGATCCCCATGTTCCAATCCTAGTTCGAACAAACATACTGCTTATCTGCTTAAGTGGACTGATTGATTAGAATTCACCGAAAGTGTTGCTGGACAGTGAATCAGCGTCCCCGGATTCGATATGGTGGCTGGCTGCGGTGCCACCGATGCGCTCGGCGAGCGGATGGGGATCGGTGTTGACGCTCTGCTGCAGCAGCCGGTAGAAGAGCATCCCGCGAGCCTTTGACCTGCGTCGATTGAATCGGAAGGCGAACTCGTCCAAGTAGTAC
>SEEV01000712.1 GCA_004211695.1 Rhodococcus sp. (in: high G+C Gram-positive bacteria)
GCCGGCAGCGGCGGGTCGATCGTCCTCATCTCCTCCGGCAACGGGCTCAAGGGCGGCCCGTTCAACCTGCCCTACACCGCGTCCAAGTTCGGCGTGACCGGGATGGGCAAGACCTTCGCTGCCGAGCTCGGCAAGCACCGAATCCGTGTCAACACAGTGCATCCGGGACCGGTCGACACCGAGATGTCCCGGCACATCGCACCGTATTTCAGTGAGATCGCAGCAGGCAACGAGGCGCTTCTCGCCACGTACGCCAACTTCCACCCCGAAGATGCGATGGACCCGGCCGAGATCTCCCATGCGGTCCTCTATCTACTGTCAGACGAGTCCACCTGGACGACGGCACTGTCGATGGCCGTCGATGGCGGCGTCACGGCGTTCTGAGCCGGGAAGGAGCACGGTAAGCGCCATGAACGTGGTCATCGAGAAGAACCTTATGGTCGCGATGCGCGACGGCGTCGAACTCGCCACCGATGTCTATCGACCGCACGGCGATGGACCGTTTCCCACCTTGGTCGAGCGCATCCCGTACAACAAGGAAATCTACGGGATGATCAGCGGTTGGGTGGACGTGCTACGCGCAGCGCGAGAGGGATTCGCGGTCGTCGTTCAGGACACGCGAGGCCGGTACCAGAGCGGCGGGAACTTCCGCCCGTTCGCCGACGAGAAAGCCGACGGCGCGGATACCGTCGCCTGGGCAGCCGGTCAAGCCTGGTCGACCGGGTCGGTGGGGATGTTCGGCAGCTCCTACACGGGCGCCACGCAATGGTTGGCCGCGGCCGAGAGACCGCCCGCCCTTGCCACGATCTCCGCGGCCGTCGCCGGTAGCGAGAACTACGACAACTGGTTGTACCAGGGCGGCGCACTACGGCTGGGATTCGCTCTGCAGTGGGTCACGTCCTCGCTCGGCATGGGTGAACTGGCGCGCTCCGCATCTCGCGACACGAAGCTCATTGGGAGATTGCTGCGCATGCTCGACGCCATGGACGACGTGTTCTCTACGCTACCGATACGTGACCATCCGGTCCTGACCGATATCGCGCCGTACCTCACGGAATGGCTGGACCATCCGGAGCGCGACAACTACTGGGAGCGTCTCTCGGCCCGAAACACGGTCGTCACGAACCTCCCGGTGTTGAACATCGGGGGATGGTACGACCTCTTCTTGGGTGGAACCTTGCAGAATTACCTCGCCCTTCGCGCTCGTTCGAAAGATCCTGACGCGCACCGGCAGCGACTGATCATCGGTCCGTGGGCCCACGGCGCGGCCAGCGGAGTGTTTCCCGAGCGATCCTTCGGAGTGCGGGCGGGTTACGACGGGGCCGACATCACCGGTGCCCAATTGGACTGGTTCCGAGAACATCTGGCGGGCACACCGCCCGAGACGCCGTCCAGCCCGGTGCGCATCTTCGTCATGGGCCCCAATGTCTGGCGCGACGAGCCGGACTGGCCCCTGCCGGACACGGACTACGTCGATTACTTTCTCGGCAGTGTCGGTCACGCGCGGACGAGCAACGGTGGCGGCACTCTGTCCACCTCCACCGAATCCGACTCGGAGCCGGCGTCGGAGTCAGATTCCTTCGTGTATGACCCGGCCGACCCGGTCAGGACGTGCGGCGGCGCGACCTATCTTCCGGGCCTATTCATCGGAGCCAACGCGGGTCCGCGAGACCAGACGCCGACCGAAAGTCGTGACGACGTGTTGTGTTACACGAGCGAACCGCTGAACCGGCCGTTGGAAGTGACCGGTCCGGTCCGAGCGAGACTGTTCGTCTCATCGAGCGCGGTCGACACCGACTTCACAGCGGCATTGGTTGACGTCGATCCGGCGGGGCGGGCCGAACTCGTGTGCGATGGCATCCTTCGGTGCCGCTACCGGAACTCGACCACGCAGCCTGAATTCCTTGACCCTGGGATGGTTTACGAGATCGAAGTGGACCTCGTGGCCACCGCGTACGTGTTCGCCGCGGGGCACCGGCTGCGACTCGACGTATCCAGCAGCAATTTCCCGAAGTTCGACCGCAATCCGAACGCGGCCGTGCCGGTGGCTGACGCGGGAGCCGGCGACGTGGTGGTCGCGACCAACACCGTGTGGCACGGCAGCGCTCGGCCGTCGAGACTCGTGCTTCCCGTCATTCGACGGACGGCGTGATCGAC
>SEEV01000713.1 GCA_004211695.1 Rhodococcus sp. (in: high G+C Gram-positive bacteria)
AACTACGGTGCGGCCAACACGGTGGTGCTGCTGGTGAGCTCACTGCTGGTTGTGCTCGCTGTCCGGGCGGTGCGGAAACGGATGCCGCTGGCGCCTCACCTGATCGCCGGTGCCATCTTTTGCGGAATACTCTTCTCTGCGTTGAAGGTCCTGGAGTACGCCGAAAAGGTGAGTCACGGGATCACCCCGGCCAAAAATGACTTCTTCATGTTCTATTTCGTGCTGACCGGGTTGCACTGGTTCCACCTCATCGTGGGATTGGTAGTACTCGTGACGCTGTACGTGTTCGCACGAAAACCCGAGATCACCGAGCATCGATTCGCCTTCTTCGAAGGTGGCGCCTGCTTCTGGCACATGGTCGATCTGCTGTGGATCGTTCTGTTCCCATTGCTGTATCTGGTGAGGTAGTGATGATTCCAACATTGACTGCGCTGGCACGAACCAAGGCAACGGCCGTGTGGTTGGTACTGGTGTCCGCGACCGTGCTGTCGTGGTGGCTGGGTTTCGAGAGCGCGCACGGTGCCGACGCCTACCGAGAACTGATCGGCGTCGTGATTCTGCTCGTCGCCTTTATCAAGGTCCGATTCATCGGCATGTATTTCATGGAGCTGCGGGATGCCCCGCTGCCGTTGCGCGGTCTGTTCGACGGCTACTGCCTAATTGTCTGCGCGGCGGTCGTCGGCATGTATCTGTGTGCTTGATCCCGCTGTGTACCAAGTCTTTTCGTCGAGTTAGGAGAAACGATGTTCAAACCCAATGACGCCGATGTGATAGTAGCGACGAACCACACTGCTATCCAGAAGGTATGCGCCTGGAGTGGCGTGGCCTGCATCCTGTTTATGTTCACCGGCCTTGTCATCGCGGGATTTCTGCCGCCGATGCCGACGTCGTGGTCGCAGGCCGAAGTGGCCGCCCATTACCGGGAGAACGCGAACGCTATCCGTGCGGGCGCCGCTCTGGTCGCGGTGGCCTCGATGTTCTATGTGGCATTCACGGCCGTCTTTTCCGGGCAGATGCGTCGGATCCCCGGCATGCATCCCACCGTCGTGTACACGCAGCTGGCCGGTGGCACGCTCGGGTGCCTGACCTTCCTGGTGCCCGGACTGCTGTTCGTCGTCACGGCGTTCCGGCCGGAACGTTCGCCCGAGTTGACCATGATGCTCAACGACATGAGCTGGATCTTGATAATCATGCCGTTCCCCCCGTTCATGGTGCAGAACTTCGCGTTCGCTTACGCCATCTTCAGCGACAAGCGGCAACAGCCCCTGTTCCCTCGTTGGCTGGGGTACGTGAATATCTGGGTACCGATAATGTTCATCCCGGTTGTGATCGTGCCGTTCTTCCGGTCAGGACCGTTCGCTTGGAGTGGGATCTTCGGCTTCTGGGTTCCGGCCATTTCCTTCGGCCTTCAGTTCATAACGAATATGATCTTCATACTGCGGGCCATCAACCGACCGGAATCGGAGGACGCCCCGCAGTCGTCGCCCGGATCCACCCTTGTGGTATGAGATTGTGGCACAACATGTTGTCGGGACATGACAGCGACTAGTTGTACTGACCTGAGAGGTTGGGTACGCAGGTGGCGGGTGGTTGGCCGCCGAGTGCGGTGTGGCCGCGGTGGTAATTGTAGGTGTGCAGCCATCGCGGGAACTCGTCGCAGCGTTCGAGGTCGCTGGTGTAGAGGCGGGCGTAGGCCCACTCGTCGGCCAGGGTGCGGTGGAAGCGTTCGACCTTACCGTTGGTTTGGGGTCGGTAGGGGCGGGTTCGGCGATGCTTGACCTCACCGAGTGCGTCTCGGAACGCGTGCGATCGGTAGCAGGAACCGTTGTCGGTCAACACTTGTCCGACCGTGATGCGGTGCTCGGTGAACCATGCGCTCGCGCGTAGCCAGAACGCGGCCGCGGTGGCTTTGCGTTCGTCGCCCAACAGTTCGGAGTAGGCCAACCGTGAGTGTGCGTCGATCGCGTTGTGCAGGAAGTGGTAGCCGCGGACCGGACGGTAGTACTGTCGACCTCGCCGTTGTTTTTGTCAGCCCGGGCATTGCGGCTGCCTGCCGAGCGACCGACCTTCCGCCATCCGCCGCCGGCGGGGATCTTGCCCAGTTTCTTGACATCGACATGAACGAGATCGCCGCAGTGCGGTGAGTGCAT
>SEEV01000254.1 GCA_004211695.1 Rhodococcus sp. (in: high G+C Gram-positive bacteria)
CGCGAGATGTCCTTCTGTGTGGCTGAATCTGACCCTAGAGAAGTCTTATTCTTCCACTACGGCAGGGCATTTCGCCTTTATGACACTCTCAGGCGCTCATCCCAATCGGTGTTTCCAGGTTAAGGGTGGTCCGCTCGGGCCTGTGCTGCGCGGCTCGGCGCGCTGCCGACCAACCCGTATCCGCTCGCGTCGCCCACTGCTGTGGAACGTCCCTGTCGATCTTGGTGGGGTCGGTCAACCACAGGGGAGCGATACTGGCGAAGATCGGGGCCTGTGCGGTCGCGTCGGCAACTACCCGGGGCTCGAAGAATGACGCTGTCCGTGAGGATTCCAAGCGATGCCGCGGCGCGAGTCCTCTCTCAGCGTCACTGTTCCTCTGGGTTGCTATGGATCGGGGTCGAGCAGCGGTGGCAATCCCGGTTGCCCCCGGTCGGCGTTGGGGCAGAGCACCGACTGCGGATCCTCCGGCAGCATCGCTTTCGGGAGGTACCGGTACTGGACCTGGGTGCTGCCTCTGGATGGCGACCGCCCCCTCCTGCGGAATTGGCGCGATGGAACCAGGTGAAGTGGGAGCGGCATGCTGCCCAGCAGCCTGTGGTTGGCCGCCGGAGCTGGCCCAGACTTCGATCTCAGATGCAGAGGTGAGCACGTCACCGGAGATGTGGACCGACACGGTAATTCCCGCGTTACGCGGCAGGTCAAGCGTCGGACGGAGGGTAATGGTGATGTTGTGTCGCTTGCTGAGTTCGCTGACGACGAACAGACCCATGTGGCGTGCAGTGTCTGGGGTGACCTCGGGCGTCGAGGCGACTAGGTCGTTGAGTTCGTGAAGGACGGTCGGTGACATTCCGAATCCGCGGTCTGCGATCTCGATGACGACACCGCCGTCGATGGTGCGCGCGCAGGTCGTCGTCACAGCACTGTCCGGCGGCGAGAAGTGCAGGGAGTTGTCTAGCAATTCGGCCAGGACATGCACGAGATCTTTCCCCGCCGTGCCGGTCAACGTCACCGGCGGCATCGCACCGACCTGAACGCGCTGATAGTCCTCCACCTCGGAAATAGCCGCGCGCACGGGATCACCCAGCAGGATAGGCGCCGGGCGGCTGCGCCGACTATCATTGCCCGCCAGGACCAGCAGGTTGTCGCCGTTTCGGCGCATCCGTGTTGCGAGGTGGTCGAGTCGGAAGAGGTTGTCAAGGCGCTTGGGGTCACGTTCTTCGAACTCGAGTTGCTCGATCATCTCCAGTTGCAGATCGATCAGCGACCTGCTGCGCCGGGCGAGCGTTTCGAAGACGTTGTTCATCTGCAGTCGCAGCTGTGCCTGCTCGCCGGCGAGCAGCAGGGTCTGGCGGTGAATGTCATCGATGGCACGGGCAAGTTGGCCGATCTCTTCCTGGGTGTGCACGTCGATGGGGTCGAATTCGAGTGTGGAGGCGTCCGCACCGGACTTGAGTCGTCCGACCGCGTCCGACAGGTCTGAGTGAGCCACTCGGAGAACGCCACGCCGCAGTCTCCGCAACGGCTGCAGCAGGGATCGTCCCACCACCACGGCGAGCAGAATCGCACGGAGCAGCAACGCCGTGACGACCCCCGTGTCCCGCCAGCCTGGGTCCGTAACTCGGCCGACTTGGCCACTACTGAGTCCTCCAAATCGGCGGACGCCGTGGCGATTGCGTTGGAGTAGTCGCCGACGCTCGCGATCAGCGAGTTCTTGAGATCGGTCAGTGCCTGGTCGGCGCTCTCGCGGTGAGCGACATTCTGCAGCAATGCGGTGCGGTCATTCACACCTCTGCGGAGCGTAGCCATGGTTGGGTCACCCGGCGGGTACCGTTGTTCGACCTGGTCGAGCAGCGCGGATTCGGTTCGTAGTTGCCCAGGAGATTGACGGACTCGGCTTCGAGATTCGCACCGGATTCGCCGGTAAGAATTGCCGTCGAGGCGACGACTGACAAGCCCTCAGCAGAGACCCAGCTTCTGTGCCGCCCACAAACCCTCGAGGCGCACGGTCTCGACGACCACCTCGGGATCCGCGACCGGCGCGGTGATGGAGTCCACAACGCTCGATAGGGCAGATCTGATGGACGCGAGCTGCGCGGCGAGTGCCGCGGTTGATGTCGGTCCTCGCTTGGCCTGTGCGCTCAAGGCACGCGCACCGGAGAGGGCGGTCGCAACGTCGGAGGCCGCGCCGTCGTCTAGCGTGTCCGCGGTATTCGCATTTTCCACGGCCAATACCGAGGCGTCGAGGTTGGCGATCATCGAAGTCGAGATGGTGCGCAGCGCCAACGTTCCCATCACAACGGCCGCGTTTCCGTCCAGCTCGACGAGAAGTGGGAGGATCTGCGCCCTTTCGGAGACCGTGGTGAAGTCCGCTGCCACCCTGAGGCTATCTTGTACGCGAAGAAAACCGAGTCCTGCCGCAACCATGAGGGGAACGGTCAAGACGACCGCCATCTTCCATCGCAGCGGCCAGCCTGCAACACCCCGCGCCAACCGCTGCCCGCGGTGTGGCTGGAAGCCCACAACAGTGGCGGGTGTGCGACTCATCGCGCACCTCTCAGATCGTATGGGCTCGGAAAGCGAAAGGACGCCGGGACGACCAAGTTCGTCCGAACTGGCCTCGCCGCAACGACCGGGCGGTCATGGTCGTGTACAGGAAGGATGGCGACCCCGGCTCGGCTTCCTGAGAGCGTCGCGACATCGCTGTTCGAGAAATGGCGCGGAGCACAGGCGGTGGAGCATAGATGTCTTCTCGTGGGTTCGCGGTGCCACCTCTGCCACCCGGGCCCAGGGCAGCGAGGTAGTGATCGTCTGTTGCCTGCGTCATTGAGGTGTCGGTCATCCCACATGGTTACCGGGCGGAGGGCATCCGGAGTGCGGCGTGCTGACGGCCTAGCGGACGGTACCCACCCTCTCGCCGCTCGGGTCGCCACGCTTCGAAAAGTGCAGCGCCCAGTCTGCGCTTCTGCGCCCTGATCATGCACAGACCCTGCGGCTTCGGTGCCAGCGCTGCCTGCAACAGGACGATGAATCAATCCCGGGTGACGCCGTGGTTGACCATCAATTCACCCGGACCGGATCCGTCAAAGGGCGCCCACCGTATCGCGAAGTCGACTATCCAGCACTCATCCGAGGTCAGGACTTGCAGCCGCTTGAGTTGCTCACTGTCCATGCGGCATAGCTGCACCCAGTTCGATTGCTGGACTTGCTCTATCGGCTCTGACGACGACGCGCTGTGCGCCACGGGTAGATTCATCAGCTGACCTGCTTGCCACTCAGTCGAATAATGTGTGCGTCGCACGTTGTGGCCGAATCGCCTGACTCGGCAGAATGATCACGTCCTCGCACCGCGGGTTAGCTATCGCTCGGGGGCGACATCCTCCGAAGTATCTGAAAATCTACGCGCATATGATCTGCGCCACTATCCAGTGCGCGACACACGCTGTACGTATTGCGACAGCGCCGGTTTCGGAGTGAGGAGCACGGTGGACCGGCTTCGTGACGGAACAACCCGTTTGGCAGATGTCAGACTGAGCGCAGGGTTTGGGACGGGCTCACGCCATAGATTCGTCGATACTCCTGTGAGAACCGGCCGTAGTGGTAGAAGCCCCAGCGACTGGCAATGCCTGACACGGTGTCGGTTTCCGCGTCGGCCTGCATGAGGTCCTCGTGTGCTCTCTTCATCCGGGCATTCCGAATAAACTCGACCGGAGTGGTGTCCAGGTATTCCCGAAAACCTCGCTGCAGCGCGCGGACACCCACACCTACTTCGCGAGCAATCAGTTCAGGAGTCAACGGCATCGCCGCGTGAGCGGTGATGTACTCGACGGCCTCGTTGATCGGAGCCGGGGCGGTACGCATCGCCGGCCTGGTTAGCTCCTCGGCGTACTGGTGTTCTGTGAGATTGAGCAATCCCACCGCGATCGAATAGGTCAATGGCGCCGCGAGAAGGGGATTCGCCATGAATGTCCCTTCGATTTGGCTGCGGTAGGTATCGAGCACGAGTCGGCGCCAGGCACGCCCGTTGACAGTGGTGAGATCCAGCCCGCCGTGGAGTTGGACCGGTCGCGAGACGGGTCGATCGAGCAGGTCCTGGATCGCGGTCTGCATGGTGGAGCGATCGAGTTTCATCGCGAAGACGTGCAATTGGCTGGTTCGCGGGGTGAGGATGCGAGCGTCGGAGCCCGTGGAGTAAACGACAGCGTTGCCCTGCTCGACTGCGGTCTGTTCGCCCCCCGATTCCGAGAGCAGTCGACCTGACATCGGGATGTTCACGTGATAACCGTCGATGGACGGGCAGTAGAGGTCTGTGTTGTTGTTGTAGCGCAGCTGCCCGGAGACCATGGATCCCGCAACCACCGCCTTCAGGTCGGCGTGAAATCCGGAGCCGGCACCGACCCGTGTGAGTTCGTGGGGATGGAAGACTTCGCCGACACCGGCGATGGCTTCTTCGACGTCTTCGCTGTGCAGATTGATCGAGGTGCACGGAGGGGCGCCGCGTCCCGCAGCGGACGACGCGGTCTTCTCCGGCCCCATCCAGTGGTCAGCCACGTAAGTCTGTTCACCTTTCCGGCACTGCGGCGCGCACTCGCCGAGTGCGCAGAGTATGACTCACATCACATTTTATGCCAAATGGGCAGCGCGCTAGAAAAGTGGGCCAGTCGACCGTGCCCCTAGGGCGCTCGCACGCGGACGCACCCGAGGCGGTCGCACCGGGGCCGATCTCAGCGCTTCAATGTCTCCGAAGGGGTGCTGCCGTACCGGTCGCGGTACGCCGCGGCGAACCGGCCTGTGTGGGTGATCCCGCACCGAAAGGCGATGTCTGCGACGGTGGCCGGCGGACCGGCCGATACGAGTTCGGCGTGTGCGCGCTCCAGACGGACTTCGAACAAGTATTCGAATGGTGTCTGATTCATGCACTCCCGGAAGCCTTGCTGCAGTCGGCGCACACTGACTCCCGCCAGTTCCGCCATCTCCCCGGGTGTCCAGGCGAGGGCCGGATCGGCATGTATCGCGTCGATGACCCTCTTGACGATGCGGGGGCGCGCGCCGCGATGACTGTCCTCTTCGTCTGGCGTGGCCGCGAGGACAAATGCAGTGGTGAGGGTGCCCGCGAGCTGGGTCAGCACGAGGCTGTCGCGCCAGAGGCCGGCGTCGTCAGCGACCTGATGGAAGACGGTTTGGACGAACTTGAGCCAGCTCGCCCCCCGGCCGCTCCGGAGATCGATCTGCATCGGCAGTTTTCCCGGACGACCCAGCACGCGGTCCATTTCATGCTGCAGATAGCTCTTCTCGACCTTGAACCCGATGAGGTGGCATGAGGGACTCCAGTGCGGGATGACGGTTCGGGTGTCCGGCGGACAGATGGTCGCCTGGCCAGGCAGCGACAGGACCGCGGTCTTCCCGACTACCGACTCGAACCGTCCCGAGACCGGAATGTTGACGCCATAGGCTCCGGGGTGGTCGGTCGCGACGGACACCTCGGCGCCGAGCCGCATGCTGGTGATCCGGCACGATCCGATCGTCGCCGACCTCAGGGCCGATCGAGACGCAGCTCCGGTCGTCAGCGGCCTCATCTCGTGCGGAAAATACGCTGCGGCGACAGCCTCGTGCACTTCGTGCCAGTCGGTGAATCGGGTAGTGCTGCGTGTGCCCATCGGGGTTTACAAACCTCTCGCTGTCTTGCGCCTGTCGCCCGAAGAACCTCCCGGGCGGGCCCAGATCGTAAACGCCATTGTGAGCCCCATCACTAGATATTTGTCAAGGAAGAACGGCGCATCGGGGACCCCGAAAATGAATCCCAGGGACTTCGAGCCGCCTGGAGTTGACGCAGACGACCCGAACACCACTGCACTGCTGAATCTTTCGAGACCTGACGCCCGTGCGATCCGGCACAGAAGCGGTGTGTCGAAAAGCGGATAGGACGCGACGCGTCGTGGATAGCTATGAGCTCGGCCACACCATAGCTTTGTTTGTGAGATCGCACTCCGCCCGCATGTCCGCGACAAGCGGTTGCGATCCGACAGACCAACCGTGTCTTCATCGACCGATGATCGCCCGCTTCCCCGCCCCATGGAGGCTGTTATGTCCCCCGGGAACCCTGATCCGAACACCACCCTCAAACTGGTGGTGGACGAAGTCCGCAAGGAATGCGACGACGTGCTCACGCTGAGCTTGATCGACGGCACCGGAAGTACCCTCCCGACCTGGGAGGCCGGCGCACACATCGATCTGCACCTGGCGAACGGCATGGTGCGGCAGTACTCGCTGCACAACACGCCCGGCGACAGTTCCCGCTACGACGTCGCCGTCCTTCGAGATCCCAGCAGCCGCGGAGGGTCACAGCACATCCACGACGAGGTGAAGAAGGGCGCCACACTCACAGCCTCACTGCCGCGCAACAACTTCCCACTCAAGCCGGCAGAAGAGTATCTCTTCGTCGCCGGAGGGATCGGCATCACGCCCCTGCTGCCGATGATGCAGGCCGCCGCTGACAACGACATCGCCTACCGCATGGTGTACGCCGGACGCTCGCGCCCGAAGATGGCGTTCTTCGAACAGCTTTCCGACGACAGCCGCGTGCAGATGTGCGTCTCCGACGAGGGAACACGCCTGGACCTCGACACCTTGATCGACGACGATCTCGGCCCGAATGTGCACATCTACAGCTGCGGCCCCGAACGGCTCCTCGACGCACTCGCCGCGCGGTGTGCCGACATCGGGGTGTCCGCGCGGCTGCACGTCGAGCACTTCTCCGGCACCGTCGTCGAGCTCGATCCGAACGCGGAGACCGCTTTCGAAGTGGAGCTGTCCCGATCCGGGAAGACCCTCACCGTCGGTCCGGACCAGACAATTCTGGACGCCCTGCTCGCGTGCGGGATCAAGGCTGCGAACAGTTGCGGCG
This sequence comes from Rhodococcus sp. (in: high G+C Gram-positive bacteria), assembly GCA_004211695.1. Lineage (GTDB taxonomy): Bacteria > Actinomycetota > Actinomycetes > Mycobacteriales > Mycobacteriaceae > Rhodococcus_F. The sequence goes on from SEEV01000254.1 coordinate 6,902, forward strand.
AGGGAGTCTGCGGCTCCTGCGAGACAACCGTGCTCGAGGGCGAGGTCGATCACCGCGACGCGGTGCTCGACGACGACGAGAAGGCGGAGAACGAGGTGATGATGATCTGCTGCTCGCGGGCGCGCTCACCGCGGATCGTCCTCGACATGTAGCCATCCGACCCATTGTTCGACATCGTGCGGCGTTCAGCCCGATCTGCCGCTACCCAACGTCCAGGAGGATCAAGATGACCGAAACCACTCCGGCACCGAATGCCGAAGATATCGTCGCGGGCAAGTGCCCGGTCAGCCACTTCGCGGCCGAGTTCAACCCGTTCGACGAGCAGTACCAGCAGGACCCGTACCCCGTCTTCAAGTCCGTCCGCGAACAGGAACCGGTCTTCTACAGCCCCGAAATCGACTACTGGATCGTCAGTCGCTACGAGGACATCATCGAAATCTTCAAGGACACCGAGTCCTACAGTGCGAGCGAGGCCGGCGTGATGATCACTCCGCCGTGCCCGGCGGCGATGGATGTGCTGGCCGAGGCCAACTTCGTGCCCTCGACCATGCTCGTCGACGAGGATGCTCCCCTGCATCCCAAGCGGCGCAGGGTCTTCCGCAAAGGCCTCAACGACAACAAGGTGGCCGAACTCGAGCCCTACACCCGCCGGTTCGTCTCCCAGCGCCTGGACGCGATCGTGAAGAACGGCCGGGCCGACATGGTCGGCGACATGACCTTCTCGGTACCGGCGCTGACGGCGTTCATCCTGATGGGTGTGCCGGAGGCCGAGGTCGAGCGTGTCCGCGGGTATGCGGCCCGGTTCGCGCTGTGGCTGTGGGGTCGACCCACCGATGAGCAGCAGGTTGCCCTCGCCGGCGACTACGCCGCGTACCTTCAGTACGCGCGTGAACACGTCGACAAGCTGGCCGAGAATCCGGGCGAGGACTACATGTCCAATGTCATCAAGGCCTGGCAGAAGGACGGCAACGACGAGGTGTGGGACAAGACCTATCTCGCGTCGATCATGCAGAGCCACCTTTACGCCTCGCACGAGACGACCACCAATGCGGCGGCGAGCGGATTCAAGTCGCTGCTCGAGAACCGTGATCAATGGGAAGCGATTTGCGCGGACCCGTCGCTGATCCCCGGCGCGGTCCACGAGATCTTGCGCTACCAGTCGTCCGTCCCAACGTGGCGGCGGATCACGACGCGGCCGGTCCGGCTCGGAGATTACGACCTGCCGGCCGGTTCGCGGGTGATGATGCTGACCGGATCCGCCAACCACGACGACGCGAAGTTCGAGGACGGGGAGACCTTCGACATCACCCGCGAGAACGCCGATGAGCACCTGGCTTTCGGCTGGGGTGTGCACCTGTGCCTCGGCCAGGGCCTGGCCCGCATGGAGATTCGGGTGATGCTGGAGGAGACCACCAAGCGTCTCCCGCACCTGCGCCTGGTGCAGGACCAGGAATGGACGTACTCACCGAACACCTCCTTCCGCGGTCCCGATCATGTCCTCGTCGAGTGGGACGCGAGCCAGAACCCGCTCCCCGAGGACCGGCCGTAGTTTCCGACTACGCCCACCCCGGGGCCATTCCCGATATCCGAACCAGCGAGTGACACGACGGCAGGTGGTGCCGTGTGGGTCGTACCCACACCCCACGGCGCCACCGCCGCCATCACCGACCCTCTGTCAGTGAGAACCGGAATGACTGCTCACACGACCACCTCAACAATCTTGAACACACCGAGTTACACTGCAACACAGTTATTTCGGGAGCGCACCCTTCGAGCAGTCGGCGCGACTGCGTCGTCTGCACGTATCTCAGAACTCGCCCGATCGGCGGCCGACATGATTGCCGACGTCGTCCGCCGACACAACGTGACAGATGCCGAGTTCCGAGCCCTCACGTCCTGGCTGATCTCGGTCGGCGACAACGGCGAATGGCCGCTGCTCCTGGACCTATTTCTCGAGCGCACCATCACAGAACGCGCGAACCCAGACCACGGCGCGACCCCGAGCAGCACCGAAGGGCCCTACTACATTCCCGGGCAACCACAGCTGACGTCGCCGTGCGTGCTGCCGATGCGCTTCGAGGTCGAGACCATCGTTCCCTCGCCTTACCGTATACCGGACGACGGCGCCGTCGGCGCCCTGTTCAGGAAGGCGAACTGGAACCCGTGGCGGCCAGCGACCCTCCATGTCACCGTCACCAGGCTGGGGTACTTCCCGCTGACCACACAGCTCTACTTCGACACTGGCGCAATCTCCGACCCTGTTGTCAACGAAACGATCGACCCGGAGCTCGTCCTCGACGTGGCGACCAGCCCCGAGGGCACAGTCCGCGCCACCCACAGTTTCGTCCTCGATGCGGTCGAACCATGAACCGCACGAACGTATCCCCTGGAAGGACCCACCGATGCACACTCTAATGGTTCTCTACGGCCAGCCCACAGATCCGGAGAAGTTCCGGGAGTACTACCAGCACACCCATCTGTCCATCGCCCAGAAACTTCCGGGCGTGCGTGCGACCCGCCACAGCGTGCATCTTGCCGGCGCCGAAGGTGAGTCGCCGTTCATCGCCGTCTTCGAGGCGGATTTCAACTCCGCCGAGGCAATGGCGGCCGCGCTGGCATCCCCGGAGGGAGCCGAGGCCGTCGCCGATGTACCCAACTTCGCGACCGGTGGTGTCCAAATCCTCCACTTCGCGGCGGCGCTCGGCTGACCCCGCTCGAGTGAGGGCCGACACCCGGGCGGGAACACGTACACAAGGTGTTCCGAACGGTGTGGCCCCGGCCCACCTCACACGACGTCCGGTGACAGTGCTCCACCGCACTTGGCGGGGCCACCGTCCCCACAATCGACGCCGGGATCTCCGGCGTGCAAAGAATTTTCACAACCCAAGGAGGCCGGGAATGCCGGCGAGAAGGATCTTCGCACTGTCCAGTGTGGCAGTGATAGGCGCAGTGTTGTTCCTCTTCCCACTCGTGACGGGAATGTTGAGCAAGGCGCAGGGCGTGGACACCCTGACTGGCGATCTTCGTGCCAGCTTCGAACCGGACGCGCTCCTCCAGACGCGGACCGACATGAACACCGTGCAGGCGATGGCCGACCAACTGCAGGCAGAAACGCTTCCCGCGCTTCCGAACGCACTCGGTATGCCCCCGGAACAGTTCCAGAGCTTCATGGGCGAGAACTTTCCTGATGTGGCAAGCGGGATCGGTCAACTCGACACCATCCTCCCGAAGTTCCAGGGCCTGGTGACCGGGCTCGAAACCCAAGCCCCGAACTTCCGCAGCGCCGATCAGATCCCGACCAGCTTCCTGCCGAGCACCACCGTGCCCTATCTCTTCCTGATCCCCGGGGCATTGCTGTTCGTCCTCGCCGCCGGCGCGCTGATCCTCGGACGAGACCGCACACGGAGCGGAATCTCCCGGGTCGCGTTGCTGGTCAGCGTCGTCATCGGACTGGTCTTCGTCATCGCGCCGCTGATCCTGTCGGTCCCGGCCAAGACGCAGGCGGTCGACGACCTCACCGCGGCATTCGGCCCGATCTTCACCGACGAAGGCGTCGCCGCAGTGCGCTCGGACATGGATGTCATCCAGAAGATGTCCGACCAGCTTCAGGCGGAGACCGCCCCCGCGCTCGCCGAAGCGCTGAAGATGGATCCCACCCAGTTCCAGAGCTTCATGGGCCAGAACTACCCCGCTGTGGCAGCCGGCATGGGACAGCTCAACGACATCCTCCCGCGGTTCCAGGCCCTCGTGACCGGCATGGAGCACAACGTCGACCACTTCCAGCAGGCGGCCAGCATTCCCACCGCGACACAACCCACGACAACGCTCACGTGGTGGCTCAGCGTTCCCGGGATCGCTCTGATCGTGCTCGGCGGGATCGGAATACCGGCCGCGCGGCCCGCCGAAGGCCGCATCACACCCCGCGAGCGGACCCTGCAGGGCGTCTGATCGCCTAAAACCGAAACCTTTTCCCAGTGAAACTCCCACCGAATCATGGCGGCGTCACCCGCACCAACACCGACCGGTTTGCCGCGACACCTCTTCGCGTTCGCAGGGGCAAGCGAAGCCCAGACGGTATCTCGGCCCGGGTGCAGGTGATCGTTCGGTGGGTACCGGAGAGGTGCCGTGTCCATGGTCGGGTGGACACGGCACCACCTCGAGCGAACACAAGCCCGACCATCGCACAGCAGACGACAATTTCGAAGGAGATCTCATTCCATGACTGACAAGTTGAAGTTCTTTTCCCCGGAGTGGTGCGACGCCGCACGCGACGTGGTCAACGCCAACGAGGCGGTCTACCGCGGGTTCAAGGACTCGGCGACCTTCACCAACAAGATGGAACTCGCGGTGATCGGCCGCGAAGACCTCACGGTGCACATCGAATGGAACAAGGGCGAGATCATCTCGTGGACGCCCCGCAAGTTCGACGAGGACGATCTGTGGATCGTCCTCAACGGTGAACTCGAAGCGTGGCAGCGTGCCGCCGACGGCGTCGAGGAAGGTGGAAAACTCCTCATGGCAGGCGAACTCACGTTCGCCAAGGGCCCGATGACCGCGGCGATCGAGAACGCCGGAGCCCTCAACAACTTCCTGCTGTCCTGGGGTCGTGTACCGACCGAATGGGCAGTCTGACACACCTCAGCCCGCGTGGGTCGACGGCGCTCCAACGACCCACGCGGGCACCTCATTTCGTTCGCAGCGCCTGGGAAGGCCAACGATGACCACAGTTCAACCCACCACATTCACCCTGTCCCGCTACGACGGTGACGACGCGAACGGCGTCGCGACCATCCTGTCGACCCTGGTGGAGCAGAATCTCCAGAACCATCCCGAACGACTCGACCTGGCCCGCAAATTCAACCGACCGGTCGCGGTGTTCAGCACGGACACCAACGCCGCCGCGACCATCATCTTTCGCCGCGATCACGCCACCGTCTGCAACGACATCGTGAACGACCCCGCCGTCGTCGTGTGGGCGACCGTTGGACAGATCCTCGACGTCTCCCAACTGGAAATGAAGGCAGGTGGGCTACTGCCTGTCGGCTTCTTCACCCGGCGTGGAGTAGGGGTAGTACGCGACATCGTGACCCACAAGCTGATCGTCAAGGGCCTGCTGACCCATCCGGTGACCGCACTGCGCATGATCGCCATGCTGTCCGTGGCGAGCTGACCGATCTCCCCTTCACCCGAAGGAACGATGCCCGTATCCGTCTTCGTGCACCGCTGGGTCGCGATCGACCGCGGCGGTGCCCCTCCCCCCAGGCCGGAGTTCCATGAGCCTTCTGTCGCGTCCGGACTTTGACGCGCTCAACTCTCAAATCCGCTATCTCATGTTCTCGGTGTTCCAGGTGGAACCCGGTGTTCTCGGGGACGACCGGGAAGCCGTGATCAAACAGGCCCGGATCTTCTTCGAAGGTCAGGCCGAGAAGGGCGTCGTGGTCCGCGGGCTGTACGACGTCGCGGGACTGCGGGCCCACGCCGACTTCATGATCTGGACGCACTCGGCGAGCATCGAAGCCCTCCAGGCCACCTACGCCGACTTCCGCCGCACCACCGCCCTAGGCCGCGCGAGCAAGCCGGTGTGGAGCAACGTCGCGTGCCACCGTCCCGCCGAATTCAACAAGAGCCACATCCCGGCGTTCCTGGCCGGCGAGGACCCGGGCAACTACATCTGCGTGTACCCGTTCGTCCGCTCCTACGAGTGGTACCTGCTGCCCGACGACGAGCGGCGCAAGATGCTCGCCGACCACGGCATGGCGGCCCGCAGCTACAAGGATGTGCGCGCCAACACCGTGCCCTCGTTCGCGCTCGGCGACTACGAGTGGATCCTGGCGTTCGAAGCGCCGGAGCTGTACCGCATCGTCGACCTCATGCGCGACCTGCGCGCCACCGAGGCCCGGCTGCACGTCCGCGAGGAGGTGCCGTTCTTCACCGGCCTGCGGGTGGACGTGGAGACGTTGATCGCTGCACTCCCGTGACGACACAGGCACTGCGTTCACGCGGTTCGACTTCGGTCCACCTGGTGTTCCCGGCGCGTAGGCTCATCGGCAAGAGAGTCGAGACACGACCGGCTCGGAGTCCGTCGCCGCACGGCGGCGCGTGACGAGCGGGCTGTGCACAGATCGTGGCGGCGCAGTATGGACCGGATACACGAAACCCCTCGCCCACCGAGGGCGTGCTACCCATGACGGACAACGACGGTCCCGGGCCTGGCCACGGACTGATCCCCGCCCTCAAGGCGGAACTCGAAGCGGACGGTTTCGAGGAGATCAGCGAGATCGGGCACGGCGGATTCGGCGTGGTCTTCCGGTGCCGAGAACCGTCCTTGGACCGAACAGTCGCAGTGAAGGTGCTGAACTCCACCTTCGACGAGGACGGCTACGCCCGGTTCCTCCGCGAGCAGCGTGCGATGGGGCAGCTCTCGGGTCATCCGAACATTGTCAACGTGCTGCGGATCGGGGCTACCGCCAGCGGCAGGCAATTCCTCGTCATGCAGTACCACGCGCGCGGCTCCCTGCACACGGTGCTTCATCGCCGTGGCCAGCTCGAGTGGAGCGCCGCTGTCCGAATCGGGGTGAAGCTCGCCGGAGCCCTCGAAACCGCACATCGTGCGGGAATCCTTCACCGTGATATCAAACCCGGCAACGTACTCCTGACCAGCTATGGCGAGCCGCAGCTGTCGGACTTCGGGATCGCGCGGATCGCAGGCGGATTCGAGACCGACACCGGCACCATCACCGGGTCGCCGGCCTTCACGGCACCGGAGGTCCTCTCCGGTGATCCCCCCACCATTGCCTCCGACGTCTACGGGCTCGGAGCTACGTTGTTCTGTCTGCTCACCGGGCACGCTGCCTTCGAACGCCGCTCCGGTGAGCAAATCGTCGCCCAATTCTTGCGGATCGCCGCGGAGGCAGCTCCGCGTTTGCCGTCAGCCGGCATCCCCGCTGATGTCCGCGCCGCAGTCGAAGCCGCCATGGCACGCGACCCCGGCCGGCGCCCGGCAACGGCAGCCGAGTTCGGGCATCAGCTACGGGCGATCGAACGCAGCCACGGCCTGCCCGCGGACGAGATGGCGTTACCGCAGGATTTGCATCCGGACGCGCCGGATCTCCCGCGGCCGAGCGATACCGGAACGGTCACCTACGCCCCGACGGAACTCGGTCAGGCCGCGGATGTGGGAGAACCGCCGCCGCAGCCGCCCAGTGCCTCCACCAAGTATCGGCCACCGACGCCGTCCCGCGCCCTCGTGGTGCGCGGCCGGCTCGCCGAGCGTCTGCACGATGCCGGCCGCCGCCGGCTGATCTTGATTCACGCCCCCGCGGGTTTCGGCAAGAGCACCCTCGCAGCGCAGTGGCGCAGCATCCTCGCCGACGACGGTGTCGCGGTGGCCTGGCTGAGTATCGACGCCGACGACAACAACGTCGTGTGGTTCCTGTCTCACCTCATCGAGGCGATTCGTGTCGTCCGACCCGACCTGGCGGCCGAACTCGGGCAGATCCTCGAAGACCACGGCGACGAGGCCGACCGGTTCGTTCTGACGGCGCTGATCGACGAGATCCACACCAGCCGCGATCCGCTGACCGTCGTCATCGACGACTGGCACCTGGTCAAGGATTCCGCCACGATCGCCGCGATGAGCTTTCTCCTCGACCACGGTTGCCATCACCTCCAAGTGGTGGTCACCAGCCGCAGCCAGTCCGGCCTCCCGCTCGGCCGACTGCGGGTGCGAGACGAACTGGTCGAGATCGACTCCACAGCCCTACGGTTCGACGAGGAGGAATCGCGGCAATTCCTCGTCGACGTCGGCGGACTGGCCCTCGATCGACCAGCAATTGCTGCTCTGCGGGACTCCACCGAGGGCTGGGTCGCCGCCCTGCAACTGGCCACCCTGTCCTTGCGCGGACGCGACGATCCGGCGGAGTTCATCGCCCACCTCTCCGGACGTCACCGAGGAATCGCGGGCTATCTCGCCGAGAACGTCCTGAGCGCGCTCGAGCCGGAGATCCTCGACTTCATGCTGGCCACGTCGGTCACCGAACGCCTGTGTGCCGACCTCGCCGAAACCCTGGCCGACGTTGCCGACGGCCAGGGCCTGCTCGAGCAGATCGAGGAACGCGATTTGTTCCTGCGCGCCCTCGACGACGACCGCGAGTGGTTCCGGTACCACCACCTCTTCGCGGACTTCCTCCGTCGCCGACTACAGCGCGATCAACCGGCGAGAACCGCTGACCTTCATCGCACCGCGTCCCGCTGGTTCGCCACGCACGAGTTCCTCAGCGAGGCCGTCGACCAGTCGCTCGCTGCATTAGACCCGGACCAGGCCGCCGAACTCGTCGATTCTCGCGGATTCGCCTTGATCGAACGATCCCAGATGGCGACGGTTCTCGGGTTGATCGGCAAACTGCCCCCCGATCAGATCGAGCGCCGTCCGCATCTGCAGATCGCCGCGGCGTGGGCGCACATCCTGCTCCACCACCGTCCCACCATCGTCGACAGCGCCCTCGACTCCGTTCGGATCGGGCTGGCCGCTCTGCCCGAGTCGGGCAATGCCACCGCGGCCCTGCGTGCCGAAGCGTCGCTCGTCCAGGCCGCCGCGGACCTGTTCCGGGACCGCATTGATGATCTCACCGAGTTGATCTCGGACTGCCTGACACGAGAGAAGACTCTGCGCCCATTCGCGTTGGCGGGATCTGCGAACGTCGCCTCCTACGAGGCCATTCATCGCTTCGACTTCGAGGCCGCCAAGCGCTGGCAAGAGTGGGCCGCCCCCTTCCACGCGCGCACGTCCGGTCCCTTCAGTGTGATCTACGGATACTGCTTGTCCGGGCTCGCCGAGAGCGAACTGCTGAACGTCCAGGAGGCCGAACACTATTACCGCAAATCCTATGACCTCGCCAGACGGTCGGGAGGACACCGTTCCTACACCACCAGGCTCGCCGGGACGATGCTCGGCGAATCGCTCTACGAGCAAGGTCACCTCGACGACGCCGAACGTCTTCTCGACGAATGCTCCGAACTCGGATCCGAGGGCGGCGTCGTCGATTTCATGCTTGTCACATACGGCACCGGCTCCCGGATCAAAGCCCTTCGCGGCGATATCGTCGCGGCCGCGCGTCGCCTGGACGAGGGGACCCAGATCGCCACCGCGCTGTCACTGCCGCGTCTGGCCGCACGAATCGAGAACGAACGCACGCGATGGCAGATCGCCCCGGGGCAGTATCCGCCGGCGATGACGGTGGTCAGTGGCCCGTCCGACGCCGCGCCGCCGACTTCTCATCCCATCAACGGTGTCGCCGAGGTGACCGCGGAGCTTACCGAAGACTCCGCCATTCGCCGGCTCCTGACCAGCGGAGATCCCGGCGATGCCACTCAGGCGCACCAGCGGGCCGGCAAACTGGTAGCCAGGGCCACCGCGTTGCACCGCCCTCGGGCCGAACTCCGCTCGAGCCTCCTGCACGTCGTCACCACCCGCCGAGTGCAGGGCGAACACGACGCCTTGGACGCCCTGGTCCCCCTGATCGCGCAGTGCTTCCACCTCGGGCTGATCCGGCCGCTATGCGATGAGGGACCGACACTGACCCAGCTCGTAGCCACGCTGGCCGAACTACGAGAGGGCCGGAAATGGGAACCTGGATGGCCTGCAGTTCCGACAACATTCCTTCGTGCGGTGCTGGCCTCCAGCGCCGAGACCTCCCCGCCGCCGGCACCCCACTGACCCCCATCGCTCGGCCGGCCGTCCATCGGGCGCCGGGAGCCGCGTGATGGCCGTCGGATCATCCCGTCGGCGCACACCATCACCGGGCACCGAGTGATCTCATCGTTTCGGACAGTCCCAAACCCTCAGCGCTGACGCGACATACACCGCGGTCACGTCCCCGCCGATGTTCGTTGCGCCGAGCGGATCACTCCTTCGCTCAGTGGATCGACGGCGTGTGACCCCCGCCATACCGTGGGCTCGTACGCAAGAGGCAGGCCGATACACAGGTCGAACGAGAGCGAAGGTGGGCACCGAGATGGACGCACGCACACTACGTGACATTTTCGGACAATTCGCCAGTGGTGTCACGGTCATCACGTGCCGAAACGGCGACGGATCGCCTCACGGCGCCACGGTGACGGCGTTTACGGCCGTCTCCCTCGAACCCGCACTGTGCCAGGTGACACTCACCCGCAAGTCGAAGGCATGCCAATACCTGAGCGATGCACCCTTCGCCGTGAACATCCTCGGCGCCGAACAGACCGATACGGCCATGCACTTCGCCGGTCGTCCGCAAGAGCCCGGACCGGTATGGGCCGACGGACCCACCGCGCCACTGCTGTGCGGGTCGGCCGCGACACTGTCCTGCACGCCGTGGGCCGAATACGACGGGGGTGACCACATCATCTTCATCGGCAAGATCGTCGACGTCACCGTCACCGACGGTGCGCCGCTGTTGTTCTACCGCAGCAAGTTCCACCACATCGGTGCAGAACCTGCCGCTGCCGCCTGGAACGGCAGCATGGACGACCCGCACAGCGGGTGGTTCGACGCGACGACCTCATTTACTCCACTCCATGCCAAGGCCCCTCTGTCCGTCTCCTGAACCAACAATCACCAACTGCACTTCGAAGGGATTACCGATGACCGTCACCGACCCCGCCACCGACGCGGCCGCAACCGATCCGACGCAGGTCAATCCGGCCGCGAACGCCGCCGCCAATCAACCCCAGATCTATGCCACGAAACCGATGACCGGTGACGAGTTCATCTCGTCCATCAGCGACGATCGTGAGATCTGGTTGCACGGCGAGCGGGTCAAGGACCACACCAACCACCCCGCGTTCCGCAACTCCGTTCGCATGATCGCGCGGCTGTACGACAGCCTGCACTCCGGCGAGCATGTCGAGACCCTCACCTGTCCGACCGACACCGGCAACGGTGGTGTGACGATGCCGTTCTTTCGGACCGCCACGTCCACCGAAGACGTTCTCGCCGACCGCGACGCGATCGCGACCTGGGCGCGGATGACGTACGGGTGGATGGGCCGCTCCCCCGACTACAAGGCGTCCTTCCTCGGCACGCTGCACGCGAACAAGGAGCTGTATTCGCCGTTCGAGGCCAACGCCGAGCGCTGGTACCGCGAATCGCAAGAGAAGGTCCTGTACTGGAACCACGCGATCATCAACCCGCCCGTCGACCGGCAACTGCCGCCGGACGAGGTGGGCGATGTGTTCATGAAGGTGGAGAAGGAAACCGACTCGGGTCTGATCGTCAGCGGCGCGAAGGTCGTGGCCACCGGTTCGGCGATCACCAATTACAACTTCATCGCTCACTACGGGCTGCCGATCAAGAAGAAGGAATTTGCTCTCATCTGCACGGTCCCGATGGGGGCACCGGGGGTGAAGTTGATCTCGCGGGCTTCCTACGCGCAGAACGCCGCGATCACCGGCACCCCGTTCGACTACCCGCTGTCGAGCCGGTTCGACGAGAACGACGCCATCCTTGTCTTCGACAAGGTGCTGGTGCCCTGGGAGAACGTCTTCATGTACGGGGCCGTCGACAAGATCAACACCTTCTTCCCGCAGTCCGGGTTCCTGCCCCGGGCGATGCTGCAGGGTTGTAC
>SEEV01000255.1 GCA_004211695.1 Rhodococcus sp. (in: high G+C Gram-positive bacteria)
AGCCGATCATCACCTAACACCGGTCACACATGCCCACCCTCGATGCGAAAGACTCAGTGGAACAACCCGACACACCAGGTCGGACGATCACCCACGCCCACACCCCACCCGCTGCCACAAAACGGAATTCACAGCGACAACATCAACGAATCGGTGCATTCGGGCTAAGTGCCAACTTCCCGCTCGCCACTCCATTCACCATGGTTGCCGGCGGCCCCGTGCCTGCCCGGATCCGAGCGAGGACACCCGCTACACCGATCTAGCTGTCGCGGGCGACATGCATCACGTCGGTCAACTCGATCACCGTCTTTCACTGAGAACGGATCAGGATGTTGCATCATCCTCGCGCGGCCTAACACTCGCGGATCACGAGGGACCTCCAACAGAGGCGTTGCCGCCGCTCGACCATCCCGGGCGGAACCGGGATGCGCGAGCGCAGACACGCTTCGATCAGGTCGATCGACGAATACCACGCAAGCACCGGCTCCCTCACTTCGCCTCGCACGGACAAGCTCCGATTGACTCGTGCGAGATGGGCGACGGCGCCGTCCGCGTGGCCCAGGCTCAGCTCGAGCAGCCCGAGGGCCCCTACGGCGTCGGCGGGTTCCATGTGTTCGCGCATCTGAAGTGCCTCGGCGACGTGTGTCCGGCAGGCTTTGTTCGTCGCCGCGTTGCTCCCCAAGCAACGCCAGACAGCCCAGGCCCAATCCCCGCGCCAGGACATCACCGGTGCCGGTGGCCAGATCGACAGCCTCGGCTGCCACGGCGTGACCGGTGGTCAGGTGTCCAGGGCGACTGTCGGCGAGCGCGGGCGACCGCCGGGCCGACGGATCCGGGACAGTGGTGTGGACCTTCTTCGCCCGGGTGGCGCCGCGCCAACCGTTCGCAGCCATGAGCCGTTCCACGGTGCAACGGCCACCTCGATGCCCTGGCACCGCAGGTGGGCCCACATCTTCAGCGACCCGTACAGCGACTCCGGCCTACGCCGACCGTGCTCGTCCCGCTCGACGCAGTACGAAGCCAGCACCGCGGTGATGCTGGCGTCCCAAAGCGCGCGCCTCGACAACGGACGGCTCAGCCAGGCGTAGAAGGTTCTCGGGGCGATCGTGCACCCGTGCTCGGTGAGCACCCGGCAGATCGGTACGACCCCGAACTGATCGCGGTGTTCGGCGATGAATCGGCAGATCACTTGCGTGGCGGGTCGCACTCCCGCGCGAAGAAAGACGTTGCGGCCTTGAGTATTTCGATGGTCTTCTCGAGCTCGGCGTTCTTCCGCCGCGGTGCCCGCAGTTCGGCCTCAGCCTCGGACGCCGACGCAGCCGGGGTGCCGCCGCCGGCCGCTTCGGCCGCCTTGCGGACCCAGACCCGCACCGTCTCCGTCTTCAGGGACATCCGTTCGGCGATCGTGCGGATCGCCTCGTACTCCGAGGCGTACTCGTCACGGGGTTCGAGGACCAGGCGCACGGCCTTCTCTCGCACCTCGGCTGGATAGGCATTCGGCATAAGGATCACCTTCCCAAGAAAGAAGCTGCGCATCAAACCCGGGACGATTCACGACGCCACCGCTGCGGTCGATGCGCACCTGACCCGGCCCTGCTCCGGGTGGCGGGTGCCATCCGGTCAGTGCGTGACACGAGCGGAGATTGGGCTGTTCCCATCCGGTCGTGTAGTGCAGGATGCGGCAGCAGGCCACGGGCCAGATATCCCCCGGACGTGGGATGGTTTCCGGCCCCGCCCCGCGCCCACCCTGGCGGTAGTCAACAAGTCTTGCCGACACGGACGCGTCCGGCACTGGAATCACGGTCACTTACCGAATCGCTCACGCCGAAATGAGGGCCAAGTGCCCTGTTCGGCGTGTCAGATCCGGCCAGCCGCATGTATTTCGGCGCCTCCGAGCGAAACAGCGCTTCTCGGTGCCGTACGGCCCGAATAGTGAAAATGGAGCGTACGGACGCGATTCGGCCATAAATTCTATCTCCTCGCATTAAGCAAAGTCCTCTTTACTCGACCATGGCCTCCCGAACAGAATCGGGACGAAGCCGAGAAATTCCCTATTTCTATTCGAATGTCCAGTACGAATTCTCCGGGTAGTGGAAATTTCCTATAGGTCGCATGTGGAATAATGTTGAGGACTCAGTAAATCGCCTCTCTTCCGTATATGACGATCCACACTCGCGCCGGACCGAATGGTGTGGAGACGACCCGCTGGATTGCGCTGAAACCGCAGGTAGACAGATCGTGCGGTGAGTGCGTTGACCGAGGGTTGCCGAGGCCTCTGCCTGCGAAAACCAATTCCAGGAATCGATTTGCACCCCTGGGAGTGCGCAACATTCCCACGAGGGCGCAATGGTCCCGAATTACCGGCCCTCGCCGACCGAGGTTGTAACGAGCGCACGCCTGCCATCGATGAACCAATCATGTGAAACCAAAAAAGGTCCACGCATCGAGACCACGCACTGCGCGGCGCGGGAATGAGATCCGCAGTGGCTCAAATAGGCCACTGGTACAGGTTCGATTCCGGTCCAGGTCGAGACCAGAATTTGACAGTCCCGCGAAATTCCCTTTAGGTTTTATGTGTCAACTCGCAAAGGTTTTGTGCATCTGATCACGAAGGTTTTGTGACCCGCTAGAGATCAAGGAGTTGAACGATGAAGACCATGACCATGGCGAAGACTGCCGCAGCAGGACTGTTCTTCGGGGGATCGCTGCTCGTCGCCGGCGCCGCTCCGGCAACAGCCGCCCCGACCACCGTGCAGGATGGGCTGGTCAACGTGGACGTTGGCAACATCACCATCGCGAAGGACGTGAACGCCGGCGTCGCGGCCCAAGTCGCCGCCAACGTCTGCGGTGTCACCGTCGGACCGTTGGACGTCCTCGCCAGCGAGGTGGACAACACGAGCACCCCGTCGACCGTCTGCACCACGCCCCAGGGGCCGGTGACGATCCTCCAGAACTAGATACCGAGCTCGACCCGCAGGTGGGCGACCTACTCGAAGGTCGCCCACCTCGTCGGTTCACCGCCTCGAGCGTGTCCCCATCCGGAGCCGGATGTGTTCCGGGCCCGGATAAAAAGCCGACGTTCCCGGCGAGCACCGGGCACGAGCAGGTCCGCATCCCCGAAACCAACGCTTCTCTCGATGAGCGGTGGCCGATGTCGGTCAGCGGTACGAGGCGTCGAGGGGTCCTCCCCGAGGTCGAATCCACCCCCACCCGTCGGAGGCATCAACTTGGTGATCATCCTCATTGTTCTCACCCTCGTCTTCGCCCTGATCAGCGTCCTCGGCGCCTACCTCACCACCGCGGCCGTTGCGGCCGGCGAACTGCGGCGCGCGAACACTCACCGCCGCACACAGGTCCCGGACGAGCCCGGCCCGCCAGGACGTCCCCACCCCCGCAGCGAGGACTACAGACCAGAGTGAGGCCAACCACCTCTATAGCACCCGTGCGGGGTCTGTGATCATGGCCACGAGGTACCGAGACGGAGTTCGCACTCGGCCTCACTCCAAGGAGACCGCAGGTGTCAGACTTCGACGAGCGCGGGTTCGAGCGGGTCGCGAAAGCCACAGTGGAACAAACGCTGCAACGAGTGATGGATCGGTTACGGCGCGAATGCAAGGGCAAGTCGGTCGAGGAGACGAAACGTCGTGTGGCCCAGGCGTGGGAGGATGCCACGGACGCGGCGATCACAGATCCCGAGCTTACGACGTACGCCACGGAGCTGGGGATTGCGGGGTCGCCCCTCGCTGCGACCGCTGCTGTCGATCGGTGAAACGAAGAAGCCGCCGGCACCTTCCCCGGTGTCAGCGGCTTCTCATCCCTCTTCCGAGAACTTCTCTTCGCTTAGTTGTCGTGTTGCGATTCCCGCTTGGTAGCTGCGCTCACGTGGCGTTTCCGTGTTGCGGTGGGCTGTGTGGTGTTTCTATGGTCCCCGCTTATGATCTTGAGCTTCTTCTCCTCGCAGGGCTTCGACTCGTGGGATGTTGAGCATCGGCCGGTGATTCCGGAACGGATGCCGGTGTTGATCGATGACGATCTGCAGTTCGAGGACGGGCCGGGTGCGCCGCGGCCGACGGTGGTGGTGAATCGGTGGCTGCGCAGCCTTCTGGCCACCGGCTGCCCGGCACCGAGTTCGTGGGCCAGCTATGCCGGAGTGGTCAAGGCCTGGATGGAGTTCCTCGCCGATCACGGCGTGGGCCTGTTCGATACTCGTGAGCGGTTGAAGCACTCGTTGGGCAAGTATGCCGAGTACCGCGCGACCGGTCCGACGGCCAGACGATTCGCGGCGACCACGTGGGGCCGGCACGTGAGTGTGTTATCGCTGTTCTACCGGTGGGCGCTGGAGGAGGGCCACGCGCAGGCCGAGCCGTTCACCTACCGGCTGGGGCGGTCGTTGTTCACCGGCGGGGGGCAGGTGCGGGTGAACCTGGCGGTGCGCCGCACCCCGAAACCCCATGTGACGATCAAGTACCTCGAGCCGAGTTTCACTGCGGTATTCCTCAACGCGCTGCGAGGTCTCGACCCAGACGGCCAGCCGGATGCCACGTTTCGGGGTCGGGAGTTGGCGCGCAACGCCGCGATCGGCGAGCTGGCCCTGTCCACCGGGCTCAGGTTGCAGGAGTTCAGGTTCCTACTGTTCTATGAGATTCCGGCGCTGCCGGCTCATCGCTCACCGTCGCCGATCCCGTTCCCGGTGCCGTCGGGGATCGCCAAGGGCAGCAAGTTCCGCATCACATGGATCTCCTACGAGGCGCTCGCCGCCGTGCACCACTACGTCGAACTCGACCGCGCGGCGACCGCAGACGGCTCGTACTGGCGTCCGCCCCAACGCTGGGGTGAGCCACTGCTGGTCACGGAACCGGACGCGCGGGGCGGGCGGCTCAACGGGATCCGCCGCCGCTGGGAGACCCTGACCCCACACGAGCGGCGCCGCCTCGTCGCACCGGGCGGCGGCTCGTGTCTGCTGGCGGTGAAAACCGGTGGCGGCCCGTTCACCGCGTGGCCATCGGTGTTCGAGCGCACCTCGAACCGGATCCGGTCCCGCTTCGAGCCACGGTTCCCGCACGTCCACCCGCACCGCCTGCGCCATTCGATGGCCATGCACACCCTGGAGTATCTGGTCACCGGCCACTACCGGCAGGCCGCCAAGCTCGTCAAGGACACCGACACCGACGCGGCGCTGACCCTCTATCTGTCCAAAGCGGACCCGATGCTGGTGCTGCGGGACCTCCTGGGCCACTCCTCGGTGTTGACGACAGAAAAGTACCTGCGTCGCCTGGACACGACCCGGATCTACCGCGACGCCTACGACCACGCCGGGATCAGCGACGGCCTGCTCAGCGAGGCCGAGACCGATCGGGAGGCGGACGCGGAGTTCGATGAGGACACCGACGGCGGGGTGATGTGATGCCCGCCAATATCATTGAGGATCCGTTGGGCATCGACTGCGTGTTCAGCGACGGCGCCACTATACAGTTCGATCTGAACGGCCTTTCGAACCCGCGGCTGGCGCGAGACCTGCTGGTGGGTTTGGTGGAGTTGATCCATCCGCACGGCAGCCTGGACGCCGCCGGATCGGTGGGTCACTATGCGCAGTCGATTCGGGACATGACCCGCACACTCGCCGCAACCGGGTTCACCGGGAAAGCACGCGATCTGCGGCCCGCCCGGTTGGCCGAGTACTGGATCGGTTCCAGCGGTCTCCGGGAAGGCTGTACTCGCCGGATGCTGCAGGCCTTCCATGTTGTCACCGGCGATTTGGCGGCCGATGTCGCCGAGTTCGCGGCGGGCCGCGCGTTCAATTCGCAGGGCAACCAACGCCAGTTGCCTCCCTACTCGGAGGCGGAGTGGGATCGTCTGGTTCAGACGTGCCGCACGATCGTCGACGAGTCGTATGCCGTGCACCGGCAGGCCTTGGCGGCGGCCGAGCGTGGGCAGCATCCTCGTGACGGCGGGTGGACGCCGGAGAACCTGCGCTGGCTGTTGGCCCGGCTGGGGCCGGTGTCCAGCAAGGATTTTGGCGTCGAGGCGGGTTGCACCCAAGGCGCGGTCCAGCAACGCGGCGGCTTCTGCCAGGCCAGCGCCGAGATGTTTCCGACCAACGACGCGCTGATCGCCTATCGGCTGCTGTTCGGCGCGTATTCCGGGATCGTTCCGGACGGCATTGACGATTTGCAGGTCGACGACATCGATTGGGCCGGTGACGCCACGATCCTGCTGTCTTACCTCAAACGCCGCACCGCCACGGAAAGCGTCACCCTGCCCCGGCATGCGGTGCGGCTGCTCGAGCAGTGGCTGTCGTATTCTGCGTTGCTGCGCAGTTTCGCCGACGAGCACCAGCGCCGCCGGTTGTGGTTGGGGCTATCGCGGCCGGGGCACTTCGTGATCGGCACCAGCTCCGCCTCGGCCCGGATGTCGGTTCAGCGGTGGGTGATCCGCTATGGCGTGAAGAACGATGACGGTGTTCCTCTGAAGATTCATCGGTCGCGGATCCGCACCACGCATCACGCGATGCGTGACACGAGAACATGGGCTGGGCAGGGCCGAGCGACCATCGACCCCAATCACAGCCCGGATGTCGAGGGCGATCATTACCTGTCCGCCCCGACCAGCTCGCAGCGACGAGCCATCGAGGCCATCGTCGAGGACGCGCAACACGATCTGCTGCGTCGCGCCCATCCACCGGTGGTGGTGACCGAGGAACAGACCGTCGCCTTGGTGCGTGACTACCCGCAGCTGGTGTCCACGCTCGCGCTCGAGGACACGGTGATCGCCGAACTTGTTGGCGGCGCCCGGGACGTGTTCGTCGCAGCCTGCGCCGACCAACTGTCAGGGCTGCACGGCCCCAAGGGAAAGCCCTGTCCCGCTCGGCCGTGGGTGTGTCTGCTCTGCCCGCTGGCGGTGTTCACGCCCCGGCACGCAGCGAATCTGCTGCGGCTCAAGGCATTCTTCGCCCGCCAGTGGCGGCAAATGCCAGCCGCTCAGTTCATGGCGGTCTTCGGCCCCTACTCGCAGCAGATCGAGCAGGTGCTGGACCACTTCGACCCCGCCGTGCTGGCCCACGCCCGTGGCCACGTCACCGATCGTGATGACGAAATGCCGCTGCGCCCGGAGGAGAGCACACAATGACCACCCCGTTCCCCATCGCTGACTCGAGTCGCTCGCCATTCGCCGGCACTGATGTCTGCCGCCAGGCAGGCCTCCCCCTCCCCGAAGGAACCCGACGTCCGATGTTCGACGACGATCGGTGGGACTTCGCGGAAGTGGTCGGTCTGCCGATGGCGATGGGCATGTCGTTCCGCCGCTTCGATTTCACCACGATCACCAACAGCCGGTGGCGGGTGGTCGCCAAAGAGCAGGCCATGGCCATGCTCGTGCCTCACCACGAGGCGGTCCGGCAGCTGCCGCGCGCCTACCGGACCCCGCTGCACCTGCTGAGCGTGTTCAAACGGCTCTCCGAGCTGACCCGATTCTTCAACTGGCTCACCGACCATGGCGTCCGCAGCCTCGAGGAGCTTGACGGCGACCTATGCGAGCGCTACCTGCACCATCGGCGTTACCTGCTCGACGACAACGACGTGGTCATGGGCGAGCGCAGCCCCGGAACTCGCCGGGTAGCCGCCCAGGCGGTCGTGGACCTGGTCAATCACCGGAACCTGTTCACTGTCGACCGTGTTCCGGGGGACCTGCGGCCCTGGGGCGGTGCCACGCCGTCGGCTGTCGCGGAAATGCCCGACGGCCACGGTCCCAACAGAACCCCGCCGCTGGCGGGCACGGTTCTGCAGCCACTCCTGGCCGCCGCCAGCTACCTGACGACCACTCTCGCTCCGCATGCCGCCGACCTCGCCGACCGCCTTCGTCAAACCGGGACGGCGGAGCAGATGCGGCTGCACCCGGTCGACGCCGACCTCGCATCGCTGGAACCCGTGCAACGCATCATCGCGATCCTCGACCAGTACGTTCAATCCGGTCAGCCACTGCCGCAGCTGCCGGATCACGCGGTGGAACGCCGCCTCGCCCGGGGCTGGGACCCGCACGACACTCTGCTGACGATCAACTGGAACGCCATCGCCCGGCAAGCCGGCTACCGACAGAAGTTGCAGCCATTGTTGACACGCTTTCGTCACCCCGCAGAAGACGCCGCCGCGGCGGTCGGAATAGCCAACCCCTGGGTGCGAAACGCTGCCCAGGTGAGCAAGGCCAGCGGTGAGGGGCACGTGCCATGGACACTCCCGCTGAGCCATATGGAAGCCAATACCCTGGTCGGCATCGTCCGAACAGCCGCGATCACACTGGTGGCGGCCGTGTCCGGGATGCGGGCCAGTGAGCTGATGGAACTGCGCGTGGGCGCGTGTCGACCACCCGAACAGTACGGTGACGGTCTCGTCCGCTACCGGCTGGCCGGCAAGGTCGTCAAAGGACAACCGCTGGGAGGCACTGACGATGAGTGGGTCGTCATCGAACCCGCCTACCGGGCCGTGCAGCTACTCGAGCAACTCCACGACAACCCCCAAGTCGGGGCACCCCTACTCGGAAGGTTCACCTTCAAAGACCGCTACAAATCGTTCCGCAACTGGGTCAACGGCCCCGCCGGGCACCGCATCGGCCTCGCACCGATCCCCGAGGGCCCCGTGACACTGCGCGCTCTGCGTCGAACTCTGGCGATCGAACTCGCCTACCGACCCGGCGGCGTGCTCGCCACGAAACTGCACCTCAAACACATCGCGGTCGCCACCACCGAGGGCTACGCCTCCCGCCCCGGCGGCGCGCAAGCCGGGCTGCTCGCCGAGGTCAACAAACACGAGGCCGAACGCAACCTCGAGCTGCTCTGGGCCGAGTTCCGCAACTACCAACAAGGCGTCCTGCCCGGCGGGCCGGGCGCCCGGGAACTGTCCGAGTTCTTCGCCCACATCGACGGCAAACTCGCGCCGGATGGTGCCGCGTCGCCAAAAGTGCAGCGCAACAACCGGGAAGTGCTCAACCTACTCAGCAAACGCGCCCGCACCCTGCACCTCGCCCCGGCGAACTACTGCTGGTTCACAGACCCCGCCCGGGCGCTCTGCCTCAAACTGGCCGGCACCCCGAACTCCGACCAGCCACTGGCCGGGATGTGTGACTCGGCCCGATGCCCGCAAGCCACCCACCACCCCTGTCACCGGCCCGTATGGGCCGACCACGCCCAACAGACCGCGATGTTCCTCGGCAATCTCGGCCCCACCCGAAAGACCGAACGCGTCCGTCTGCAAGCTGACCTCGACAGAGCCCAGCGCGTCCTCGACGCAATCGACAACGCCGCCGCCCGCACCGAGAACAAGGAGTAGCAGTGCGTATCACCGCCTCCCAGCGTCAGTCCAACGAAACCCGGATCCGCGCCACCATCGACCGGCTCCTCCGCGGAGAAATCCCCGCTGACGGCGGCTGCGACGTCAAAACCCTCGCGCGCGAAGCTGGAGTCGACCGCACCGCCTTCTACGGCACACGGCCCTACGCACACCTGCGCGCCGAGTTCGAACGACGCCTTCAAACGCTCCGACAAGCTGACGACCAACCGGACCCACGCGAGGCCCAGATCAGCCGCCTCAAGAACGAAGTAAGCAAACTGAAGCAGCGCCTCGCCGAATCAGCCAGCACCATCGACCAACTCGCCGACTTCCGCATACACGCGCTCGCTCAACTCGCCGCTCAACACGACGAGATCACCCGCCTACGGGCATCCGCAACCACCCATGTCCTGCAACTGCCCATCCGGACCAACACCATCGGCTCGTGTAGCTGACACAGCCTTCGGGCCACGACTGCCAGTGATTTCCACCACCTCCAGGGACGCTGCAATGCAACACACGCCACCACCTACGTCGCGAACACAGCACTGGCGAACCGCCAGATCAATCGCCACACGAACACGACAGCACACAACGAGTGCGGAAAGAAGGGAACGCTACGCAATGTAGGTCTTACCCGGTCAGGGGTGACAGTGACGCCATATCGTCTCTCGGCAAGTGGTCGCTCGCAGCGACTTTTCTGGTGTGGTACCCGGGGTATGAGCGCCACCGTCAGCCTCTTCAACAGCGGAGAATCTGGTGGTATTCCGACGCTGATGTGTCCGCCGAGCGCACGGGCCTGCACGGGCTCACACCGTGGTCAGTGGGCATCCTCGGCGGCGATCGGCTTTACGAGCCCTTCGCCGTTGTTCCTGACGTTGTTCACGGCCTTGGACACCGGGTAGGTGGCCAGGTGCCCGGTGCCGGCGGTGCCATCAGGGATCGGGCGTAGTCGACGTCGGTGTTGGTCGGGTCGAGCCAGTCCGCCCAGTTCTCCGCGACCACGCTCATCGGCATCCGATCGTGCACGTGTCCCACGTCATCGGTCGCATCGGTGGTGATCACCGAAAACGTGACCAACCAGGCGTCCGGGTCCTCGTCGGGAACATCAGGGTTGCGCCAGAAGTCGAAGATGCCGGCCAGAGGCAGAATGTCGCTCTCAGCCGGGTGGATTCTCTGCACCAGTCGTGCTCGCTCGGTGCAGAGGATTCATGGCCTGCGGGTGCTGCCGGTCGGGCGTCACCGTCGCGACTCCGGCCGGTCGGAGGGCGGTGCCCACCGTCGGGTGGTATCGCTGCGCCAGCCGGTTAGTGGCTGAGCATGCCGAGGACCGGTGTCCATTCGATGATCCTGTGGGCGGGCACGAGTCCGTGGGCGACGAAGGGGTCTTGGGTGAAGAGTCGTTCGACGGTCTCTGCGGTGTCGGCGGCGACGACGATGAATGCGCCGGAGTCGTCGGCGTAGGGGCCGGAGACGATCACGGTCTTCTGTTCGACGAGGTCGGCGAGCCAGTCTCGATGTGCGGTGCGGTGTTCATCGCGTCCTGCAGCGGTGACGGCGGAGTAGGTGTACTCAACGACGACGAGGGGCATGTTCTCGCTTTCTCGGTGGGTGGGTGCCGTGAGGGGACGTGTGGCGATTGTGGATCCGTTTACAGCAGTTCAGGATCGGGGCGGTCGTTTGCCCGGCGGTGGGTGGCTGTGGGAGATGGTCAACCGTCGGGGTACGGGAGGCCGGCCGTCGCTGTGGCGTGGGGTAGGCGTGTGTCCGGGTGGCCGGGGGATGCGGAACCGGCGGTCGGCCTCGGTGGTGCCGCCCCAGATTCCGAAGGGTTCGCCGACGACCAGGGCGTGGGTGCGACATTGGGCGAGCACCGGGCAGGTGCGGCAGATCCGTTTGGCTGCCCGCTCGCGGTTGAGTCGACCGTGATGGGTTTCGCCTTCCTGGGGGAAGAACAGGTCGGTTTCGACCTGTCTGCAGGTGGCGCGAAGTTGCCAGTCCCACAAATCGGTCCGTGGTGCATACAGATGGGTCGAAAGGGTAGAGGACGACATGCGGCGCTACCTCGCATCATGAGGATCAGCAGTCGCTGCGCAGACGCTGTGCACTGCAGGGTGGGCAGCGTTCATGGCGAAAGAACTCCGAACGCCGTGGCCAGCCGGGCGATCTTCTGGGCGCGGCCCAGACGGGGCAGGTCGCTGCCGTCGAGGATGATGCGGCCTCGGGCTTCGAAGTCGGCGAGGAAGTCTCGCGCCCAGGTGGCGTCGTCCGGGGTGGGGCTGATGGCGGCGTTGACGACGGGCACGTGATCGACGGCCAGGCACAGTTTGCCGGTCAGTCCGAGAGTGACCGCAAGCGTGGATTTCTCGTGCAGGACGGTGTGGTCGTTGCTGACGGTGGGGCCGTCGATCGGGCCGGGGAGGTTGCCGAGCCGGCTGGCGATGACCAGGCGTGAGCGCGGGTAGGCCATGGCGAGGTCGTCGGCGCTGGTGCCGGTGTCTCGCCGGTAGTCGCCGCTGCCGAAGGCGAGTCGGAAGGCACCTCGAGCGCGTGCGATCTGTGGGGCTTCCTCGATGCCCAGTGCGGATTCGATCAGTGCGAGCACTGGGGTCACGCCGCCGAGGCGGTCGAAGGTTTCGGTCACGTGCTCGGCGGACTCGGCCTTGGCGAGCATCACCCCGGCCAGGCCGGAGAGGCCCCTCAAGGTGTCGACGTCGTCGGACCAGAACGGGGTCGAGCGGTCGTTGATCCGGACCCACGCCGATCGTTCTTCCAGCCATCGGGCGACGTCGGCGCGGGCGGTGGGTTTCGCGGTGGAGTCGACGGCGTCTTCGATGTCGAGCACGATCTGGTCGGCGCAGGACTGGTGCGCGGTGTCGAAGGTGTCGGTCCGGGTGGCGTTCACCAGCAGCCAGGAGCGGGCGATCTCGGCGGCGACGGTGCGGGGAGGTGTCGAGAGTTTCTCTGTCACGAGTGTTCTACCTTCGTCGGGCAAGTCGGGGTACGTAGGGGTCAGAGGTGGTCGACGGGGTGTGCTGGTTCGCGGCCGGCGAGGACGTCGATCACGGCCTGGGTGGCGGCGAGGCCGGCGCGGGTGCGGGCCTCGACGGTCTGGCCTGCCAGGTGTGAGGTGATGAGCACGTTGTCGAGGCCGCGCAGTCGGCTGTCGGCGGGTAGGGGTTCTTGGGCGACGACGTCAAGTGCGGCGGCGGCGATGTCCCCGGCTTCGAGGGCGTCGGCGAGGGCGTCCTCGTCGACCAGGCTGCCGCGGGCGGTGTTGATCAGGATCGCGGTGTTCTTCATCGCCTGCAGGCGTTTGCGGTCGATCAGGTGCCCGGTCGTGGCGGCGGCGCGGGTGTGCAGCGACAGGTAGTCCGCGGTGGCGGTGACGGTGTCGAGGTCGACGAATTCGATGCCCGGGTTGTCGGTGGGGTGTGCGGTGTGCACGGCCACCGACATTCCGAACGCCAGACCGAGTTGGGCCACGGCTCGGCCGCTGGGTCCGTAGCCGATGACACCGAGGGTGGATCCGCGCAGTTCGCGGCCGGCGTCGCGGGGCCAACGGCCCGCACGGACCCCGGCAAGGATTGTGGGGAGCTTGCGGGCGGTCATCAGGATCAGGGCGATCGTCATTTCGGCGACGGCGTCGTGGTTGACGCCGGGGGTGTTGCACACTCGGATGCCGTGGCGGGCGGCTGCCGCGAGATCGACGGAGTCGTAGCCGACGCCGCTGCGGGCGATGACTTTCAGGGACGCGGCGGTCTCGAGCATGTCCGCGGTGACCGGTTCGCTCGCGATGACGGCTCCGTCGATTCCGTCGAACAAGGCCAACGCTTCCGCGTGGTTGCGGGCACCGCGGGCGGGTGCGTAGGTCACCTCGTGTCCGTGCCGGCGCAGAAGGTCGTCGATGTCGTCACCGGGACCGAGGTAGTCGGTGGTCACCAGAACGCGTGACATACAGGTCATTTCCTCTCGAGT
>SEEV01000256.1 GCA_004211695.1 Rhodococcus sp. (in: high G+C Gram-positive bacteria)
CCCCAGCGCCAGACTCGTTTGCGGGCTCACACGGTCCCAGAGAAGTCCCGACGTCGGCAGGCAACCCGACCCCATTTTCACGCCTGCAAGGCGTCACCGGAAGGGACAGAGGGACTCGTATGTTTGTCGGCCGGACCGGGTGCCGACGACGAAGCCCACGGCCGCGCCCGCTGCGAAGATCAACGCTTTCTGCATGACATCTCCTGACTGTTGTGTGGCACGAGCGGTCAGCGGGATCATCGACTGACCGCCCTCTTGCACAGCTTGCCCTCAACCGCCGAACCCAAACCGTGCCGAGAATCGCGACACGTAGAGGGTGTGTTCGACGACTGCGAGGGCGTGTTCGCCTCCGCGGTGGTCAGGTGAAGGGTATCCCGCCGGTGACGCCGAGCACTTCTCCGGTGACATAACTGGATTCGTTCGATGCGAGGAATACGTACGCGGGCGCCAGTTCGGCCGGCTGGCCGGGCTTCCCCAGAGGCACATCGTCCCCGAATTTGCCGGTAGCCGTCGGCGGGCATGGTCGCGGGGATCAGCGGCGTCCAGATGGGGCCAGGTGCCACGGCGTTGACCCGGATTCCCCGTTTCGCCACATCGGCCGCCAATCCCTTCGTAAAATCGATGATTCCTGCCTTCGTGGTCGCGTAATCGAGAAGCCCAGGCGAAGGATTCATACCCTGGATCGACGACGTGTTCACGATCGTCGATCCCGGTTCCATGACCGCGACGGACTTCTTGCACAACCAGAACAGCGCGTAGAGGTTCGTCCGCAGGACCCGGTCGAACTGCTCGGTGGTGATGTCCGCGATGCCGCCCGCCTGCACCATTTGAAAGGCCGCGTTGTTCACGAGGATGTCGATACCGCCGAGTTCACGGACCGTCAGGTCCACGAGAGTCTGGCAGTGGTCTTCCGACGTGATGTCTCCGGTAGCGACGACGCCGCGCCGGCCCGCCTCCTCCACCAGGCGAACCGTCTCCCGTGCATCCGACTCCTCGGCGCCCAGGCAACTGACCACGACATCGGCACCCTCGCGGGCAAACGCGAGCGCCACCGCTCGTCCGATGCCAGAATCCGCACCGGTGATCAGGGCGCGGCGGCCCTCGAGTCGGCCGCTCCCTCGATAGGTCTTCTCGCCGTGGTCCGGGGCGGTCACCATGTTGGCGGTCAGTCCCGGGTGCTGTATCTCCGGCTGACGTTCTCGATCAGGAGCGGGGTACTGCCTGGTGGGATCCTGCCGGGTGTACTGGTCGGCCATTCTCGTGCCCTTCTTCGTCTTCTACCGAATCGACGAGCACGACTGAATCATTCGGCGATCAGTGGAACTCGTCCCACCACGCCTACCCCTGCCAGGGCGTTCGGAAACGGGTTCCATTGGTCGGTGGTGCCGGGGCGAGAGTGGGGAAGGCGGTGCTCGTTCAATTCCGCATGGTGGCGACAAGTCGAGATGGCCGGATCGGGGATGTGCCAATATGTCGATGAGCGAGCAGTCGGCGCGGAGTGAGGTGGAGGTACGAGAGGTGAGTCTCGATGACGTCTTCGGGTTCGGTGCGCCGCAACGGGTGGGCAGTTTTCGATTCTTCCTCGACGGGCAACGGTGGGAGTGGTCCGACGCCGTCGCTCGGATGCACGGGTACCAGCCGGGAACGGTGACCCCGACAACGGATTTGTTGTTGTCGCACAAGCACCCCGACGATCACCGGCAGGTCGCCGCGATCTTGTCCCGAATGGTAGCGGACGGGGAGCCGTTCAGCAGCAAGCACCGCATTCTGGATACCGCTGGGCGCGTCCACCATGTCGTCGTGGTCGGTGACCGCATGGTGGACGAGGCCGGGCAGGTGATCGGTACGTCCGGGTTCTATATCGACATCACCGAGGCTCAGGAAACGGAAGTGCAGGAATCGGTCGACGAGGTCGTCGCCGAGCTCGCCCGGTCCCGGGCGGTGATCGAGCAGGCGAAAGGCGCGCTGATGCTGGTCTACGGCATCACCGCGGAGCGGGCGTTCGACGTCCTGACCTGGCACTCCCAGGAGACGAACACGAAGCTTCGAGCGATCGCCGAACACCTGGTGACCGCCTTCGCAGGCAGGCTCGACACCCCGGACGAGTTCCGGCGCAGATTCGATCACCTGTTGCTGAGTTCGCCGGAACCCGAAAGCGGCAGCAGCGAGCGGCGGTTCCGCGAGCTTCGCGGTTGAACCCGCGGAACCTGGATCCGGGCGCTCAATAGTGATCAGAGCGGGAGAATCCGAACGACAGGTCGTCCCAGTTCCCGGGGCCACCGAAAGTATCGTGCAGGCCGTGGCGTCCGGGTTCGGTCAGATGCACGACGCGTCGTTGGTCGGTGCGGCGCAACCATTCCAGGTCGACATTCGCTGAGTCAGGGCGGCGCCGAGGGGGCCTGCCAGGTGGTGGCGCTGTTCGGATCAGTCCACGCAGTAGCGGATCGCCTGCGGTTCCCGGCGAGGTGCGGGTAGATCCAGACCGAAGGCGGTCAACCAGCTGCGGCCGCGGGCGCGGCCGGACCGCTCGACGGTGAGCAGGTGGGCGTCCACCAGCCGGGTGAGGTGTTCACCGGACGCGACGTTGGAGAGCCCGGTCGTCGCCCACCTCGAGGGCGGCCGGGGCATCTGTCGCGGCCGCGACGAACTGCGCGCCTTCTTGGCCGGGGTGGTCGCGCGCACCCCCGACATACGCCACTACCACCGGGACGGTTTCTTCACCGACGGTCGGCGAGCGACCTGGGAGTACCCACGCGTCGCGCCGGACGGCGAGCAGACCCCGGCCACCAGAGAACGTCGCTAGCCGCGGGTGTCGGCTTGTTCTGTGACCCAGGCCGCGATCTGTGCGCGGGAGGAAAATCCGAGTTTCGCGAGTATGTGTTCGACGTGACCCTGCGCGGTGCGTTGGGAGATCACGAGTCGGGCGGCGATTGCCTTGTTGGTCAGGCCCTGCGCGACGAGGTCCGCGACCTGGCGTTCGCGTGCGGTCAGCGCTGTAGTGGGATCGGCGCGCGGCGGCGCGGCCGGTGGAGGTTCGCCCAGGGCATAGGAGACGGCGGCGTCGAAACTCAGCGCCTCGCCCTCGTGGGAGGCAGCGGCGAAGGCCCGCTGGCCGAGTGAGCGGCGGGTGACGAGCTCGCATTCCTCATGAGATCCGGTCAAGTTCGGGATCTGAAGAGTGGAGGTACCCACGCGCCGTCGTAGAACCTCGGCAGCGGCCATCAGGACTGCGGCACGGTGGAAATGCTTCTCGGAGGAGGCAATCCAGGCGAGGATCTCGATGCACCAGGTGGCTCCCAACGGATCGTCGACCAGGCGGGCCAGCTCGAGTCCCTTGCGCAGCAGCATCACCGCGCGATCACGGTCACCCTGTCGCCACATCACCAGGCCCAGGGTCAAGGACGAGCGGCCGCAGGTCACCGATTCGCCGTGGGACTCGGCAATCCGGATCGCCTCTTCGAGGCACGCGGTGGCGTCGTCGGTGTGCCCGAGTACCTCGTGAGCCAAGCCGATCCCGTGCAAGGCGGTGATGAGCGCGAGGAGGTTGTTCGCGCCGCGCAGCACTGCGAGTGCCTCGGTGTATGAGCGCACGGCGCGTTCCGGATCGCCGCTGTGCAGCGCGTGAGCTGCGGTGGCGTGATGCATGAGTGCGCCATCGAGGGCACTTCCCCGGCTCTCGGCCAGCGCACGCCCTCGATCGGTCAGCTCAGCTGCCCGCTCCAGGTCTTCGTGTCTGGTGGCGAGAATGCCGGCCGAATACAACGCCTTCACCTCGAGCGCGGTGTCGTGTTCCTCCCGGAACGCCAGCGCGCGGTCGAGCCAGCGGCGGCCCTCGCGGAGCCGACCACGGGAGAGCCAGAACGGAAACAGAGCGGTGGCGATCTCCAGCCCCGCGTCGGCCGGGGAGTCCTCGGCCTCGGACAGGCTGAACTCCATCGCTTCGCGCAGGTTGGGTTGTTCTCGCTCGAGTCGAGCGAGCCAGACGACCTGTCGGTGGCTGATCCATCCGGACTCGGCGTCGAGGGCAAGCTGCCGGTACCAGCTACGGTGCCGTCGTCGGATCTCCGACAAGGTGCCGGACTGCTCGAGCTTGTCCCGGCCGTAGTCACGCAGCGTTTCGAGCATCCGGAAACGCACAACGGTGTTCGATTCCTCACTTATGAGAATCGACTTGTCCACCAGCGACGCAATGAGATCGAGCAGACCGGCCGGTCCGGGATCGGACGTGTACACCCATTCGGCGGCTTCGAGCTCGAAGCTGCCGGCGAAGACCGAGAGCTGGGCCCAGAGCTGCTGTTCCGCCGGGAGGCACAGCTCGTAGCTCCAGTCGATGCTCCATCTCAAGGTCTGCTGACGCGTTGGCGCACTACGACTTCCACGGGTCAGCAGCTCGTACCTGTTGGTCAACCGCTGCAGGATCTGCTCCGGCGACATCGTGCGCAGTCGCGCCGCCGCCAATTCGATGGCCAGGGGCAGACCATCCAGCCGGATACAGATCCGGGCGACGGCGTCGGCGTTGTCCTCGGTGACTTCGAAGCCGGGCACGGTGCCGGCGGCGCGTTCGGTGAACAACGTCACCGCGTCATAGCTGGGCAGGCCCTTCGGCGAGGTTCCCTGGTCCGATTCCGGAACGGTGAGTGGGCGCACTCGGAGGGCGGATTCCCCCGCCACGCCCAGGGTTTCGCGACTCGTTGCGAGAATCCGAAGGCCGGGGCAGCTGCGAAGCAGTGTCGCCGTCAGCTCAGCAGCCGCATCGATCACCTGCTCGCAGTTGTCGAGTACCAGCAGCATCTCCCGTGCCTGCAGGAATTCGACGAGGGTGTGCAGGGGTTCAGTCGAGCGGTGGTGTAACCCCAACTCCGCCGCCACGACTTCCCCCAGCAACGATCCGTCGTGCAGGTCACCCAATTCCACCAGCCGGACTCCGTCGGCGAAGGCCCGTCGGGTGTTGGCCGCGACACGCAGCGCCAGCCGGGTCTTTCCGACACCACCGATTCCGGTCAGAGTGACCAGCCGTGACACCGAGAGCAGCCGCTTCGTCTCGGTGAGTTCTCTCCGCCGGCCGACGAAACTCGTCAACTCCAATGGCAGACCCCCATGGGTACCCGAGGTGGGAGAGGGCCGGGGCCGACCGGTGGGTGATCGCCCTGTCGGCGGTCGTGTCGCGCGCCTCGGGTCTCGCTCGGCGTCGGGTTCGGCGCGGAGTGACATCTCGTCAATCGGGATACCGCGGTGGAGTTGGAGTTCTTGGAGGGCTTCGCCCAGCGTCGCGGCGGCGGGGCGCTGCAGCGGATCCCGGGACATCGCACGTTCCACGGCGTCGGCCACGTCGGCATCGACACCGGCTTCACTGAGGTCCGGCGCCTTGTGCGTGGTGATCCGCAGGAATTGGGCGACCACCTGCTCACCGCTCCGGCGCTCGAACGCCGCGTGCCCGGTCAGCGCCGCGAACAGCGTCGCCCCGAGTCCGTAGACGTCCGAGGACGGAGTCGGCGGGTCGCCACCGAGTACCTCGGGGGCGGTGAACGCGGGCGATCCGGTGATGGTGCCGGTGGCGGTCTGGAAACCGCCGGTGATGTGTGCGATCCCGAAGTCGGTCAACGCCGGTTCGCCGTAGTCGGTGAGCAGGATGTTGCCGGGTTTGACGTCGCGGTGCACGATGCCGAGCCGGTGCGCCGTCTCGAGGGCGCCGGCCATCTTCACCCCCAGCCGCAGTGTCTCCGCCGTCGTGAGCGGACCGTCCCGCCGGATCCGCACGTCGAGGGAATCCTGCGGGTGGTACGGCATCACCAGGAAGGGGAGACCCGTGTCGGTGACACCGACCTCGAGCACACTCACGACGTTCGGATGCCCGGTCAGCCGGCCCATCGCCCGCTGCTCCCGGAGAAATCGGGCGCGATTCTCCTCATCGAGATCGCCGGTGAGGACCTTCACCGCCACCGCCCGGTCCAGTGCCGACTGGGTGCAGCGGTACACCACTCCGAAGCCTCCGCGCCCGATCTCCCGGGCGTCGTCGAACCCAGCGGCGCGCAGTTCGTCCGCCGTCGCGGAGTCCGTGGCGCGCTGAGTTCGGAGGGGATCGCCGTCGGCCGTCACCGTGCTATCCGTCCCCGTGAACCCCTGGGAGCATGTGATCAGCCTCTCGACGACGTCCCCTCAGACTATCGCCATATCGCCGACCCGTCTGGAGCCGTGTCGTCACGGGGAGCTGCGGAGCCGTACCGAATTCGTGTCCGCGTCGATCAGGTAGTCCTGGAAACGTTCCCGCAGTGGCGCCTTGAGCATCTTGCCGGTGGCTCCCATGGGAATCGAGTCGGCGAAGACGACGCCGTCGGGGATCCACCATTTGGCCATCTTGCCTGCGAAGTGGGCGCGCAGTTCCTCGGCGGAGACGGTGGAGCCGGGTTTCCGTACCGCGACCAACAGGGGGCGCTCGTCCCACTTGGGATGCCGTACGCCGATGCAGGCCGCGGTGGCGACGGCCGGGTGGCCCATCGCGATGTTCTCGATGTCGATGGAACTGATCCATTCGCCGCCCGACTTGATGACGTCCTTGCTGCGGTCGGTGATCTGCATGAATCCGTCCCGGTCGATGGTGGCGATGTCACCGGTGGGGAACCAGCCGTCGACGAGCGGGTCGTGGTCGGCCTGTCCGAAATACTGCGCCATGACCCAGAGGCCCCGGGCCATGAGATGCCCGGCGGACACCCCGTCCCACGGCAGTTCGCGTCCGGAGTCGTCGACGATCTTCAGGTCCATGCCGAAGACGCATCGTCCCTGCTTACCCTGCACGGCGTACCGCTCCTCGGGTTCCGCCTGAAGGTGCGTGTTCTTCAGGACCGAGGCGGTACCGAACGGGCTGGTCTCGGTCATGCCCCATCCGTGGACGACCGTGACGCCATGGGTCTCCTCGAGTTCGCGGAGCATCGCGGGGGGACACGCGGCACCGCCGATGACGGCGCGCTGCAGCGTGGTGAAGGGCAGCCGTTGCCGCTCGACGTACTCGAGCTGTCCCTGCCAGACGGTGGGGACACTCGCGGACACCGTGACCTGCTCGGTTTCCTGCAG
This sequence comes from Rhodococcus sp. (in: high G+C Gram-positive bacteria), assembly GCA_004211695.1. GTDB lineage: Bacteria > Actinomycetota > Actinomycetes > Mycobacteriales > Mycobacteriaceae > Rhodococcus_F. The sequence continues at coordinate 7,069 of SEEV01000256.1, forward strand.
GTCGTACAGCGCCCCGCCGTCGAGGTCAGGCCCCGGGAAGACGACCTTCGCGCCGACCATGCACGCGGCGTAGGGGAGGCCCCAGGCGTTGACGTGGAACATCGGCACGATCGGCAGCACGGTGTCGCGTGCGGACAGGCCGACCGAATCGGGCAGGGCGACCGCGAAGGAATGCAGGACTGTGGATCGGTGGCTGTACAGGACACCCTTGGGGTTTCCGGTGGTTCCGCTCGTGTAGCACAGCGAGGACGCGGTGGCCTCGTCGAACTCGGGCCAGTCGTAGGTTCCGTCGTGTGCCTCGAGCAGGTCCTCGTAGGCCAGGAGCGCGCCGGGCTCATCGGGCAGGTGGTCGCGGTCCGACATGAGCACGAAGTGCCGCACGCCGGTCAGACGCGGCGCGAGTTCTTCGATGACGGGCAGGAATGTGAGGTCGAAGAAGAGCACCGTGTCTTCGGCGTCGGCGACGATCCACTCGAGTTGGTCGGGGTGCAGACGTGGGTTGAGGGTGTGGAGGACGGCACCCGATCCGGACACCGCGTAGTACAGCTCGAGGTGTCGATATCCGTTCCAGGCCAGGGTCGCAACCCGGGTGCCCGGTTGCACACCGAGCGCCTCGAGCGCCTGGGCCAGCTGCCGTGACCGGGTGGCGAGGTCGCTGAAGGTGTAGCGATGCAGGTCGCCTTCGACCCGCCGGGAGACGATTTCCTGCCGACCGTGATGGCGTTCGGCGTGGGTGAGAAGCGAGGAGACCAACAGGGGCTGGTGCATCATCAGACCGTTCACGGGAGTCTCCTGGTTGTCGACAGTTCGGATTCTCGGGCACGCGCGGAGATCTCCGACAGCAGGGCAAGTGCCCGCTGCGCTGCGGCGGGGCCTCCGTCCACGTCGCCACGGACGAAGAGGGGGCGGAGTTCTTCGATGTCGCCGAGGGCGCGGAGCAGGTCGGGTTCGATGATGGAGTATTTGCGCAGTGTGTTCACCACCAGCATGGACGTGTGCACGATGTCCTCGTCCTCGGGTGCGACGCCGTGGTGGTGCAGGGCGTAGTTCGCCCAGTGCGTACCGGCCAGCATTGCGGCCTCGATCTTCATCTCCCAGTCGCGGTCGCCGCAGTGCGTGACCGCGCGCTCGATGCGCTCCGCGAGGAAGCGGTGACGTTCCGGCTTCATGACGCCGTCTCCTTCACTCCGGCCCTCGCGAACAGGATTGCCTGAACCCGTTCGAATTCGCGCTCGCATTCGCCGACGATGTACCGGGTGGGGCTGCGTTCACCGCGCAGGCAGGGGTCCCGGTGTTCCTCGAGCGCCTCGAGGGCGATTTCCAGACACTGGATGTCTTCGGGAAGGTCACCCTCGATCGGGGGCCACCCGACGTGGCTGACATCGCCGGGACCGCGCAGTTCTCGCGCGTATCCACCGTCGGGCTGCTGCACCAGGTGAACGCCGGGAATGGTGGAAAAGACCGGGTCGTCGCTGGTCAGCCCGGCGAGGTGCAGGCAGGCGTTGTAGGCGTTGGTCCCGGCGGTGAGGGTGGTCCAGTACCACAGCTCGAAGTTCTCGAGCGGGTCCAACCGCGTGCGCAGGTCGGTGAGCCGGTGGAACTTCTCCACATGGGATGCGGTCCTCACGATGCGTCCGCGAGTGCGTCGTCGACCAGCAGGACGATCTTGCCGAAATGCTGGTCCGTCTGCATGTAGGCGTGGGCCGCCGCGATCTCGTCGAGGCGGAACGTCCGGTCGATGATCGGACGGATCGTGCCTGCCTCGAGCGGCGCGAGCAGGTCCCGGGCGCAGGCCTGCACGCAGGCCAGTCGTTCCTCCTCGGTGCGGGTGCGGAACGTTACGCCGATGAGCTTCAACCGTTTCAGCCACAGGGCGTTGAGATCGATCGTGGCGGTGCTCGATCCCAATCGGCCGATGTTGACCAGTCGCCCCTGAACGGCGAGGGACTCGAGATTGGCTTCGAAGGTGGTGCCGCCGACCGAGTCGACGATGACATCGACGCCACGGCCCGCGGTGAAATCGGCGACGGCGTCGACCTGGTCGGTGACGGAGACGTCGATTGCGCAGTCCACGCCCATCGACTTCAGCCGCTCGACCTTGCCTGCCGAACGGGACGTGGCGACGATCCGGGACGCGCCCAGTGCCCGTGCGATCTGGATCGAGGCCAGCCCGATGCCGCTCGATGCGGCGTTGACGAGCACCGTTTCGCCGGTCTGCAACTGTCCGTTGGTGATCAGCGCGTCGTGCGCGGTGATGAACACGTTGGGGAAGGCCGCGGCATCGGCCCAGGAGACGGAGTCCGGGACGCGCATCAGGGCGCGCGACGCGGCCGACGCGTACTCCGCCTGCCCGCCGTTCCCGTGCCCCATCACCCGATCGCCTTCGCGCCACCGGGTCACCCCGGCGCCGACCGCAGCCACCTCGCCTGCGAACTCGACCCCGATCGGTTGCGGCTCGCCGGTGCGCACCCGGCCTGCCTGCAGGATCTCTCCACGGTTGAGCCCGGCGGCTTTCACCTTCACCAGCACCTGATCGGGGCCGGGGGTGGGCGTGGGGACGTCGAGCACGGTGACCTTGCCGCCGTCGGGATGGGGGACTGCGCGCGCTGCTCGCATGGGCTGCTCCTTCGACTCGATTGAGGAATTGATGTCGACATTAATCAAAATTCGCGTATTCTGCTAGCCAGCGGGCCACAAATTCCGGCCCCGGTTCATGTATCCGACTTCAGGAG
>SEEV01000714.1 GCA_004211695.1 Rhodococcus sp. (in: high G+C Gram-positive bacteria)
CCGCCCGGCGGAAATTACCCGCCGCCGCAGGGCAATTACCCGCCCCCTCCGCAGGGACCGCCCGGCGGATATCCGCCGCCCCCGCCGATGTCGGGTTACGGTGCCCCCGGGCAGACGCCGGGACAGTTCTCCGTCGGTGACGCGATCGGCTACGGCTGGAACAAGTTCAAGGACAACGCGCTAATCTGGATCGGCATTCTTCTGATCGCCGCCATCATCCAGGTGGTGCTGAACCTCGTCTTCGGCGGATTCAGCACGTCGTCCGACATGAGTGCGGCGTTCTCCGTGTGGCGCATCATCGGCACGATCGTCACCACCATCGTCGGCTACCTGATCAACGCGGCACTCGTACGCGGCGCGCTGCACGAGGTGGACGGGAACAAGCCGGCGTTCGGTTCGTTCTTCCAGTTCACCAATGTCGGGGCGATCATCATCGCCAGCGTCATCATCGGTGTGGCCACGACCATCGGTTTCGTCCTGCTCATCATCCCCGGCCTCATCGTGATCTTCCTGACCTGGTGGACACTGCAGTTCGTCATCGACCAGAACGAGGACGCGATCACCGGCATCAAGTCGAGTTTCCGCGTGATCTCGCAGAATGTCGGCCCGGTGCTGTTGCTGGCCCTGGCCCTCGTCGGCATCAACATCGTCGGTGCAATCCTCTGCGGTGTCGGACTTCTCGTCTCGATCCCGATCACGATCATCGCGTCGACCTACGCATACCGCGTGCTCACCGGCCGCTACGTCTCGGCCTGACCGCTCGCGCCCCAACGGGTGGGCGTGCTCCTGTCCTGCGGGACGGCAGCACGCCCACCCTTTTGCTACTCCCGTCACTCGAGTCACTCCCACCCCTTGCGTAGTGTGCTCAGGCGTCATCCGAGACATTCAGGACTCGAGATTCGAGGGGGAACACATGACTTCTGGCGGATTCGATCCAGACCAGGGACAACAGCCGTTCGGCGGGCAGCAGTACGGGCAACCGCACTACAACGGGGCGGGGCAGCAGCAGCACGGACAGCAGTTCGGCGCACAGCGGCCGCAGTTCGATTCGGCGCAGCAGTTCGGGACCCAGCCGTTCGCTCAGCCCGACTTCGGGTTCGACCCGTCCCGGCCCGGCGACCTTCTTCCGCGCCTCGGGGCGCGGGTCATCGACGGCCTGATTGTCGGCATTCCGATGGCCGTGGTCACCGCCGTCATCTCGCTGGTGCTCGGCAGCTTCCTCGGCAGCGTCCTCGGGGCGATCCTCACCGCGGCCGCCGCGGTGGGCTACTTCGTGTTCCTCGAGACGACGAGGGGCCAGACGCTGGGCAAGCAGATTCTGAACCTGCGCGTCGAGGGCCCGAACGGCGGACTGCCCACCCAGCAGCAGTCGCTGACCCGGAACGGCTTCTACGTCCTGTCCGCGCTCGCGGGTTTCCCGTTCCTCGGCTTCCTGTTCGGACTGCTCGGCGTCGTCGCCGCCGTCGTCATCGGCGTGACGATCAACAGCAGCCCCACCAAACAGGGCAAGCACGACGAACTGGCCGGCGGGACGCGCGTCGTCCAGGGCTGATCTGACACTCGTCCCACCGCGCGGGTGAACGTACCTTTCGTCGCTTCAGATCGGACAAAAGGTACGTTCACCCGTTCCTGATTCGCGCCCCTCCACGTGCAGGTGCTTGGATTGCGGCGTGACAGCCTCAGATCAGCAGACCACACCAGCCGACCACGCGACGTTTGCGCACGTCAGCCGGGGGTACTACCCCACGTTCGTCGCCCTCTTCACCGCGACGCTGCTGATCTCGAATATCTGCGCGACGAAAGGCGTCGCATTCTTCGCCGACTCGTCGCTGACGCTCGGGCCGCTGCAGATCCTGCCGATCATCACCGACGGCGGCTTCTTCCTGTTCCCGCTGGCCTACATCCTCGGCGACGTCCTCAGCGAGGTGTACGGGTTCAAGTCGACGCGTCGCGCGATCTACCTGGGCTTCGGCGCCCTGATCCTGGCCGCGTTCTGCTTCTGGCTCCTCATCGAACTGCCGTCCGCCGACTTCTACGAGAACCAGGAAGCGCTGCGGTCCGTCGTCGGCGTCTACCCGCGACTGCTGCTCGCCGGGCTGGCCGGTTACCTCGTCGGGCAGATGCTGAACTCGGT
>SEEV01000715.1 GCA_004211695.1 Rhodococcus sp. (in: high G+C Gram-positive bacteria)
CCGATGGACGGATAGCCCTCGTCGACGAGCGGATTCACCAGAATCGAGTGCTCGTCGATGTAGGCCTGCATGTCTTCGTCGGACCACGCCGCGATCGGATTGATCTTCACCAGACCGAAGGCGTCGTCGAACGAGATCAGTGGGGCGTTGGCGCGCGTGGGGGCCTCGACCCGCCGGATGCCGGTGACCCAGGCCTTGTAGCCGGAGAGGGTCTTCTTCAGCGGGGCGACCTTCCGGAGCGCGCAGCACCGGTTGGGTTCGCGGGCGAACAGGTCCTTGCCCTGCGCCGCGTCCTGTTCCGCGACGCTCGCCTCGGCGCGCGCGTTGATGACGTTGACGCCGTACACCTGCTCGACGGCGTCACGGGTGCCGATGGTCTCCGCGAAGTGGTAGCCGGTATCGAGGAACAACACGTCCACGCCGGGGTGAACCTGGGCGGCGAGGTGGACCAGAACGCCGTCCTGCATGTTCGACGCGACGATGTAGTCGTTTCCGAACGTCTCTTCGGTCCACCGCAGCAGTTCCTGCGCGGAGGCACCCTCGAGACTCGCCGCCCCCTGCGCGGCAAGGAGCCGGAGATCGTCCTGTGTGGCTGTGGCGAGATTCAACGCAAGTCTCCTTCGTCTGCGCGAACGACCCATTCCGCGAAGCGTTCACCCTCGTTGCGGTGCTTCACGAAGTGGCGGACGACGCGGTCGATGTAGTCGCCGAGTTCGGTGCTGGTGACCTTGTGCTGGCGAAGCTTCCGGCCGAAGGCCGAATCGAATCCGAGGCTGCCGCCGAGGTGGACCTGGAAGCCCTCCACCTGGTTGCCCTCGCCGTCGTCGACGAGCATGCCCTTGAATCCGATGTCGGCGATCTGCGAGCGGGCGCAGGAGTTGGGGCAGCCGTTGATGTTGATCGTGATCGGCACGTCGAGCTGCGCGTTGATGTCGGCCAGCCGCTGCTCGAGTTCGGGGACGAGCACCTGTGAGCGCTTCCGCGTCTCCGCGAACGACAGCTTGCAGAACTCGATGCCCGAGCAGGCCATCAGGTTCTTGCGCCAGTGCGACGGACGCGCAGGCAGGCCCACCTCGTCGAGGTCGGCGATCAGCTGCTCGAGCTTGTCGTCGGCGACGTCCAGGATGATCAGCTTCTGGTAGGGCGTGAACCGGATCTTGTCGCTGCCCGCGCGCTCGGCGGCATCCGCGACCTTCGCCAGGATCGTGCCCGACACGCGGCCCGCGATGGGGGCGACTCCGACGGCGTTGAGGCCGTTGCGGGTCTTCTGCACGCCGACGTGGTCGATGGGCCGGGTCGGCTTCTCCGGCGCGGGTCCGTCGATGAGCTTGCGCTTCAGGTACTCGGTCTCGAGGACCTCACGGAACCGCTCGATGCCCCAGTCCTTGATCAGGAACTTCAGGCGGGCCTTGTTCCGTAGCCGGCGGTAGCCGTAGTCGCGGAAGATCGACACGACGGCCTCCCACACGTCGGGAACCTCGTCGAGTGGAACCCAGACGCCGACCCGCTGCGCCATCATCGGGTTGGTGGACAGTCCGCCGCCGACCCACAGGTCGAGGCCGGGACCGTGCTCGGGGTGGTTGACCCCGACGAACGCGACGTCGTTGATCTCGTGCACCACGTCCTGCTGGCCGGAGATCGCGGTCTTGAACTTGCGCGGCAGGTTGGAGTACTCGGGCTTGCCGATGTAGCGGCGGACGATCTCGTCGATCGCGGGCGTGGGGTCGAGGACCTCGGTCAGCGACTCACCGGCCAGTGGTGAACCCAGGACCACGCGGGGGCAGTCGCCGCACGCCTCGGTGGTCTTGAGTCCGACACCCTCGAGGCGCTTCCAGATCTCCGGGACGTTCTCGACCTCGATCCAGTGGTACTGGACGTTCTCGCGGTCCGAGAGGTCGGCGGTGTCACGCGCGAACTCGGTGGAGATCCCGGCGATCGTGCGCAGCTGCTCGACGTTCAGGGCGCCGGCGTCGCACCGGACCCGCATCATGAAGTACTTGGCCTCGAGCAGGTCGATGTTCTCGTCACCGGTGAAGGTGCCGTCGTAACCCTGCTCGCGCTGGGTGTAGAGACCCCACCAGCGCATGCGGCCACGCAGGTCACCCTTGTCGATGCTGTCGAAGCCCTGCTT
>SEEV01000716.1 GCA_004211695.1 Rhodococcus sp. (in: high G+C Gram-positive bacteria)
TTGACGGAGTCGATCCCGACGAGGGTTACCGCGCGCAGGATGAACGGCGCGACCGAGCCGGGTAGGTCGAGTCCCTGGGCCAGCCCGCAGTTCGCCACCGTTCCTCCGTAGCGGATCTGTGCCAGGACATTCACCAGCGTGTGGCTACCTACGGTGTCCACCGCCGCCGCCCACCGCTCCGCGCCGAGTGCGGCCTCGGCAGGTTCCGCCAACTCCGAGCGGGCGATGATCTCCCCGGCTCCCAAAGCGCGCAGGTATGCCTCCTCGGTCGGCCGCCCGGTCGAGGCATGCACCTCGTGTCCGAGCGCGGCCAGCAGGGTGATGGCCACCGAGCCGACACCGCCGGCGGCGCCCGTCACCAGCACCGGCCCTTGACGCGGAGTGACGCCGCGGCGCTGGAGCGCGACGACACTGAGAGCCGCCGTGTACCCCGCTGTCCCGATCGCCATGGCCTGCCAGGTGGTGAACCGTGCAGGGATCCTGGTCAACCAGCCCGACGGCACTCTTGCGCGCGTGGCGAACCCGCCGTTGTGGTCGACCGCCAGACCCCAGCCGTTCACCGCGACGGCGTCGCCCGGCGCGAAGCCCGACTCGGTGGGGGCGTCCACAACAGTGCCGGCCAGGTCGATTCCGGCGACGACCGGGAACCGCTGAACGACCGGAACGATGCCCGTCACCCCGAGGCCGTCTTTGAAATTCACCGCCGAGTAGTCGACCGCGATGGTCACGTCGCCCTCGCCGATGTCATCGTCGGCGATCTCGGTCAGTTCTGCGCGCTGTCCGGATTCGTCCTTCACGATCTGTATTGCTCTCACTACACAGTTCCTTTCACATACTGGTTACACATTGATGGGATGGTGTCGCCCGGCGTCAGGCCAGGCAGAATCCGGCGTCGATCTTCATCTCGAGTCCGGTCACATATCGCGCCTCGTCGGATGCGAGGAACAGCACCGCGTTCGCGACGTCCTCGGCATCGACCCAGGGCGTCGGCATCGGGTTGAGGGTGGCGAACGCCTCCGCGGCCTGCTCGCGGGTCGGGTCTTCGACGTCTGGGACGAAGAGCTGATGCACGGCGGTGTTCTGCACCATGAGCGTGTCTGCGATGCTGGGGTTGACGGTGTTGACCCGGATCTTCTCGGCGGCGAGTTCGAGCGCCATCGCCCGCATCAGCCCGATCACGCCCGTTTTCGCGGCGACGTAGTGCGGGAGGTTGGGCATGGCGCGGATGCCGAGCGCAGAGCTGCTCAGGATGATCACCCCGCCTTCGCCGCCCGCTCGGATGTGCGGGATCGCGGCCTTGGCTGCGTGGTAGACCCCGGTGAGGTTCACATCGATCATGTCCTGCCAGCTTTGCTCCGCCAGGGCCTCGGTGGGCGCCGCCGAGAGGATGCCGGCGTTCGCCACGGCGATGTCGAGGCGCCCGAACTCGGCGACGCCCGCGGCCACCGCCGTCTCCAGTGCGGCGACGTCGCGCACATCGGCCCGACTTGCCACGATCCTTCGACCGAGGCCCTCGACCAGGCGCACCGTCTCCTTGAGATCGGCGTCGGTCGCCAGCGCGTAGGGCACCGAATCGATTCCCCCGCACAGGTCTACGGCGATGATGTCGGCGCCCTCCGACGCCAGCCGCGCGGCGTGCGCGCGACCCTGTCCACGAGCGGCGCCCGTGATGAATGCAACCTTGCCCTCGACACGTCCGGTCATGATCGTCTCCTCAGTTCTTGTTGTTGAAGCCGGCGTCGACGGACAAGGTCGTGCCGGTGATGTAGCGGCCGTCGTCGGACACCAGGTAGAGGATGGCGTTGCTGACGTCCTGGCAGGGCAGTAGGTCGATCGGCATCGGGTTGGTGATGTCGGGTGCGAGATGGGGGTTCGCTTCGACGAAGCCGATCATCGAGGCGGCGGTGATCATCGGCGTCTCCACGCCCGACGGGTTCACCGTGTTCACTCGAATTGAATGCGCCGCAAGGTTGTTAGCGTATGAGCGCATCAGCCCGACCAGGCCGTGTTTGGAGGCGACATAGCCGAGCGCTGCTCGGGACGGGCCGAGAATGCCGCGCAGGCCGGCGGTGGAGCTGGTCAGCACGATGGCTCCCCCCTGGCCCCGCTCGACCATGGCGGGCACGAC
>SEEV01000717.1 GCA_004211695.1 Rhodococcus sp. (in: high G+C Gram-positive bacteria)
ACCGATCCGGCACCCATGTGGACTACTCGAGGTTGTTCAAAGTTCTGCACGTTCTGTCCACAGAGATTCCACCTCATCCCCACACTTATCCACAGGTGTGCATGCTTTATCCCAGGTCCTGGCGTCGGCGTGTTGCGCCGGTGTGTCGCGTCGTCGGCGGTTCGTCCGAGCCTCGAGTAGACCCTCGAGCGGTACCTCGAGGACCCGCTCGAGCTCACCCTCGAGGACTGGCTCGAGGAGCCCCTCGAGTCGTCTCCGGCGCCGGCCGCACCCTCCACGGGCTCCGGACCCGGATGGAAGGTCCCCCCGAAACGACCTGTGCCCCCGGTAGGCGAGCTACCAGGGGCACAGGGAGGTAGGGGTCGGTGACTACCTCTTGGAACGCTGCTTGATCCGTGCGGTGAGCTCCTGGACCTGGTCGTAGACCTTCCGCCGTTCCGTCATCTCCTTGCGAATCTTCTTGTCCGCGTACATGACGGTGGTGTGGTCCCGGCCGAACGTCTGCCCGATCTTCGGCAGGGACAGATCGGTGAGCTCGCGGCACAGGTACATGGAGATCTGCCGGGCGGACGCCAGTGGACGCGCCTTGCCGGGGCCGCACAGGTCGTCGATGGACATGTTGAAGTACTCCGCGGTGACCGCCATGATCGTCGCGGCATTGATCTCGAGACTCGACGAGTCCGGCATCAGGTCACGCAACACCACCTCGGCGAGCGTGAGGTCCAGCGGCTGCCTGTTCAGGGAGGCGAACGCCGTCACACGAATGAGGGCACCCTCGAGTTCCCGGATGTTGCGTTCGATCCGAGAGGCGATCAACTCGAGGACGTCGTCGGGCACCTCGAGCCGGTCCATTCGGGCCTTCTTGCTGAGGATCGCGATGCGGGTCTCGAGTTCGGGAGGCTGAACGTCGGTGATCAGCCCCCATTCGAACCTGGTGCGCAGGCGTTCCTCGAGTGTCGCCAGTTGCTTCGGCGGCCGGTCGGACGACACGACGATCTGCTTGTTCGCATTGTGCAGGGTGTTGAAGGTGTGGAAGAACTCCTCCTGGATACCTTCCTTGCCCTCGATGAACTGAATGTCGTCCACCAGCAGCACGTCGGTCTCGCGGTAGCGGCGCTTGAACGCCACCTTGCGGTCGTCGCGGAGGCTGTTGATGAAGTCGTTGGTGAATTCCTCGGTGGAGACGTATTTCACTCGCATGCCGGGGAACAGCCGTTGGGCGTAGTGGCCGGCGGCGTGCAGGAGGTGCGTCTTGCCGAGCCCGGACGCTCCCCAAATGAACAGGGGGTTGTATGCGCGCGCCGGTGCTTCGGCGATGGCGACGGCGGCGGCGTGCGCGAATCGGTTGGAGGAGCCGATCACGAAGGTGTCGAACGTGTACTTCGCGTTGAGGCTGTTACCCCCCGTCGCTGCAGGTGCCGGGCCTGCCGGCGGCTTCGTGAAGTACGACGGCCACGATTCGTGGACGCTGGCGATGGCCTCGCTGTCGTCGTCGACCTCCTCGAAATCCGTCGTGTCGGAATACGGCTGATCTTCGGAGCCGAATCGACGCCGGCGGAACGAACCGGAACTGGTGACGGAAGGTTCGAGGTGGCGAGGGGTGTGGATCGGTTCCGGCGCGGGGCGGTGGTCCCGACTCGGGGCCTCGGATTCGGGTTCGTCGTCGACCGGGGCCGCGATGCGCACACCGAGGCCTTCCACCTGCTCACCGAGATGGCGGCCGAGCGCATGGAGGATCGGCTCACGGAGATCCCGCTCGATCGCCTCCTGGGCGAACGGCGACGGAACGGACAGGAGCGCGAAGCCCTGTGCGAGTGTCAGCGGCTTGACGAGCGCCAACCACGCCTTCTGTCCCCTCGTCAACGGCGGCAGATCACCGCCGGGCGAATCGGATGTGAGGTCTGCGACGACGTCGATCCAGATCCGTGCGAGCGCATTCGGATCGTCGTTCACGTGGTTCCTTCCCCAGTGTGTTTCGCGGACTCGGCGCCGGCGGTGCCGAGTCGAGATGTCGGTGCCGTCGTCGAGGTGGAATTGGGAGCTTCCCCGACCTGAGGATGGACCCCGTACGGACCTACGAATATGCCATCTGAACTGTGTTTCCACACAATTATCCACAGATGTGGAC
>SEEV01000718.1 GCA_004211695.1 Rhodococcus sp. (in: high G+C Gram-positive bacteria)
CACGACAGTATCCGCCTCGAACCACTTCACGGCAGTCCGGCCGGAAATCGGCTGCCCACCCGCCCACTCCTTCAACATTCACCGGAACAGTCCTACACAGAAAGACATACTTCTACCTACACGCGAACTGCTTCCAACCCCACCCTCTCTTCGCGACCTACTGCGTAGACGCGCCAGCGCACCGATCGGTTCCTCCGCCGATCGGTGTCCGCTCACACGGACGCGACGGTGCCCGCCAATTCGTCGGCTAGCTTCCTGGCCACCTCGATGTCCGAAGCCTCGACCATCACGCGCACGAGTTGTTCGGTGCCCGACGGCCGCAGCAGTACCCGGCCGTTGTCGCCCAGGCTGCGCTCGGCGGCCACGACCGCATCCAGCACGACCGGGGACGCGGCGACGGCGCGCTTGTCGGCGACCTTCACGTTGACCAGAACCTGCGGGAGGGTCGTCATCGCCGACGCCAGGTCCGCGATCGGCTGTCCGGTCTCCGCCATCCGTCCCATCAGCCGCAGTCCCGTCAGCACTCCGTCGCCGGTGGTGCCGAATGCGGGGAACACGACGTGACCGGACTGTTCGCCGCCCAGGCTGAAGCCGCCGGAGCGGAGCCCTTCGAGGACGTAGCGATCACCGACAGCGGTGGTGACCAGCGAGATCCCGGCCTCGCGCATTGCGATGTGCAAACCGAGATTGCTCATGACGGTCGCGACGAGGGTGTTGTCCACCAGTTCGCCTGCGTCGCGCATGCCGAGTGCGAGCACGGTCATGATGGCGTCGCCGTCGATGAGGGAACCGCCGGCATCGACAGCGAGGCAACGATCCGCATCCCCGTCGTGCGCGAGTCCCAGATCTGCGTTGTGCTCGACGACCGCCTTCTGCAGGCTCTCGAGGTGCGTCGACCCGCAGTTGTCGTTGATGTTGAGTCCGTCGGGTTCGGCGTTGATCGCGACGACGGTGGCGCCGGCGGCCCGGTAGGCGGCGGGAGCGACCCCGGAGGCCGCGCCGTGCGCGCAGTCCACCACCACGGTCAACCCGTCGAGGCTGTTCGGGAGTGCGGTGGCCAGGTGCTGCAGGTACCGTTCCGCGGCGTCCGGCACGGTGCGGACACGTCCGATACCCGCCCCGGTCGGCGCCCGCCGCGTCGTGGTTCCGGCGGCGACGGCCTCGATCCGGTCTTCCACCTCGTCGTCGAGTTTGTGTCCGCCGGCCGCGAAGATCTTGATGCCGTTGTCGGGCATCGGATTATGCGAGGCGGAGATCATGACACCGAGAGCTGCGTCCAGCTCCGCGGTCAGGAAGGCCACGGCGGGTGTCGGCAGAACCCCGACGTTCAGAACGTCGACGCCGGCAGACGTCAGACCCGCGACGACCGCCGCCTCGAGCATTTCGCCGCTGGCTCTCGGATCACGGCCGACCACAGCCGTCTTGCGTTCCGAGCCCGGCGACGACGCCAGCACCGTCGCAGCGGCGGAGGCCACCTGCAATGCCAGCCCGGCGGTCAACTCGGTATTCGCCAGACCACGAACCCCATCCGTCCCGAACAATCGCCCCATAGACCAGACCCCTCGCACCTAGAAATCCACTACATCTCGGATAAAGCACGAGAGCAGGCGTCCGGTAACGATGGACGCCTGCTCTCGGGAAGAACAGGTGCCGAAGCCGACCCCGTGGGGCGGCTTCGGCGACACATCAGCGCTTCGAGTACTGAGATGCCTTGCGGGCCTTCTTCAGGCCGTACTTCTTGCGCTCGACGGCGCGGGCGTCACGCGTGAGGAAGCCGGCGCTCTTGAGAGCCGGACGGTCCTCGGGGGTGACCTCGATGAGTGCGCGGGCGATGGCGAGACGCAGTGCGCCGGCCTGTCCGGACGGTCCGCCACCGTGCAGCAGTGCCACGATGTCGAAGGACTCCGCACGCTCGACGGTGACCAGCGGAGCCTTGATCAGCTGCTGGTGCACCTTGTTCGGGAAGTAGTCCTCGATGGTGCGGCCGTTGAGCTTGAAGTCGCCAGAACCGGGGGTCAGACGGACGCGGACAACCGCTTCCTTACGACGACCGACGGTCTGGATGGGGCGATCGATCACGATCGGGGCCTGCGGCGCAGCAGCGGCCTCGATGTCCTCGGCGAC
>SEEV01000719.1 GCA_004211695.1 Rhodococcus sp. (in: high G+C Gram-positive bacteria)
GACGCCGTCAGATTGCACACCAAGGCCCCGCCCACACCACAGGGCGGGGCCTTTCTCACACCCCGATCGTCGGCAATCGCAGTGACGGCATCATCGGCACCTTCAATGACGGGCAACACGACGGCTCGACGAGGGCGGTCCCGCAGCAGCCCGTGGCGGTGGACATTCCGAGCGTCCTCATCCGCGTCCAGGTGCTGCTCGAGCGTGCGGAACCTGGCCCACCCGGACCGCCACGAGGTGCTCACTCAGCGGCTGGCCCGGGCGAATGAACACCTCGCCAAAGCCAAAGCCCTTCCACCTGCCGAGTGAAGGCACACAGCAGCAAACAGATACGCGTGCGTCCGCTGGCCGTCAGCCGGAGGCCCCTTGCCCGACCGCTTGCATCGCCTCGTGCTCGTGCAGGGCCTTCTCGGCTTCGTGATGGGCCGGTTGGAGGTCGAAGATGACCTCGTTAACGGGGCCACAGCAGTCCTTGGATAATTGCAAGAACATAATCCGCCTGCTGCCAGAACCACACCCAAGCCCCGAAGATGCCCAGGGCGTAGATCGCACCGCCGCCAGCGGCCCCGGTATTGCTGTTGCTCATCGTTAGGTACGTCCGCCACAACGTGTCCGCTGCGCTCGTTGCCTGCCGGTCGGGTGAATTGTCGGCCGCTTGCGCTCGATGAGCAAGCCGTGTGCCACCACCATACGGGCGAGTGGAGGCGCGGCACTCCGAGACGGGTCACCTTAAGGCGAAGGGCGCCGAGCCGGATGGGTGTGACCGATCGGCAGGGCGCAAGAGACCCCGGCGCGGACGCCGCGAAGCGGTCAATGCTGGCGTTCGCACGGAAGGCCAGCATCGTGAATTCGAGTAAGCCCATCCACCGAATGGTGCGATCGTGACGTGCCAGGATCGTAGGTATTCCTCATGTGTCCTGAAAGGGGTGTGCGGGTGTCCGATTTGCTGGTCTTCGATGGCGAGCCCGAACCACGGACGGCGCTCTGGCATGCCTGCACGCGGGTTCCGACCGCGGCTCCGGGGGATTTGGTGGCGGACGTACTGAGCGACATGGGTGCCAAACAGTACGACTGTGCTTCGGTCGTCGCGGTTCTCGACGGTGGCCGCCTCATCGGTGTCGCACCGATCGAGCGTATGTTCGGCGCACCGGACAAAGCGGTGCTGCGCGACGTCATGGATCCGGATTCGCCGACGGTGAGCCCCGAGACTCACCAGGAGCGGGCGGCATGGCAGGCGGTCAAGCATGGAGAGCCGGGACTAGCAGTGGTCTATGCCGATGGCCGGTTCGGTGGCCTCATCGCGCCACAACAGCTTCTCGCGGTGCTGCTCCAGGAGCATGAGGAGGACCTTTCCCGCCTCGGCGGGTTCCTCCATTCGGTAGAGGCCACCCGTGAGACGAGCGTGGAGCGGGTGCGGCGCAGGTTGTGGCACCGCGTGCCGTGGCTCCTTGTCGGGTTGCTGGGTGCCATGGTGTCGGCTGTATTCATGGCGGCATTCGAAGTCACCCTGGAATCGAACGTGGCCGTTGCGTATTTCGTACCTGGGATCGTCTATCTTGCGGACGCGGTCGGCACGCAGACCGAAACTCTGGCGATCCGCGGCTTGTCGGTCGGGATAGGTATTCGGCGTATCGTGCGGCGCGAGGCGCTCACTGGTCTGTTGGTGGGGGCGCTCCTCGGAGCAGTGATGCTTCCGGTGGCGAGCGTGATGACCGGTGACACGATGCTCGCGATTGCGGTGGCCTTGGCGGTTCTCGCGGCGAGTGCAATTGCCACGGTCGTGGCGATGGTGTTGCCGTGGCTTCTGCACCAGCTCGGCAAGGACCCTGCATTCGGTTCGGGTCCACTCGCCACTGTCGTTCAGGACCTGTTGTCGATCATGATCTACTTCGCCGCCGTCAGTGCCCTCGTGGCGTAGTCCAACTCCGCGTCATCAGATACTTCGTCACCACTGCGATCCCTCCGTGCCATGGGCGAACACCAGGCGCTACAGCCATGAGGGCGTGTTGAGCGTCGCTTCGAATGACGACCACTGGGCCCGTGATCGTCACTCCCGATGCGGATGAGTGGCCGGGTCGAGGGCCGTTCGTCTGCATCACCAACGTGCCGACGATGGCGGGT
>SEEV01000720.1 GCA_004211695.1 Rhodococcus sp. (in: high G+C Gram-positive bacteria)
ACGGGGGATGTGGTGCGGTGGCGGGAGCGGCCGGGTGGTGGGCCGGTGCTCGAGTACGTGGGCCGCTCGGATTTTCAGGTGAAGATCCGTGGGTTCCGTGTCGAACTCGGCGAAATCGACGCAGCGCTGACTCGGCATCCCCGCGTGGCGTTCGCCGTGACCCTCGGCCGCACCGCCCCGTCCGGGGACACCGTTCTGGTGTCCTACATCCTGCCGTCCGGTGACGCCGAACCCGACGTCGCCGAATTGACCGACCATGTGCGCGGCTTTTTGCCCGCGCACATGGTGCCCGCGACGATCGTGATCCTCGACGAGCTGCCGCTCACCCCGGTGGGCAAGCTGGACCGCGACCGTTTGCCCACCCCCGAATTCGCAGTCGTACGCACCGTGTTCCGGGCGTCGAGCAACGCGACCGAGCACACCGTGGCAGGCGTCTTCGCCGAGGTGCTCGGACTCGACCGCGCCGGGCTCGACGACAACTTCTTCGACCTGGGCGGCAATTCGCTCAGCGCGACCCGGGTCGTCGCCCGCATCAACTCCGCGCTCGGTGTCGGCTTGGGTGTCCGGGAACTGTTCGAGGCGCCCACGGTGGCGGCGCTCGCCGCCCGCGCCGCCGCCGCGGATCGCCACACCGCGGCGCGTCCCGCGTTGACCGCGGGCCCGCGCCCCGATCGGGTGCCGCTGTCGCTCGCACAGCAGCGGATGTGGATCGTCAACCAGGTCGATACGACCTCACCCGCCTACAACGTTCCGATCGCGCTGCGCCTGTCCGGTGCTCTCGACATCGACGCTCTGCGCGCTGCATTCGGCGACGTCGTCGAACGGCACGAGCCGCTCCGCACCGTCTACCCAGGTTCCGCGAACGGCCCACACCAGGTGGTGCTGCCCGCAGATCAAGTGACCCTCGACCTCACCCCGGTCATCGTGTCCGACGAGGCGGCCCTGCGCACCGAGTTGGTGCCACTGGCATCGGCCGAATTCAACGTGAGCCGCGACGTCCCGATGCGCGCCGCGCTGCTGCGGATCGGTCCGGACGAGCACGTGGTAGCCCTGGTGCTGCACCACATCGCCGCCGACGGATCGTCGATGGCGCCGCTCGCCCGGGATGTGATGGTCGCGTACACCGCACGTACACACGGGCGCCCGCCCGCGTGGGCGCCGATGCCGGTGCAGTACGCCGACTTCGCGCTGTGGCAACGCCGCACACTCGGCAGCGACACCGACCCGACCTCGCCGATCTCGGCGCAGCTGGACTACTGGCGCCGGACCCTCGAGGGGATGCCCGAGTTGCTCGATCTTCCGACCGACCGCCGGCGACCGCTGCAGCGCTCCTCGCACGGCGCCACCGTGCCGTTCACGATCGGCGCGGACCTGCACAGGAAGCTGTCCGAGCTTGCCCGGGAACATGATTCGACGCTGTTCATGGTCGCGCACGCCGCACTCGCCGTTCTGCTCGGGCGGCTGAGCGACACGACGGACCTCGCGGTGGGCACGCCGGTCGCCGGTCGCGGCGACGCGGCACTGGACGAGATGGTCGGCATGTTCGTCAACACCGTGGTGCTGCGGACCCGCGTCGCACCCGAGCGTTCCTTCACCGACCTGATGGCGCACGTCCGCGAGACCGATCTCGGGGCGTTCGGACACGCGGAGGTGCCATTCGACCGGGTGGTGCAGGCGGTCGACCCGGTGCGTTCGACCGCGCACGCCCCGCTGTTCCAGGTGCTGCTCGAATTCCAGAACACCGAGGAGAGCCGCCTTGAACTGCCCGGGCTGACCGTCGAGGTCGTCGACGCCGGTGTCGAGGTCGCCAAATGCGACCTGTACCTGACCCTGAGTGAGAACGTCGATGGAACCGGCGCGCCCGCAGGGATGTCCGCGGCATTCGGGTTTGCCACCGACGTCCTGGACGCGGATACCGTGCGCGGTTTCGCGGACCAGTTCGTCCGGATCCTCGACGCGGTCACGGCATCGCCCGACCGCCCGATCGGCGACATCGACGTCCTCGGTGCGGCCGAGTTGGAGTTTCTGACGCCGGTGGTGGGTGAGGTGTCGGGTCCGGAGGTGACGTTGCCGGGGTTGTTGGCGGCGGCGGTGGTCGCGGATCCGGGTGCGGTTGCGGTG
>SEEV01000257.1 GCA_004211695.1 Rhodococcus sp. (in: high G+C Gram-positive bacteria)
GCCCCGGGCCCCCCTTCCCCCGCCGTAAAGGCGGTACGGAGAGATCACATTCGGGTCGTAAGGTTCAGGATTCTGCCTGCCCTCCCCCTGGGATTCGGGAGACGGCTACCCAGAATTCGCAAAATTCTGCGTTTCTGTACGTGACCGAGTAGGGAAGGCACACAATTCGGACTACGGCAGCCAGGCCTTACCCATCGATTCGGGGATCCGGCGAGAGCGGACCTCCATGGATCAGACGGCCAGACACTTCGAGGCATGCGCTCCCCACGTGGGCGCGGCTACACCGACGTGTCCCCTCCCCCGTCAGGCGCCCACCTGCTACCAGCCCTGCGACTCAGAACCAGCCTTTGCGCTTCGCCCAGACGAGAAGCGCCCCGGACATCGCGAGCATCACGAGGACGATCACGGCCACCCACACCCATTGCGTTCGTTCGTTGACGATGACGTTCATGCCGATGATCGAAGACAGGGCCGTGATCGGCAGGGTGACGGCCGCGATGACGGCGAGTCGCTCGGCGGCAATCGTCATCTTGGTGTTCGTACGCGCCTGATAGAACTCGATCGTGCCCTGCAGGTAGTCCTTTTGGCCTTTGGCCATCACGGTCAGATGCTGGAACTGATCGACTGCGTCGAGCAGGAGATCCTGTCCCTTTCCGGAGCCGAACGCTTCGATGGTCACCATCCGGCCGTACACCTCGCGGCTCAATGCGGCCATCGTGCCGACCGTGAGCAGACCATGTCGGACCCGAAACATCTCGTCGAGAAAGGTTTCCGCGTCGCCGAGGTGCCCACCGGTGACCTGTTGCTCGAGTTTCCAGACGTCCTTGGTCAGGTCTGCGGTGTAGGCGCGCATCCGCGCCGTCAAAACGGCGAGCACCGCGAACGACAACTCGAATCCGGTGTCGGGTTGCAGCTTGCCCGATTCCAGCCGACCCAGCACCGCATTCACCTCGACCATCGCCGTCGAGGGGTCGATCGCCGGGTTCACGGGGCCGTGCACCGTCACCAGGTACCTGCCTCCGATGAACTGGTCCAACTCGACGTAGTGCACATGCCCGTGCGCTCCCGACTGCGGTGCGTGCAGAACCACGAAGAAGTGATCCTCATATCTGTGCACCTTCGGCACCTGATTGCGGTCTCTCGAATCCCGCACGGCGAGTGGATGAAACCCGAAAACGGTGGTCAATGCGTCTTCCGCCTGGTCGTCCCAGGTGGGGATATCCACCCAGACCAATCCGTCGGGCCGATCGAGCAACATTCTCAGATCCGACACCGCACACGAACGCACACCCTCGTCGGAGATGAACCGGACGTCCATATCGGCCTCCTCGCACGACGAGCCTCATCTCCGTCATAGCACCCACACCCGTGCAGTTGGGGTGACCCGCTGAATCCGGATGGAGCAGACTCAGGTGGTGACCGATGACAGGGCTGCGCTGATTGTGGTGGACGCTGCGAATGTCGTCGGCTCGAGGCCGAACGGTTGGTGGCGTGATCGTGCCGGCGCGACCCGACGGCTGCTCGTACAGCTGAGCACGTGGGAACCGAATCCGGACGGACGGGCCGACGTGGTCGTCGTACTCGAGGGTGCAGCGAAAGCCGCGATCGGTAGCGAGGATCCGAGCCCCAGCGTGCAGGTGGTGCCGGCGGAAGGCTCGGGTGACGACACGATCGTCGATGTAGTTGCTTCGGCGGTCGAGGTGGACCGTGCCCGCCCGATCACCGTCGTCACGGCGGATCGCGGGCTACGTGATCGAGTCGAGGCGCTGGGAGCCCGTACCGTCGGCCCGCGCTGGCTCCTGGATCGCATCGAGCGTTAGGGGCCGTGCGCCTCTCGGGGCGTGACGACGAGGTCGAGGATGCGGCCACGAACCTTCCGGCGCGCCCATCCCCACCGCCCGTGATCGGCCATCGCGGCGTGGGCAGCGTTGTACCCACACATACCGTGGACGCCGCCGCCCGGGTGGGTGGCCGAGCTGGCAAGGTACAGCCGGTCGATCGAAGTGTCCGGCCCGGACGAACCCGGGGTCGGACGGAAGACGAGCTGCTGGTAGAGCTGGGCGGTGCCACCGTTGACGGCTCCCCCGTGCAGGTTCGCGTTGCTCGCCTCCAGGTCGGCAGGGCGCTGCACGGTGCGTCCGACCACCCGGTCTGCAAACCCCGGCGCGTGCGATTCGAGCATTGCGTCGACGCGGTGCGCCAACAACTCCGCCGACTCGTTGTCGGTGATCCCACGCGGTAGATGTGTGTAGGCCCAGGCACTTTCGGTTCCGTCGGGCGAACGGCTGTGGTCCGACGTCGTCATCTGGCCGAACAGCAGGAAGGGATGGGTCGGGACGACACCTGTGGTGAGGTCGGCCATCCACCGGACCAGGCCGTCGTCATCGGCGCCGAGATGCACGGTCCCGGCCGATTCGAGGCTCCGCGACCGCCACGGAATCTTGCGGTCGAGCGCGTAGTTCACCTTTACGACAGGGGTGTCCCATTCGAATTTCTCGAGGTCCCGCCGGACACCTGCCGGGACCACGGAAGAATCCAGCAATCGTCCGTACAACGCGGGCGCCGCGACATCCGCCAGCACGGCGCGCCTGACCACATATCGGTCGCCACCCGCGGTCCGCACCTCTCGGGCCGCTCCCCCGGTCACGTGTATCGACGTCACCTCCTCGCCGCAGCGGATCTCGGCACCGTTCCTTCTCGCCCGTTCCGCCATTGCCGCCGAGAGGGCGCCTGCCCCGCCGACCGGGACCACGTACCCGTCGTCCTGCGCGAGCATGGTCAGCAGATATCCCATGACTCCGCTGCCCGGTGCATCGACGGGTGTGTCGGCGTGCATTGCGTTGCCCAGCAACAGCACCCGTGCAGCGTCCCCGTCGAACAACTCGTGCGTCATCCGGCGCGCGGGGAGCATCAGGAAGCGCACGAGCCGGAGGGCTTCCGCGGTACCGAGCTGGGACAGCAGTCGCCGAGGACCGCGGACAGGGGGAAACGGGCTGAACAGGGTCTCGAGGAACGGTTCCTTCACATCCTTCCATTGCTCGAACAACCGGAGCCATGCCTGCCCGTCGCCCGGTTGCCTCCGTTCGAGGTCGGCCGCGGTGTCGGCCGGATCCTCGTGGATCAGCGGGGCATCGTCGTCGTCGGGGCTTCTGGGGTGTCCGACCGCCGCGGGCGCCTTGCTCCACCGCAGACCGACACCCTCGAGGTCGAGATGGCGGATCGCGGGAGACACTGCCGCCAGAGGATAGAACGCGCTGAACAGATCGGTGCGGAACCCCGGGAACAGTTCGGCGGAGCGGACCGCGCCACCCGGTTCCGGTTGGTGCTCGAGGAGGACCACATCCCAGCCGACCTCCGCCAGGGTGGCCGCCGCGGCGAGACCGTTGGGTCCGGCACCAATGACGACGGCGTCGACTGTGTGTACTGTCACCGCGGTCAGGGTTTCGTCTTGTGCTCGGCGAGAAACGACAGCCGGCGTAGGCATTCCAGATTTCGTGGGAGGACGGCGAGGTCTTGCGCCGTCTGCGGAACCCACTTCAGCGGAGCGGAAGTAGCGCCCTCGGACATCGCGAGGTGGCAACCGGATTCATTGGGCTCCAGTCGCAGACGCACGACCGCCTTTGCCGGGTACACCTGAGCGAGTAGCCGAAGTTCTCGGTTCTCTTCGGCGAAGAGAACTTCGGTGGAGTCGTCGATCAGGGCGGGCCAGGCACCGACGGAATGGTGCAGGCGACTTCCGACCGCGGGCCAGTCGGCGGAGACGGCACGCATGCGTGACGCACCGACCACCCAGGACGGGTACAGCCACCCGTTGGCGAGAACGGACCACACGTCCGAGGCCGAAGCCGACGTGTTTCGATGTGCCTCGATGACGATCTCCCTCGAACCGGAACGTGACGGACCTTCGGCGCTTACCCCGGTTTCCCGGATCGAAAACGTACGCCGGGCCTAGGCGTCGCGCGAGGCCCATGCCTGCGCGATCTCGGGATACGCGGCGGCGATCTCGTCGATACGATCATCGGTCGCTGCGTCGATCTCGGCCCGGTGGCGCTGCGCTGTGACCAGCGGACCCTCCGCACCTTCGGTGCCGGAGTCGGCGGCAGGTGCGTTCGCTTCCCATTCGTGAATGACTTCGTCGAGGCGCAGGGCCACGAATTCCTTCTTGCTCTCACTCATCATCTGTCCCTTCCTTGTCGACGGGTAGCCGTCGTATTCAGGTCTGCGCTCCGACGCCCTCGCTGGCCGCGAACCGCGATTCCTCGTCGGTGACCAGCCCGATCGACACGAGTGGCCGGGGGAACAGCAGATCGGTGAGGTAGGCGAGCGCGACCGCCCAGCGATTGGCTGCATTCGGCATCGCGTAGAGGTGGTAGGCCCGCGTGACCACCTTCGCGAGGAACCCCGACAGCTGGATGTTCAGGGGGTTCGCGACGGCAAACCCCGGGCCCAGGTCGACGACGAGACCCATGTCGCGATGGGTGTAGGGCTTCGCGTCGCCGATTCCCAGGCTCGCGGCAACGTTGCGGGCCAGGGCCCGTCCCTGCCGGACCGCGTGCTGGGCGGTCGGCGGAGTGATTGATCCGCTGTTCCGCAGATCGGGAACCGCCGCCGCGTCGCCGCCCGCGAAGACGTCGGGATGTCCCTCCACCGAGAGGTCTGGGCGCACCGTCAGCCTTCCCTTCTCGGTGGGCAACCCGAGCGTGTCGATGAGCGGGCCGGCGGTCACGCCCGTCACCCAGGCGACCGTGTGTGTGGGAACGACGGTGCCGTCGTCGAGCGTGACGTGTTCGGGGCCGAGTTCCGCCAGCGTGGTTTCCAACCGCACGTCGATGCCACGCGAGCGCAATACCTCCAGCACCTTGCTGCCCAGCTTCTCCCCCACCTCGGGTATCACCGTGTCGGCGGCGTCGAGCAGAAGGAAACGGACCTCCCTGGGGTCCAGGCCGCGCCGGGAGGCTGCCTCGTCGGCCAGGGCACGTAGTTGAGCCGTGAGTTCCGTCCCGGCGTAGGACGCGCCCACCACCACGACCGTCCGGCGCGCCCGAGCGACCAGCGGGTCGGTGTCCCGCTCGGCCAGTTCGAGCTGGGTCAGAAGCTGGTCACGGAAGAACAGTGCCTCGGCCGCAGTCTTCAACCCTCGCGCATGCTCCGCGAGACCGGGGATGTCGAACAGGCGAGTGACCGATCCCGGGGTGAGCACCACCCTGTCCCAGGACACGTTCTCGGCTCCCTGTTCGCAGTCGGTGACGTACAGGGTCCGGGAGTCGAGGTCGACGGAATCGACGCGGCCCTTCACCAGTTCGACGTTCGGTAGCGCCTCGGACAGGGGAACGGTGACGAACCGTGCGTCCAGGATTCCGCCCGCCACCTCGGGCAGCAGCGGCGTGTACAACATGTAGTCGTGCGGGGAGATCATCGTGATGCGGGCGTCGGTCCCGTCGAGACGCCGCGTCAGGGCACGGGCGCACTCGAATCCGGCGAAGCCGCTTCCCACCACGACGATGCGAGTCGACTGTCCGGCTGCTTCGTGGGTCATGTAGGAGTCATTCCCCAACTCGGCGTACAACGAAACAACCGGTCTCCGGTGTGAGCACACGAGAATGCGGGTACTCGACTCGGCGAGAACGATCGACGGAGTCGAATGTGAAGGGCGCGAACATGACTGCCGTATCGAAGGCAATGTACACACCGTTGGCACTCGCAGCGAGTGTCGGCGGCGGGATCGTGGCGGGTGCAGTGTTCGGTCAGCTGTGGAAGCGGGTCGCGGGTGAGTCCGAGGCCCCCGACCCGAAGGATCTCTCTCGGAGTACGCGCGAAGTGTTGATCGCGGCCGCACTGCAGGGCATCGTCTTCGGACTGGTCAGGGCTGCGATCGACCGGGCCGGGGCACAGGGGTACCGAAAGCTTGCCCACGCCGACCCCCGCTAGGAACGAGTCAGTTGTCACCGAACACACCTAGGCTGATCAGATGCGCACTCGTTTCGCGGAAAACCTCGACAGCCTCGCCGGCGATCTCGCCGGCATGTGCCGGCTGTCCGTCACCGCGATGTCGGAGGCGAGCGACGCACTGCTGCAGGCAGACCTCGAGCTCGCCGAACACGTCCTCGACGTGAGCGGCGAACTCGACGATGCCGCCGCGCACTGGGAGAAGCGCGCATTCGCGCTGCTGGCCTTGCAGGCCCCGGTGGCGCACGATCTCCGTTTCATGGTCGGTGGCCTGCACATTTCCGCGGACCTGCACCGCATGGGCGGCCTCGCGGTCCACATCGCGAAGATCGCCCGTCGACGGCACCCCGATCACGTGGTCCCCGACGAGGTCCTCGACGTATTCACCGAGATGGGCGCCGTCGCCGTCGCACAGGCGAAGGAAACCGAGCAGGTGCTCCAGTACCGCGATCCGGAGCGGGCGCGCGATCTGCTGACCGCCGACGAGACGATGGACGACCTTCATCGGAGCCTGTTCACGATCACACAGGCAGACAACTGGCCGCACGGTGTCCAATCGGCCGTCGACATCACATTGCTCGGCCGATTCTACGAGCGGTTCTGCGACCACACCGTCGAGATCGGCAGGCGCGTCATCTTCCTCGAGACGGGCGATCTGCCCGAGCAGTGAGGTCCCGTCACCGCCGAAGCAGGAGCGCGCTGTCCCCGAACTCGTGCCACAGGTACCCACCCGCGAGCGCTTCGTCGTAGGCGTGGCGGACGGCCGCCGCCCCCACCACCGACTCGAGCAGCATCAGATGTGACGCGCCCGGCGCGTGCCAGCCGGTGATCAGACCGTCCACCACCCGCGTCGGCCGTCGCACGCTCAGCACCAGGTCCGTCCAGCCGGCGCCCGCCATCGCGCGCCCGTCAGAAGTGGCCTGAGTCTCGAGGGCCCGGGTCACGGTGGTGCCGACTGCGATGACGCGGCCGCCGGCGGCGCGGCGGTCGTTGACGAGCCGGGCCGTCGGCTCCGGCACCTCGTACCGTTCCGGGATCGGCGGCTCCCCCCGCTCCGGCGAGGAGACACCCGTGTGGAGCAGTATCGGCGCCACGACAACCCCCGACGTCGCGAGTTCGGTGATCAGCGTGTGCGTGAACGGCCTTGCAGCACTAGCCATCTCGGCGCTGCCGCCGGTGCGGCCGAAGATCGTCTGATAATCGGGCAGCGGCCAGTGTTCGGGGACGTACGCGTAGGTGATCGGACGGCCCGACGTGGCGAGCAGTTCCGTGGGGACGTCCGTGACGCCGTCGATCGCGGCCCGCCACAGCCGGGTCGAACCTCGGGGCCAGAGTTCTGCGAGCGTGGCAACAGCGCCGAGCGGCAGACCGATTCGCGTTCCCGCACCGACCGAGCCGAGGGCGCCGGCCACCGGTCCCGGCGCCCGCACCTCGACCGCCCACTCGCCGTCCTCGAGTTCCGTGGAGAAGTGCACGACCACGGGCCCCACCCCGGCGACGGTCCCGTCCACTGCCGCCGCCAGTGTTGACGACGTGTTCACCACCACTACGTCGCCCGGCCGGAGGTAACGCGGAAGGTCATGAAATCTGTTGTGCTCCAACCTACCCCGATCGGATACCAGCAGCCGGACCGCGTCGCGTCGCAGGCCTCGACTCTCCGGTGGACCGCTCGCCTCCAACCGCCGCGGCAGGACGAACCGGAGCTCGGCCGCCGCGGCCGTTCGGGTGCCGGTCACGACGGCAACCCCGTGTTCGCTGCAACTGCGAAGTCCGACGCACGGTAGCGACCGCTGGGCGGACGGGTGTCGAGCAGACGCAGCAGCGCCGGAACCACGGTCTCCGGCTCGGGCCGATCCGAGATGTCCTCGCCGAGGAACGCCGCCTGGTGCATCTCTGTGCGCATGTCGCCGGGATCGAACGCGTAGACGGCAAGGTCGGGTTCCTCGACCGCCAATACCGCGGTGGCGTGGTCGAGTGCCGCCTTGGCCGCCCCGTATCCGCCCCAGCCCGCATAGGCCTCGACCGCGGCATCCGACGAGATGTTGACGACGGTCCCACCCACCGCGCGCACACGCTCGATCAGTGCGGCGATCAACGCGAGCGGGGCGAGCACGTCGGTCGCGAAGACCAGCGCCAGCGCGTCCTCCGGGTACCGGGCGAGGCTGGGCATCGGACTGGGCCCGAGCGCGCTGGCGTTGTTGAGGAGCAGATCCAGGCGTCCCCGCGCGGCAATCTCCTCGGCGATGCGCCCACGCTGCCGCGGATCGGTCACATCGCCGGGGAGCGCGGTGATGGTGCGCGCCCGCGCGGCGACCCGATCGAGGGGTTCGACGCGCCTTCCGGTGACGATCACCTCCCAGCCGAGCTCCGCGAGCGCGAGTGCGCTCGCCCTTCCCAACCCGGCCGATCCCCCAGTGATCAGCGCCGTTCTGGTGCCGTTCATTGCAGACTCCTTGCCTCCAGTGACATCTGGGACCATCCTGAAACCTCGAGTCCACTTCATGTCAAGGGCGCAAGCACCACGCAGGCGGTTGCCGACTCCAGGGGTGGGATTCCCGGGCGCAACGGACGATAATGAGTCCCTACCGTGAGACGAATGCGCCACGGGCCACGACCCGCCGGAACTCGGCGAGCTCAACTCGAGGCGACAACCGAATCGAGAGTGACTTCGCATGAACACCTTCGCAGTGCGCTCGGCGATCGCAGCATCAGCCGCCGCACTAGCCGTCTTCGCCACACCCGGCCTCGCAGCCGCGGCACCCAACCTCCACGGCGATCCGAACACTCCGGGCACACAGGTTCAGGTCGAGAGCGAACCGGGCGACTCGAACAGCTACACCTGTGGGGCAGTCGGCGTCGCGGGAGCAGGAGTCGGGTCGAACTCCTCCGGTGGCGCCGGGCAGGTCAACGGCGCCTACTTCGGTCCCGGCCCGGTGCAGGGCGGCTGCGTCGGCAGTGACGGGTCGGTCTACTTCCCGACAGGCAACGCCGAATAGGAGCTGAGCCCGGCCGGCCGGGCTGGCTCACACGACCGAATCGAGGAACTCGGCGACGGCCCTGTTGAACGGATCGGGTCGCTCCACGTTCGTCGCGTGCCCAGCGCGCGGGACGACGGTCGACGCTCCGTTCGGCGCAAGTGCTGCGGCGGCCGCTGCGTGTGTAGACGGCCAGAATTCGCTTTCGGAGCCGGCGACGAACAGCACGGGGAGATCGCTCGAACTTATCGTCGGACGCCAGTCGCGCTGCGCGTGATCATTCAACAGGGCGAGTTCCGGCGGCGACAGGGTCCGTTCGACGCGGCCCATCGCGGCGAGCAGTCGGACCAGCCACATCCCGCGTTTCCAGATCGGCGTGCCGTGGCCGGTCGCGGGAATGCCGTCGGCAAACAACGTGTCCACGGTGTCCTCGTCGTAACCGTAGAACCCGTACGTCCAGTCCGGTGTGTTGAGCATCCTCGGAGTCTGATCGACGACAACCGCCGCACGCAGCCGCCCCGTTCCGTGCGCGTCGACGTACGACCAGATCGCGTTTCCGCCCATCGAGCCTCCGATCATCGCCGCACCCTGCAGATCGAGTTCCTCGATGAGTGGGTGCACAAGACCGGCCTGTGTCTGCATCGTCATTCCGTGCGGCAGGGCGGGCGCCGTCCCGTGGTGGCCCCGGCAGATCCACAGCATTGACGTCCTCTCGGCCGTGAACGACCGAGATTCCCCTCGGGACTCGCGTCCCGAGGTTCCTGTTTCACCGACAGTTGCCTCCCCACACTTTATGTGCGGGGCGGTCTCACACCATCTC
>SEEV01000721.1 GCA_004211695.1 Rhodococcus sp. (in: high G+C Gram-positive bacteria)
AACGTCGCCGAGACTGCACGCGTCCTGCATTTCCACTACAACACGTTGCGTTACCGGATCGGTAAGTTGGAGAGCATCGTCGGCCCTTTCACGACGGATCCGATTCTGCGCTTGGATGTAGCGCTTGCATTGCGGGTCGTGGAGATGGAGGGTTTGTAGCCGATCAGCGGTGGAGCTTCTCGAGACGTGTCAGCCGGGCATCGAGGGACGGACGTCGAATCCCCGGAACGGCCGCGGTCCGGGCCCTGCTGCTCCGGTCCGCGAGGTACCCATCAAGGGTCAGCGATGAATGCGGCGAGCAACCGTTGGACCTCGACGTCCCGCGAGAGGATCACCCCGGTCGGGGGTGCCGAAACGGCGGGCGATCTGGACGACCTCGCCCGCCCCGGACGACGGCAGCGCAAACGCGCCCGCAAGGGCGGCGGTGATTGTCGGCCTGTTTGCCTCGAAGAGGAGAAGAGCAAGGGCCGCAATGTCGTTGAACGACCCTTCGGGAACGACAAAAGCAGTGGCGCGGGCCGGCCATCCCTTATGGCAGCCTCACCCGTCACCTACCGTGCCGGAGTCAAGCTGTCAGCCCTCCGCACGCGGCTGCGGCACCTGCCCAATTCAGTTGAGGGACATGCGCGAGCTGGGGCAATCCACGTTCGCATGCTGCGAGAACATCCTGCCCCGCCCATGAGGGCATCGGCGATGTTTGCTCAATTAGTTCGCAGTTTTTGGTAGGGGAGTACCGGCGTTGCGCCCGGGCATCAATGGAAGAGTGGGTGAAGTTGGCGGGAGTAACCCCACACGCAGTCCCGCGGATGTATGACGTGGCGGCGCGCGCCACTTCTTCTCTCCCAGTGCCCTTGCCGGAATCACGATATCCGCGCGTTTGCACAACGACACTCCTGGAAGGAGGTCAGGACACGTGCGCCTGAGCAACCACGACGCCTTGACTACCCGTCACGTCGGTGGCCGGCACTGGTCTTCGGCAAGCTAGGAGCTCGACCCTCACCGTCCACCGCCCTGTGGGAGGAAACCAATGAATGTTTTGCTCTACGTCGGCATTGCACTGCTCATTGTTTCGAACGTACTGATCCCCCCGACGCTTCTGCGATTCCACAACGGGGCCAGCCAGTTTCTGCGCTCGACCGTCACCCTGGCATTGGCTGGGTCGGCAGCAATGCTGGTAAGCGCACTGACCTCCATCGATGCTTCGGTTGGACAGCGGTGGGCTACCGCGCTTGCCGGAATCCTCAGCGGCAGCGTCGTGGCTGCGACTGTTGCACTGGTGATTGAGCCCCGATCCACCGAATCAGGGTGACGTCACCTCGGGGGACGTTCGGGCGCGCGCTCGTGCGGGTGCGAACTCCTCGGTCACCGCCGACAGGCGCAGGCGCTCAGTGACGACGACGTGAAGTTCCTCTTCCACGGGTCCACCCGGGGTGTACCACGTACGTGTCACGCCTGGAACGGCCGCGTCGTCGCCCTCCTGCCCCCAGCCGACACCGTGGATGGGTGTGGCCTTGTGCACCTCGCACAGGTTGTCGGTGATGCGGGGAGAACCCCGGCACGTCCATGTCGTAACAGACGTCGGAACTGTCGAATGTGACCGGCACCCAGTTGCCCTGAATGACCCGGGCAAGTGAGTTGACAGAAGTGCCAACCGCGTCTGCGACCGATAGTCGTTGCCGCGCAGGGGTTTCAGGAGCGGTGGCGACTGTCGGACTGAGCGGTGTGCAGCGCGGCGAGGATGTGATCGACCGCGGCTGTTGTGCGTTGTGAGTCGCCGGTGGCAAGCAGGTCCAACAACGCACCGCGGAGTGCGGCGAGCACACTGGTCCGTTGATCGCGCGCACCAGTGGTGCCGCGTGTGCGTTCCGGTTGTGCCGATGCGAGGACGTCCAGCCAGTCGGTCACGGTTGCCTCGGCGAATTCGTTCCATGGTCCGGTGGGGTCGGTCAGGGATCGGCCGTAGGCCTCGACCCATAACCCGAAGTTACGGCGGCGGAGCGGCCGAACCCCCAGTTCAACTGGGGGTTCGTCGTTTCTGGTGTGGTTGGTCTGGCTACGTGAGGGTGAGGGGGATGGTGGCGCCGAGCAGTTCGAAGGCGTGTCGTTGGGTGGGGG
>SEEV01000258.1 GCA_004211695.1 Rhodococcus sp. (in: high G+C Gram-positive bacteria)
CGGGCGGAGGTACGTGGTGAGCAGGGCATTCAACATGGGCAGCGATCCTGGCGGGTCATCATTATGTCCGAAGGTTACCAACAGAAACGACCGCAGGCCCGCGGATTTTCGGGGGGCCTGCGGCCTTGTGAGTGGTTGACGAGTCCAGACGCTCGTCAACCACTCACGGGCGGCGGAGCCGCCTACCGGACGGGCTGCAGCGGCTCGTCGGCGTCGTGCAGCACCTTCTTCAGCTTCTCGCCCTCGATGTCGACGTTGGGCAGGATCTTGTCCAGCCACTTCGGCAGCCACCAGGCCCTGTCGCCGAGCAGTGCCATCACCGACGGGATGATGACCATGCGGACGACGAAGGCGTCGAAGAACACGGCCGCCGCCAGCGCGAAGCCGATCGACTTGATGAACGAGTTCGGTTCGGCGATGAAGGCCGCGAACACCGAGATCATGATGACCGCGGCGGCGCTGACCACCCGGGCGCCGTGGTTGAAACCGACCGTGACGGCCTGCTTCGCGGTCGCGCCGTGCACGTACTCCTCCCGCATCCGGGTCACCAGGAACACCTGGTAGTCCATCGCGAGACCGAACACGACACCGATCAGGAAGATCGGCATGAAGCTGACGATCGGCTGCGGGTTGGCGATGATGCCGCCCCAGCCTTCCTGGAACACCGCGACCGTGGCACCGAAGGTGGCCGCGACGCTGAGGAGGAAGCCGAGCGTGGCGGTCAGCGGCACGAGCACCGAGCGGAACACCAGCAGCAGCAGGAGGAACGCCAGACCCACGACCACCGCGAGGTACGGGATCAGCGCGTCCTGCAGCGTCTCGGACACGTCGCCCTCGAGCGCGGTCTGCCCGGTGACGCCGTAGTTGACGCCGATCGAGTCGTGCAGGGCGGCCTCGGCACCGCGGATGTTGTCGACGAGAGTCATGGTGGCCGGATCGCTCGGGGCACTGCTCGGCGTCACCAGGATCTGCGCGGTGTCGCCGGCCTTGTTCACTCCCACGACCTGGGCGTTGGACACGTCGTCCTGCGCGGTGATGGTCTTCACGACCTCACCGAACGCCTCGGACGGGGTGCCGGTGGTGACGTCCTTGGCATCGACGACGACGAGCAGCGGACCGTTCTTGCCGGGGCCGAAGCCCTCGCTCACCAGGTCGTAGGCCTGCCGCGAGCTGGTGGCGGGGTCGCCGGTGCCCTCGCTGGGCAGAGCGAGGCTCAGGCCCGTCGCGGGAATCGCGAGCGCTCCGAGCACCACGACTCCTGCGATCAGCGGGATCGCGGGCCGGCGGACCACGGCGCTGATGTAGCGCAGCGCGAGGCTCGGCTTGCCCTCGTCGTTTTCGAGGTCACGACTGCTGAGGAACGGGATCTTGCCTGCGAACGCCTTCTTCCCGAACAACCCGAGGATCGCGGGCAGGAGGGTCAGCGCGATCGACACGGCGATGAACACCGTGAACGCGGCGGCCGCGCCCATGTCGGAGAGGAACGGGATCCCGACGACGCGCAGGGCGATCAGCGCGATGATGACGGTGAGCCCGGCGAACACCACGGCGGATCCGGCGGTGCCGACGGCACGTCCGGCCGCTTCGGCGCGGTTCTCCGTGAGCGAGAGTTCGTGCCGGAATCGGGACACGATGAACAGTGAGTAGTCGATGGCGACGGCCAGGCCGATCATGATGGCCAGCGTGGGCGTCATCGAGCTGAGGTCGGTGAATCCGGTGGCGACGGTGATGCCGAGGCTGCCGATCATGATGCCGATGATCGCGGTGATCAGCGGCAGACCCGCGGCGACGAGCGAACCGAACGTCAGGGCGAGCACGACGGCGGCCACGCCGATGCCGACGAGTTCGGTGGCACCGCCTGGCGGCTCGGCTTCGTTGGCGGCGGAACCACTGATCTCGACGGTCAGTCCGGCGTTGCGGCCCGCGTCGGCCGCGGACGAGATCTGATCGCGCAGCGCCTGGTCGACGTCACCCATGCCGCCTTTGAACGGCACCTCGACGTAGCCGACGGTCTTGTCGGAGTTGAGCGGCGACAGTGCCTCCGCGTTCGCGACGGCCGTCTCTTCGCTGATGCCCTTGTCGGCCGCCGACGACTTCGCCATCTCGACGAGCTGCTCGTTCGCGGTGACGGGGTTGACCAGCGCCTTCGCGGCGTCGGCGCCCGAGGCGGTGGCGGGATCGACCTTGGCGGCGTCCTGCACCTGCTCGATGCCGCGCACCTTGGTGAGCACCGCGTCCATCGCCTGACGGCTCTGCTCGCTCTCGAGGGTCTGGCCCTCGGGTGCGGCGAACACGTATCGCGCGCTGACCGCGTTCATCGGGTCGCTGCCGGCGGCTTCGGGGAAGCGCTCGGCCATGAGGTCCTGCGCCTGCTGCGCGGGGGTGCCCGGGATGGAGAACGAGTCCTTGGTCGGCCCGGAGAGCGTGGCCGCCCCGACGCCCATGAGGACCAGGATCACCAACCAGACGCTGAGGACCGCGCCTTTTCGCCGGTAGGCGAATCTGCCGATCCGGTAGAGATAGGTGGCCACGAGAGGCTCCTTCTGAGTCGGTGGAACGAGGAGTGGTTCGGGGCAGCCGACTACGGCTGCGGGATTCCCTGCCGGAGTTGACGCATGGCGTCGCGGACCAGTTCTTCGGGTCCGCTCGCACCGGACCTGCCGCTCATCCACAGGTCGAGCGACGCCTTGCACGCCGACCCGACCGCGAGGTGCAGCAGGTTGGGGTAGAGGTCGGTGTCGATGTTCGTGCCCGTGCGTTCGGCGATCACCTCACCGACCAGACGGGTGACGCGCAGGTGCACTTCGAGCTTCTTCGCGAGCAGCGCGGGGCTGGTCTCGACGAGCTCCATCATTACGGCGGTCTCTTCGAGCGGTTTCGCGGGATCGGTGACGATCTGGACCACCACGTGCTCGAGGGAATCCCAGATCGGCTCGTCCTCGGGGCGGGCGCGGAGCAGATTCACCCAGTCGTGGACGGACTGCTCGAAGTGCGCGAGTACCGCCTCCTCCTTGCTGGAGAAGTAGTTGTGGAACGTCCGAGTCGAGACCCCCGCCTCGGACGCGATGGCGTCGGCGGTGACGCATTCGATGCCCAGCGCTCGGGCCAGGCGTGCGGCGGCGCCGCTGAGGGCTGCGCGGGTTGCGGCCTTCTTGCGGTCCCGCAGACCGATTTCCGAAATCACTACTCCCACGGTACAGAACTTGCAGAGCTCTGCAAATTTGCGCGAGAGCGCAATTTTTATGTTGTTGCCCACAGTTCTCGCGACACTGTGGCGGGAGTCACCGGGGCGTTACGGTGGGAACATGTCCGATCCGACGGTGCCGTTGTCGTTCCGGGCGGACGAGATCGACCGCGCCGCACTGGACCAACTCGCCTCCGTTCTCGACCTGCAGGCCGCGCGCCCGGGTATCCGGCGGCTGCGCGAGTGGTCGCATGCCGCCCTGCACGTGCAGCCCGGCGAGAGTGCCCTCGACATCGGTTCGGGCACCGGATCGGAGACACGGACCCTTGCCGCGGCGGTCACCGCCTCGGGTCGCGCGATCGGACTCGACCCGAACCCCGGAATGGTCGTCCTCGCCCGGGAGCGGACCGCGGAGGTGGGCTCGACCGCGCAGTTCGTCGTCGGCGACGCGTACTCGCTGCCCTTCCCCGACGAACGCCTCGACGTCGCGCGGAGCGAGCGCGTCTTCCAGCACCTGAGCGAACCGGACCGCGCGGCGGCAGAGATCGCGCGGGTCCTCCGACCGGGCGGCCGCGCCGTCATCGTGGACAGTGACTGGGGGACGGCGATCATGCACCCCGGCGAACCGGAGATGCTGCAGCGGATCATGGACGTGATGCTCTCGCACACCGCCAACCCGCACTCCGGGCGCCGACTCCCCGGGCAGCTCACCGCCGCCGGACTCGCCGTCGAGGACATCGGCACGGAGGCGCTGATCCAGGATCCCGACGACGCCACGGGCCCGCTCGTCCAGATGATGACCGTCGCCGCCGTCGCGGAGGGGGCGATCACCGAGGCCGAGCGCGTCGCACTGCTCGACCAATTGAACGCCGCCGCCCGCAGCGGCGACTTTCACATGTCGGTGACGATGTTCGCCTATCTCGTGCGCAAGCCCTGACGGAATTCACCCTTCCGACATTCGGAAACCGAGCGTGGTGGATCACCTCCGGTACCGCACAGTGGTGGGGACGACGCCGATGCCTCACCGAGTCCGGCGTCACGAATGACGCCGCAGCCCAGCATATTCCGGAGGCCCTCATGTCCACGATCGCCCGCAACCAGTGGTACGTCGCAGCCTACGGCCGCGAGGTCGGACGCGAACTGCTCTCCCGCACCATCTGCGAGGAGCCGATCCTGTTCTGGCGGACCGAGGCCGGCGACGCCGTCGCGATGAGCGACCGCTGCGTACACCGCCGCTACCCGCTGTCCGAGGCGCCGAGCCGGCTCGACGGCGACACAGTGGTCTGCGGCTACCACGGTTTCACCTACGGCAGCGACGGCGGCTGCGTGTTCGTGCCCGGCCAGGCCCGCGTTCCCCGCACCGCCCGGCTGAAGTCGTACCAGGTGGTCGAGCAGGACTCGTTCGTGTGGGTGTGGATCGCCGACCCGGAGAACCCCGAGCAGGGCGACCCCACCCGCATCCCCCGAGCACCGTGGATGGACTCCCCCGACTACACGGTGGTGTCCGGCATGGAACCGATCGAATGCAACTACGGCCTGCTCGTCGACAACCTGATGGACCTCTCCCACGAGACGTACCTGCACGGCGGCTACATCGGCACCCCCGAGGTGGCCGAAACCCCGATCACCACCGAGATCGACGAGGACCGGAACGTCATCTACGTGTCCCGGCACATGGACGACGCCGAGTGCCCGCCGTTCTACTCCACGTCCACCGGCATCGAGGGACGCATCACCCGCTGGCAGGACATCGAGTACACCCCGCCCTGCCTGTACCTGCTGCACAGCCGCATCGCCCCGGTCGGCGCACCGCTGCCCGGCGACGACGGCTCCGACCCGCACGCGTTCCACAGCGAGATCGTCTACGCGATCACCCCGTCCACGGAGAATTCCACCCTCGACTTCTGGGCGGTGGCCCGCGACTTCGCCCTCGGCGACGACGAGGTCACGACGTTCCTGGCCGAGAACAACCGGACCGTCGTGATGCAGGACGTCGTCGCGCTGAACGTCCTGCAGCAGGCCCTCGACACCGAGAAGGACGGCTACCAGGAGTTGTCGATCAACATCGACGCCGGTGGGCTCGGTGCACGCCGGATCCTGAAGAAGCTGGTGGACGCGCCCCGTGCCGTCACCGCCGTGGCGGCGGGCTGAGCCCGTGGAACCGACCAGGATGCTCCGCGGCTCCAACGTGATGCGCATCGTGTGGCTCCCGGGCTCCGACCTGCTCGAGGGCGAGTGCCACTGCGGCGCCCGCCACGTGGCCGAAGAACCCGCCGCCCTGTGGGAGTGGTTGCTCGCCCACCCAGAGGGACACCGCGCCGTGAATCCTCACGGACACCGTCCCGTGGATCCGCCGGCGACGGCCGCACCGCTGCCCGCCGCGCCGGAATCCGCTCCCGTTCCCGTCTGACCCGGAGATACCGCCATGCCTACCGCACCCGAAGCCGTACTCGACCTGCAGCTGACCAACCGGACCACCGGCGCCGACGGCGTCGTCGTCCTCGAGTTCCGCGACCCGTCCGGCGCCGACCTGCCGGCGTGGACGCCCGGCGCGCACATCGATCTGGTGCTCACCTCGGAGCTCACCCGGCAGTATTCGCTGTGCGGCGACCCGGCCGACACCGGAACGTGGCGGGTCGCCGTGCTGCGGGAGGCGCTGGGCCGCGGCGGTTCCCAGTTCGTGCACGACAAGCTGAGCGAGGGCGACCACGTCACCGTCCGCGGGCCGCGCAATCATTTCGAACTCGAGCCGTCGCCGCGGTACGTGTTCATCGCGGGTGGCATAGGGATCACCCCGATCCTCACGATGGCGCGGGCGGCGGAGAACGCCGGCGCCGACTGGACCCTCGTGTACGGCGGACGCAGCCGCAGTTCGATGGCGTTCGCCGACACCCTGGTCGCGCACTTCGGCGACAAAGTGGTGGTCCACCCCCAGGACGAGCGCGGCCTGATCGACCTGCCCGGCCTGCTCGGCGAGGTCCGCGACAACACGCTCGTCTACTGCTGTGGGCCTGCGCCGCTGCTCGACGCCGTCACCGGTCACTGCGACGGCTGGCCGTCCGGCGCCCTGCACATCGAGCGCTTCGCCGCCAAGGACCTCGAGGAGCCGGTTCGGGCCGAGGGATTCGAGGTGGAGCTGGCCCTCAGCGGCAAGACCGTCGCCGTCGCCCCCGAGCAGTCGATCCTGCAGGCCGTCACTGCCGCCGGCGTCCAGGTGCTCTCGTCCTGCGAGGAAGGGACCTGCGGAACCTGCGAGACGGCCGTCCTCGGCGGCACGGTCGACCACCGGGATTCCCTGCTCACAGCAGACGAGCAGGCCGCCAACGACACTATGATGATCTGCGTCTCGCGTGCGACCTGCCCACGTCTGACATTGGAAATGTGAGATGGAGAACGAGCCATGGCGATCACCGGTTCGGTGACCATCCGCTCGTTGCGGCTCCTCGAACTCTTCACGCCCGCGGCTCCGCGGCTGACCCTCAGCGACCTGTCCCGGAAGTCCGGGTATCCGCTGAGCACCGTGCACCGGCTGACCAGTGATCTCATCGAATGGGGCGCGCTCGAGCGGGACAGCAGCGGACGCTTCACCGTCGGCCTCAAGCTGTGGGAGATCGCGTCGCTCGCACCCCGCGGCACGATGCTGCGTGAACTGGCCATGCCCGTCATGGAAGACCTGTCGCAGATCACCCGGGAGAACGTCCAACTCGGAATCTGCGAGGGCACCGAGGTCGTGTTCGTCGAGCGCATCGCCGGCCAGAAGGCCGTGCCCGTGCACACCCGCGTCGGCGGCAGATTCCCGCTGACGGCGTCCGGCATCGGTCTGGCCCTGCTCGCGTACATGCCCGCCGACGTGCAGGATCAGGTGCTGGCCGGGCCGATCGAGAAGTTCACCGACCGGACCGTCACCGACCCCGCCGTACTGCGACGGACGCTCGCCGAGATCCGCCGATCCGAGGTCGCGATCAGTGATCGGCAGGTGACCATGGACGCCGTCTCCGTCGCGGCACCGATCTTCGAACGCCCCGGAACGGCGATCGCGGCCGTGTCACTGGTGGTGTCGGCGGAGGGCGCGTCGGTGAATGCGCTGGTCCCGCTGGTGCGCGCCGCCGGCCGGACGATCAGCCGCGCACTGCGCCCTCGTCCGCCGACGTAGCCGGGCGGGAACGACGCTCCCAGGCCCCCGGGTCGGAGGTGAGAGTGGTGAGGAAACTCGGCAACTGTCCGTTCGCCACGTCCGCCAGGCTCACGTTCTCGAGCACGGCACGCAGGTTCACCCGCACCGCGATCCACACGTCCTGCAGTGGGGCGGCCGGCCCGCAGTAGTCGACGTCCTCGGGTCGCTCGCCGCGCACCGACGCCAGCGGGCCCTCGACGGTCCGGATCACGTCGGCGATGGTGATGTCCTCGGCGGGGCGGGCGAGCCAGTAGCCGCCGTCGGGGCCGCGCCGGCTGTTCACCAGTCCCCCGCGCCGGAGATCGGCGAGGACGGCCTCGAGGAACTTGTGCGGGATGGTCTGCGACTGTGCCAGGAACTCGGCCTTGGACGGTGACGGCCCGGCAGCGGCCAGTTCGATCAGCGTCCGCACGGCGTAGTCCACCTTGGCGGTGATGTGCACACCGAATTCCTACCACCCGAGTATGAAAATGGGCAACTCAGTGATGCCCGTCACGTCGGGGTACATTGACCTGGACGCTCGTCTTGTCGTGGAGGAAGCAATGTGGGACACCGTGACGTCGGCCTGGAACTCGGCGCTGCTGACGCCACTGCACGAACCGGTGACACTGGCCATCCCGGCGTTCGTCCTGTTCCTGGCCATCGAATGGTTCGCGGCCCGGCACCTCGAAGACGCAGCCACCGGCCCCGACGGACGGTCCCGCCCGGTGCGGGGTGGCTACGAGCGTCGCGACGCGCGGGCCAGCGTCGCGATGGGCGCCGTGTCGATTCTGACGACGACGTTCTGGAAACTCCTCGCCCTGATCGGGTACTCCGCCATCTGGGTGTACCTCGCGCCGTGCCACCTGCCCGCCGACGCCTGGTACACGTGGGTGATCCTCATCCTCGGCGTCGACGTGCTGTTCTACACGTACCACCGGATGTCGCACCGCATCCGGCTGATCTGGGCCACCCACCAGGCGCACCACTCGAGCGAGTACTTCAACTTCTCCACCGCGCTGCGGCAGAAGTGGAACAACAGCGCCGAGATCCTGATGTGGATTCCGTTGCCGCTGATCGGCATTCCCCCGTGGATGGTGTTCATCGGATTCTCCGTGAACCTCGTCTACCAGTTCTTCGTCCACACCGAGCGCATCGACACACTCCCCCGACCCGTCGAATTCGTCTTCAACACACCCTCCCACCACCGCGTCCACCACGGCTGCGACCCCGAATACCTCGACCGCAACTACGCCGGAATCCTCATCGTGTGGGACCGGATGTTCGGCACCTTCCAACCCGAAACCCACCGCCCCACCTACGGACTCACCAAGCCGGTGGGCACCTACAACATCTGGAAGCTGCAAACCCACGAATACGCCGCCATCGCACGGGACTGGCGCCGGGCCTCGTCCTGGCGCGACAAGCTGGGTTACGTCTTCGGACCGCCCGGCTGGGCGCCGTCAGGAGCGCGCGAAGCTGACCAGGAAGTCGACCGTGCCGTTGCCGTCCACGGTCACGAAGCCCAGTGACGGCGGCGTCACACCGAAGTCCGTCCACGTCACCGGGATGCTGCCCGACGCGATGAGATCGTCGCCGGAGCGCAGCACATCGATGTCGACGGACACCGGACGCGACTGGCCCTTGAGGGTCAGCGTGCCCTGCGTGGTGACCGTTCCCACCGAGCCGTCCGCGGGTAGCCCCGACAGGTCGACCGGGGAGTCGACGGTGAACGTGGCGGTCGGGAAGGTGCCGGTGTCCATGACATTGCCGCGGAACTGGTTGTCGCGGCGGGACTGATCGGTCGCGATGGTCGCCACCTGCACCGTCACCTCGCCGGCGGTGAGTTTCTCGCCCTCGACGGTCGCGGTGCCGGTGACGTCGCCGGTCGACCCGACCACGGTGACGCTGGCGCCGTTGAGGATCTCGTGGACGGTGTACCCCGCTGCGGTCTGGTTGGAGCCCTGACCCGGTGTGACGGTCCACTGCCCGTCGACCGACCCGGTGGCGGCTTCCGCGCCCTCGGTGGACACCGAGGCCGCCGGAGCGTCGTCCTCTGCGATGAACTGGCCGTAGAACCACGGTCCGACCAGCACCGCGAGAACCACAACGACTACTGCGCCGACCAACCACCACAGCTTTTTCATGAGATCAGGCTAGTTGCAGCTTCAATTGCTGTCACTCGCTACGACCTGGGAGTGCGCTGTGAACGACGGCCCGTACAAAAAAACTCCCCACCTGCGTGAGCAGGTGGGGAGCTTTGGCGGTGGCGGAGGGATTTGAACCCTCGGACGGGGGTTACCCGTCACACGCTTTCGAGGCGTGCTCCTTAGGCCGCTCGGACACGCCACCGCCGGTGACTTTACCGGATGTGGCGCCTTTGTCAGCGATTCCCATGAGATACCTCCGTGAATCCGTTTTCGGACCCGACCCCGGGTCCGGCGGCACCTCGTCGGC
Source organism: Rhodococcus sp. (in: high G+C Gram-positive bacteria) (assembly GCA_004211695.1). Taxonomy (GTDB): domain Bacteria; phylum Actinomycetota; class Actinomycetes; order Mycobacteriales; family Mycobacteriaceae; genus Rhodococcus_F. Next base: position 9,795 of record SEEV01000258.1, read on the forward strand.
GCCTTCCTCCAGAGAAGCACGGGTCAGGTGGACCCGGCCACACACTGTCGAGTACCCCACGAAAGGGTTTGAAACCGGTCAGCGGCGTTCACGGAAGAAATCCTCGAGGATGCCGGCGCATTCGTCCTCGAGGACACCACCCCTGACCTGCGGACGATGAGTGAGCCGGCGATCGCGGACCACGTCCCAGAGTGAGCCGACGGCACCCGTCTTCGGCTCCCACGCCCCGAACACGACGCGCGAGATCCGGGCCAGCACGAGGGCGCCCGCGCACATCGTGCACGGCTCCAGCGTCACCGCCAGCGTCGCCCCCTCGAGGCGCCACCCGTCGCCGTACACCCGCGCGGCCGCCCGCAACGCGATGATCTCCGCGTGCGCCGTCGGATCCGACATCGCCTCGCGCGAGTTCACGGCCCGCGACACCTCGACCCCGTCGGCGTCGAACACCACCGCGCCGACCGGCACGTCCGCGTCGGTGGCGGCGCGGGCCGCCTCGATCGCCGCGCGGATCATCCGCTCGTCGTCCCGGAGTGTCACGGCGGCCGGAAACTACCGGGGGAGCTTGTCGAGGACTCCGGCCAGCTCCGTGGTGAACCCGAGCCGCTGCGCGATCATCCCCAGCTGCTCGTCCGGGTAGAGGTCCGTCTCGGACGTGATGACCGCCAGAACGGGTTCGGGCAGACCGAGGTCGGAGAGCAGCGACAGGTCGCCCTCCTCCCAGGGTTCGATGTCGTCGAGTTCGTCCGGGTCGATGTCCGGGACCTCGATGTTGAGCGCCTCGAGGACGTCGGCGGCGATGTCGTAGTCGATGGCGGCGGTCGCGTCGGACAGCAGCAGCCGCGTTCCCGACGGCGCCGGCCGGAGCACGACGAAGAACTCGTCGTCCACGTCCAGCAGACCGAAGAACGCGCCCGCGCTACGGAGGGCCCGAAGCTCCTCCTCCGCGACGCTGAGACTGGTCAGAGCAGCCGAAGTGAGGGCCTTGACCTTCCACCG